>NZ_DATILJ010000270.1:0-40034 GCF_035476535.1 Aquabacterium sp.
CTCACCCCGCTGCACCAGTTCGGCATGGCTGCAGACCTGGTTGCGGCCATGCGTCTTGCCCCAGTAGACGGCCTTGTCGGCGCGTTCGAATGCGGAACTGGGCGTGTCGCCTGGCTTCAGCTCGGTGAAGCCCACCGACACCGTGATGCGCCCGACCTGCGGGAAGGCATAGGCCGCAACACTGGCACGCAGGCGCTCGAAGGCGCGGCCGGCGTCGGCATCGCTGCCGCAGCGCATCAGCACGACGAATTCTTCGCCGCCAAAGCGGTACAGCCGGTCGTGGTAGCGGAAGCAGGAACGCATCAGCCGCGACAGCAGCAGCAGCACCTCGTCGCCGATCAAGTGGCCGTAGGTGTCGTTGACCGACTTGAAGTGGTCGATGTCCAGCACGCCGATGTAATGCGTCTGCGCACTGCCCCGCACGCGCCGTTCGCCGCTGGTGGAGGTGCTGCCTTCCGGCGATTGGCCGGAGAGCTTGTAGAAGGCCTCGTCGAAGGTCTTGCGGTTGAGCAGGCCGGTCAGCGTGTCGCGTTCGCTGTAGTCCAACAGGCTCTGGAAATTGCGGTAGATGCGCAGGATGCTGGCCACCAGGCGCTGCTGCTCGGCGTCCAGCGGCTCGGCGCTGTCGATTTCGACGACACCGGCCACATCGCGGTCGGTGAACAGCGGGAACACCGTGACATGCGGCGTGCCGGACACGCTGACCATCTCGTGCGTGTCGATGGCCGCGACGCGCGCCGGAAAGTCGTCCATCACCGGCAGGCTGTCGAACTCCACCCACAGCGGGTCGGCCGAGGCCGCGGCTTCCAGGGCTTCGAGCCGGGCCCGGGTCAGCCAGCGGCGGTCGCTTTCTTCGCCGACACAGCGGTGAATCGCCACCCGCAGCGGCTCCAGCAGATCGCGCAATGCGCCCGCCAGCGTGGTGTCGAGCACATCACGATCCCGAAAGCCTGTCAGTTCTGCGAGATGGTCGACTACCTTGGACATGGGGTGGTTACGCGCGTCACCCGCAACATCACGGGCTCAAGCCGGCGCCACGCGGCCTGCGTAGTTTGCCACCAGCGCCAGCAACTCATCTTCGGCAAAAGGCTTGCCGAGGTAATGGTTCACACCGAGTTCTGCCGCGTAATCGCGGTGTTTTTGGGCGATGCGCGAGGTGATCATGATCACCGGCAGGTTCGCCAGGCGAGCATCGACGCGCATATTGCGCACCAGGTCGAAGCCATCCATGCGCGGCATTTCGATGTCGGTCAGCACCACGGCGGGCAGTTCGTCGGCCAGCCGTTCCAGGCCTTCGAGGCCGTCCTTGGCAACAACGACGCGGTAGCCTTCACGCACCAGCATGCGCTGGCTGACGCGGCGCACGGTGAGCGAATCGTCGACCACCAGCACCAGCGGCGCCAGGTTGGCCTTCTGCTGTTCGACGATCTGCTCGGCGTTGCGCCGCGCTGCTTCCATCGCCGCGACGGTGGCCGCGCGGGCCGACGCGCCGTACAACGTCGCCAGCGCCACCGGGTTGTAAATCAGTGCCGGCGAGCCCGAGGGCAGCAGCGTCATGCCGGTCAGACCGGGCAGCCGCGACAGCTGCGGCCCGAGGTTCTTGACCACCACTTCCTGGTTGCCCATCACTTCGTCGACATGCAGCACCAGGCGCTGCGCCGCGCTGCGGATCACCACCACCGGCGCAGTGCGGCCGCTGGCCTGACCGAAGGCCGTGCCTTGCAGCAGCGCACCGAGCCAGAAGAACGGCAGGTCGTGACCGGCCAGGGCGTAGCTGCCCTGCTGGTAGGCCAGGTTCAATTCGGCCGCCGGCGCCCGGCGCACGATCTCGACCAGCGTGGACGGCACCGCCACCTTCAGCTCGGCACAGCGCAGCATCACCACCTGCGTCACCGCGGTGGTCAGCGGCAGCACCAGCTTGAAACTGGTGCCCTGGCCCGGGGAGGTCGCGGTTTCGATGCGGCCGCCCATCGCGTTGACGTCGGCACGCACCACGTCCATGCCCACGCCCCGGCCGGCCAGACCGGTCACTTCGTCGGCGGTGGAGAAACCGGGATGGAAGATCAGCCCGGCCAATTCGGCATCGCTGGGCTGCGCCTCGGCGCTGAGCAGCCCGGTGGCCCGGGCTTTCTCACGGATGCGCTGCAGGTTCAGGCCGCCGCCGTCGTCACGGAAATCGACGCCGACTTCATTGCCTTCCTGCGTCACCGAGATGGTGATCGCGCCGGTCGCTTCCTTGCCCGAGGCCTGGCGCCGCTGCGGCGCTTCGATGCCGTGCACCACGCTGTTGCGCAGCAGGTGCTCGAACGAGCCGGTCATGCGGTCGAGCACGCCGCGGTCGATTTCGATCGAGCCGCCGATGATGTCCAGCCGCACCTGCTTGCCGGTTTCCTTGGCCGCCTGGCGCACCACGCGATAGAGGCGCTCGGACAGGCCTTCGAACTCCACCATGCGCGTGCGCAGCAGGTCGTCCTGCAGGTCGCGGGTCAGCCGCGCCTGAGTCGCCAGTTCGTCTTCGGCCGACTGCAGCGTGCGCTGCAGACCGCGCTGCACGGTAGCCACGTCGTTCACCGACTCGGCCATCATGCGCGTGAGTTCCTGGAAGCGCGTGAAGCGGTCCATCTCCAGCGGGTCGAACTCCTGCAGCGCGGCACGCGCCGCTTCCATGCGGGTGCCGATCTGGGTTTCCGCCTGCAGTTCGATGTCGCGCAGCTGGCGGCGCAGCCGTTCCAGGTTTTCCGTCAGATCGCCCAGCGAGCCCTTCATCTGCGCCACATCGGACTCGATGCGGGCTCGCGTGATCGTCACCTCGCCGGCATGGTTGACCAGCCGGTCCAGCAAGGGCGCGCGCACCCGCACTGCGGCGGTGTGGGCGCCGGTGCCGCGGCGATTCTCGGTGTCGTCGGCGGCGATCACGGTGCGATCGAAACGCGCCCAGTCGATCGGCCGCGGCGCCGCGGCTGCGGGTAGGCCGGCCGGGACTGGCCCGGCACTCGACACGGCGGCAGCCGCAGGCACCGCCGGGGGCTCGATCGGCAGCAGCGGTGCCGGCGCGGTATCGGTCTCCGGCACCGGCTCCATCACCGCTTCGATGACCCGGCCGGACAGCGGTTCGACCGGGTGCTCGACCAACTCATCCAGGCCGCCATGGATGGAACTCGGCGGCACGATGCCACCGCCGCGACGCAGCGCTTCGAAGTGCGCTTCGATCGCATCGGCGCGCGACACCAGCGGCTCGATGTCGTCGGCCTGCGGATGGTCCGAGGCCAGCAGGTGCTCGATGGCGGTTTCCAGCCGGTGCGCCATCTCACCCAGGTGCATCGCACCGGCCAGTCGCGCCCCGCCCTTCAGCGTGTGCAAGGTGCGCATGCAGGCCGACGCGGCAGCGGGCTCGCCAGGCCGGCGCACCCAGTCACGCAGCCGGGCCTGCAGCTGCGGGATCAACTCTTCGCCTTCTTCTTCGAAGATTGGGAACAGCTCGTGGTCGATGGCGTCGACCGCGTCGATGTCCTCGTCGGTGTCCAGCGCATCACGGCGCACCGCGGCCGGTCGCGCCGGCGCATCGGGCAGCGCGGTGAAGGGCATCAGCGCCGGCTGGCCGAAGTCGCCGAGCACGGTCGACATCGCCGTGTCCCCAGCGTCCTGCGGCAGCGGATCGGGCTCGTCGGACAGCGTCAGCGAGGCCTCGTGCGGCGCGTGCTCCAGGTCGAAGACCTGTTGCATCAGCCCCGGTTCGGCGGGGCGCAGGAAACCGGCGGCAAACTGATGCAACAGGCGGCGCACTTCTTCGGCCGCGTGATTGAAGATCACCGCCTCGTCGCCACGGCCATGCCCACGGTCGTTGGAGCGCATCAGCGCATGTTCGAGCGAGCGCGCCAGCTGTGACAGGTCGGCATAGCCCACGGTCGCCGAACTGCCGGCCAGCGAATGGGCCAGCGCGACTGCGCTGTCGCCCACCGGTCGATGCTGCTCATGCGACCACTCGGCCAACTCGGTGGACAGGCGCCGCGACAGCTCATCGGCCTCGTTGAGGTAGATATTGAACAGCGGGATGTTGATGCGCAGGTCACCAATGACCTTGACCTGCTCGGCGTCGGTGTCCTCGGCCGGGATCTCGGGGGGCGCGATTTCCGGCGCGGCATCGACCTCGGGCGACAGCAACGCGTCGACAGCCAGCAGCGGCTGGCCCGGCATGGCGGGTTCAGCCTCGTCGGCCGCGACGATAGGCGGTTCAGCCCAGGCTTCGGATGCCAGCGGCTGCGGCACGGGTGCCGCAGGCTCGTCGGCGACGATGTCGACCGCGGCGATGGCGCCGGGTGCCATGTCGTCCAGCACGATGTCGGTCGTGGGCGCCTCGGCCTCGGCCTCGACCGCGTCCGCTGCGGCAGCGACGACGTCCTCGTCGGCCACAACCCCCTCGGCCGCAGGCTCGGCGATCTCTTCCGAGACCGGCGCCAGGTCGGCCAGCAGCTCCGCCGGCAACGCGCCGGGCAGCTCATCGCCGACGCCGGCCAGCACACCATCCCAATCCGAGATCTCGATCGCTTCGGCCACCTCCAGCAAGGCCTGCGGCTCGGCTGCCGGCGCGGCTTCCGCGGCGGGCACCAGCAGTTCGTCGGACGACAACTCGGGCAGGCCCGGCAGATCGAGTTCCAGCGTGTCACCGCTGGAGGCGCTGATCACCGTGGCTTCGTCGAGCGGTGCGGCGGCGGTGTCGGCGGCATCGGCCGGCGCTGCCTCGACCGGCTCGAGATCCAGGTCCAGCACCAGGTCGGTCAGCGGCTCGATCGTTGCGGGGGCAGGCGGCGTCAGGTCGACGGTTTCGGGCAGCGTCAACTCGAAATCGAGGGCGTCGAACTCGACCCGCTCGGTCGCTGGCAGGGCCGCCATTTCGGAGTCGAGCACCGGCAGCGGCCGCGTCAAGTCCAGGTCGCTCGCCCGGGGCAGATCCGGCACCAGCGTCTCCAGCGACGGCAGCACCAGGCCCTCGTGCTGTTCAACCGGCGCGTGCAGCGGTTCTTCGTCGGCGGCGTCGACAAGCGCCGCCACCACCGGCTCGGTGACACCGGACAGTTCGATCGCCGGCACTGCCTGCAGCGGCAGCCGGCGATGCTCCAGCCGCAGCGCATCGGCCGCGTGCGACACCGGCTCGTGGCGGAACGGGCCGGCCTGGTTGGCCTCGATGGCCGACACCCATTGTTCAAAGTGGTCCAGCACCTCGGTGCTGAAGCCACGCAGATCGGCGTCGGCACTGGCCGATTCGGCCAGCCGGGCGTTGAACAGCTGCTCGCAGGCCCAGGCGGCCTCGCCGAACTCGCCGAGTCCCACCATGCGCGAACTGCCCTTGAGCGTATGGAAAGCACGCCGCAGGGTGGTCATCGCGCCCAGGTCGTCATGGCGCTCCTGCAAGTCGGCCAGCGCGCCGCGTGCGGTGCCCACCACCTCGCGCGCTTCCTCGAGGAAGATCTCGCGCATTTCGGCATCGTCTTCGAGCCCGGTTTCGCCGGGCGCCGTGGGCGGGCCGGCCGGCGGCACAGGCCGCGCCGGCGTCGGCTGGGCCGGCATCGCCTCGACCTGCGAAGCGACAAAGTCGGTGATCGAGGCATCGAGCTGGCGCGCCGCCGTGTCCAGTGCCTGCTCGCCCGGGTCGTGGGCCATGGTGCTGTGGGCACGACTGGCGGCCTCGGCCAGGGCCGGCTGATCGGCGGCCCGCGCCTGCTGCGACAAGCGCTCGAACTCGCGCGCCAGGTGCTCGGCATCGGCGCCCGGCAAGGAGGCCGCCTGCACCAGCGATTGCGCCTGCTCCACCAGCGCCGGCGAATCGTCGGCGACAGTGTCGAGCTCGGCAAAGCCGGAGCTGCGTTCGGCGCGCTCCATCACGGCGCTGAGGTTGCCGCTGACCGGATCGAAGCGGAACAGCGACTTGGCCAGCTGCGGCTGCACGCTGACCATGTCGATCAGGAAGCTCAAGGCGCCCAGGTTGTCAGCCAGCCGGTCGAAGGTGCCGACCTCGGCGGCGCGCGCCGCATCGACCTCCGTGTTGGCCAGTTCATCGATGTCGTCGCGCATGCGCAGCACGGCCTGCGAGGCCTGCTCCATGCCCAGCACCGACAGCACGCCGCGCATTGCGCCCAGCTGCGCCGGCACCGGAATCAGCAGTTCGCGCTGCACCGGGTTGCGGAAATACTGGTCGATCTGCTTCTCGACCTCGGACAAGGATGCGCGCAATTCCTGCACGACGCTGCCCATGGTCTGGCGGTCGGAGACGCGCCGGTACAGGTCTTCCATCCAGCGCTCGAGCGGCCCGGGATCGCGGCCGTTGCGCACATCGTCGATGCGCTGCGCCAGGCGCTGAATGCGCTGCGGCATGTCGGGATGGTCGAAATCGCCGTCTTCCAGCGACGCGTCGACATACAGCAAGGCTGTCGCCACCTCCATCGCCAGTTCAGGCGTGGGTTCGCTGCTGGTGTTGACCGACTGCGATGAAGCGCCCTGCAAGGCGCGCGACAGTGTGTCGCCATCGGCATACAGCCGGGCCAGCGAATCGCCGACCAAGGCGAAGGGCTCGCTCAAACCGGGAAGCCGCGCCAATTCGCCAGCGGCCACGGCGGACCAGCACTCTTTCGCTGCGGCCACGCGCTTGCGGGCTTGCGCGATCCAGGCCGGGTCGAAACGACCCAGGCGCGGCA
Organism: Aquabacterium sp.; assembly: GCF_035476535.1. Classification (GTDB taxonomy): domain Bacteria; phylum Pseudomonadota; class Gammaproteobacteria; order Burkholderiales; family Burkholderiaceae_C; genus Pseudaquabacterium. Next base: position 6,690 of record NZ_DATILJ010000270.1, read on the forward strand.
CCTCATAGTCCACCGGCTGCTCGCCCTCGAGGCCGAACGCGCGGCGCACTGCAGCCAGGCGCGGGCCGGGCTGCCGCCCTTCACCCACGGCGACCTGGGCGCAGAAGAACAACAGGTCCTGGGCCAGGCGGTCGGAGGCTTCGGCACGCTGGCCGGCGCGCAGCTGGGCCAGCAGGCGTGAGCCGACTCGCTTGCTGTAGAGGTCGGTCGGCAACAAGCCCTTGGCCTGGGCCTCGAAGAACGCCGCCGCCAGCTTCCACAAGGTGGCCAGCTCGGTCTGCGCGGCAGCACCGAGGCCTGCGAACAGCGCGCTCATGCGCGTGGCCGCGGCAGGCGCGGGTCCGCGCATCAGCCACAACAACTCCGATTCCACCCGCGACAGCGTGGCCTCGTCGGCCTCGCGCGGTTCGACATCGGCCTCGCTGGGCAGCGACTGCCATTGCCATTCACGGCTCCACAGGTCGGCCGGATGCACGCGGCTGGCGCCCGCCAGCTCCTGCAAGGCCTTGTACTGCGGGAACATCGACAGCGGCGAAACCTGCTTGCCGGCCAGGCGGCGCGACAGGAAATCGAGCAGCGCAAACGATCCCTGCTCGATCGTGCGCACGGCGGCAGTGGTGATCAGCTTGGGCCGCGCGGCCAGGCGCGTCAGCGCGGCCTCGGCCGCGCGCAGCGGGTTGGCCGCCACGCCCAGGCCGACCAGTTCGAGCGCGCCCACGCTTTGATGGATCTGCGTGCGCGCGATGCGCAGCACCGCCGGGTCGATGGCTTCGACGTCCGAAGCGCCGGTCGCTTCCGCTTCCTTCAGGTAGCGGTACAGCGCCTTGTGCGCGTTCTCGAGCGAACGGCGCAGTTCGTCGTACACCCAGGCCAGGGTGCTCAGGTCGTCATTCATGCCGGAGTCGAGCGTCGGGGCCATGGTGATCCGCGCCGCCGCTTCAGCCGATCTTGAACCGCGCGACGGACTGCTTCAGCTCTTCGGCGGACCGCGACAGCTCCCGCACCATTTGCGCGGTAGAACGCGTGCCTTCGCCGGTTTGTTCGGTCACCGCGAAGATGTGCTGGATGTTGCTGGCCACCACGTTGGCGGACTCGGCTTCGCTGAGCGCCTGGGTCGAGATGCTTTCGATCAGTTCGGCCAGCTGCCGCGTCACCCGGTCGATGTCGCCGAGAGCGGAACCGGCCGCGTCGGACAGTCGGGCACCATCGACCACACCCTGTGTCGAGCGCGCCATGGCGGCCACAGCATCCTGCGTGTCGGTCTGAATGGTCTTCACCAGCGCCGAGATCTGGCGCGTGGCGTCGGCAGAGCGTTCAGCCAGCCGCTGCACTTCTTCGGCCACCACCGAGAAGCCCCGACCCGCTTCACCGGCCGACGCGGCCTGGATGGCGGCGTTCAGCGCCAGCACGTTGGTCTGCTCGGTGATGTCCGAAATCAGTTCGGTGATTTCGCCGATCTCCTGCGACGATTCACCCAGCCGCTTGATGCGCTTGGAGGTTTCCTGGATCTGGTCGCGGATGGAGTTCATGCCGCCGATCGAGTTCTGCACCGCGGTCAGGCCGGTCTCGGCCGCTTCCAGCGAGCGCCGCGCCACATGGGCCGACTGCTGCGCCTGCGCCGACACGTCGTTGATTCGGGCCGCCATCTGCAGCACCGATTCACCGGTCTCGCGGATCTCGCGCAGCTGTTCGTCGGAGGCGGCGAGCAGTTCGGTCGAGGTGCTTTCCACCTGCTGCGTGGTGTCGGTCACGCGGCCTACCGTGCCTTGGACCTGGGCGACCAGCGTGCGCAGCTCTTCCACCGTGTAGTTGACCGAGTCGGCGATGGCGCCGGTGATGTCTTCGGTCACCGTGGCCTGCTGCGTCAGATCGCCTTCGGCCACCGCCTGCAGTTCGTTCATCAACCGCAAAATGGCCGCCTGGTTGGCGTCGTTGACGCGCTTGGCTTCCTGCTCCTGGCGCTCGGCTTCCTGGCGCTGGGCTTCGGCGAGCAGTGCGCGCTGCGCCTGGTCCTGCACATACAAGCGCAGGAAACCCCAACCACCGACCGCCAGCAACACCACGCCCAGCAGCATCGCCAACAGGTGCAGCGCACTGAAGCCGCCTTCCTTGGTCAGGCGCTCCTGCACCGCTTCCAGGCCCTTGCGCAGCGGCTCGCTGTCCTGCACCACCGCGACCTGCGCTTCACGCGCGGTGACCAGGCCCTGCAGGTTGCCCAGGATGGCGCTGGCCTGGGTGCGGCTTTCTTCGTATTGCTTGATCAGCAGTTGCAGGCGTTCCTTGGTCTGAGCGTCCTTGGTGCCGGGCAGACGCAGTTCGGGATTGCCGTTCAACAGGCCCTCGGCAATTTCGCGGAAGGAGTTCAAGTCTTTGCCGAGCAGGAACACCGCCTCGGGGCTCACGCCTTCCATCGTCAGGAATTCATTGGCGCTCTTGCCGATGCGCTGCGTCAGCATGACCAGCTGACCGACCGCGGAGAGTTCGGCCGGCGCCGCGTTCTGCTGCAGCTTCAGCGACGAAATGGTCTCGGCCGTTTCCAGCAGGTCGGACGACTGGCGGTTGATCGCGCGCAGCGCTTCCCCCAGCAGCGTCAAGGTCTTTTGCTGCGCGAGCACATGGTTGGCGCTCTTTTCGGCGCGATCGACCAGCGGCAGCAGCGGCGTCACCGCGTCCTGCACGGCACCGGGCACGGCCTGCAGATCGGCGTCGCCGTTCTTCAGTGCGCGCACGTTCTTGGCCAGCACCGCCGACGATTCCTTCACCTCGGCAAAAGCCTGCGGGCTGCCGAACAGCGCCTGCGACACCGCCTTGGCGAGCCGCTGCGACTGCATCAGGGCCTGGCCGGTGGCGCCCACCTGGCCGGCGTTGCGGTTGGCAGCGGTCAGCGCAAAACCCACCGCGGCCAGCAGCACCAGCGCGCCGGCAGCGATCAGGAAAATCAGGATGCGCTGCTGCTCGGGCAGCGAACGCTGGCCGATGAAAGGCAAAGCCGAAGCGGTCGCGCCGCCGGCGGCCACTGCCGCCATGCCGCCGGGCTGCAAGCGTGATTCGACGAAGTCAGGCGCCAGCTCGGAGGGCGCGGCCTCGGAGATGATCGATGAATCGCCCCCCGTCGGCAGCGCATTCATGTCCAGCGTGACGTGTCCCTGGGCGCCGGCAGCCGTGTCCTGGTGGGGTTCTTCGCCCTCGGCATTGGCCTGCAATTCGTCGAAGCCGGCCACCGGCTCCGCCTGATCGCCCTTGCCCCACCCCTTGCCCTTGAGTTTGTCCAGCAGGCCCATGACGTTTCCTCTTCGTTCTTGCCGCGTGGCCGAATCTGCTTCGGCGCCAGCGAGCCGGCGGATTCAGCCGGCGATGCCCAGAAACTGTTGTTGCCCCGCCAGTTCGGCGAGCCCGATTTCTTGCCACACTTTGCCGCCAGCATCGGCCCATCGCGCCGCCGCGAACGCCGGCCGATCACTGGATTCACTGTCTTCGCGCCGCATGTCGGCGGCATGGCGCAGGCCTTCCAGCCTGTCGACCAGCACCGCGCAGTTCATGCCCAGCGACGCATTCAAGGCCACCAGATGCGCCTGCTCTCGCGCCGGACCTTCCGGTGGACGGACACGCAGGCCGAGGAAGCCGGCGAGGTCGATCACCGCGAACAGGCCGCCGCGCAGGTTGGCCACGCCCACCATCCAGGGCTGGGTGTGCGGCACCGGCATCACCGTGCCGATGTCGAAGATCTCGCCCGCCTGTTTCAACGGGAACAGCACCCCCTGACCGGCGCAATCCACCGCCAGCCAGGACACGCCCGGCTTCTCGGTGCGCACCGCCTGCATGCGCTCGGCGAGCCGGCTCTGGAGTTCTCGCAGTGCTTCCTTTTTGGCCATGGCGTGGTGTGTGACGGCGGGATCGAGATCAGTCGAACTGCTTGATCTTCGCGATCAACTCGTCAGCCACCACCGGCTTGACCACATAGTCCTTGGCGCCCTGGCGCATGCCCCAGACGCGGTCGGTTTCCTGATTCTTGCTGGTGCACATGATCACCGGCACACCGGTAAAACGCGGGTCGCGCGTGATCGTGCGGGTGAGCTGGAAGCCGTTCTGGCCCGGCATCACCACATCCATCAGGATCAGATCGGGCTTTTCCTCGGCCAGCCGGCGCATCGCTTCTTCGCCGCTTTCGGCAGTGCGCACGCTGTAGCCGCGTTTGGTCAGCAACTCGGACAGGAAATGCAACTCGGTCTTCGAATCGTCGACCAGCAATATCTTATGGACGGGCATCGTTTCACTCCTCCCGCGTCAGCACCGCGCCGCGCGGGCCATCATGATTGTGGATGAAGCGGGACCGCCGCAGCACGGCCGAACTGCTGCACCGCACGCAGCAACTGCTCTTTCGTGAAAGGCTTGGTGAGGTAGTCCTCTGAACCCACCATGCGCCCGCGCGCTTTGTCGAATAGGCCGTCCTTGGACGACAGCATGATCACCGGCACATGGGCGAAGCGCGGGTTGCGCTTGATGATGGCGCAGGTCTGGTAGCCGTCGAGCCGCGGCATCAGGATGTCGCAGAAGATCAGCTGCGGGTCGTGGTCGTTGACCTTGGCCAGTGCGTCAAAGCCGTCCTCGGCCAGCACCACCTCATGCCCGCCCTGGCGCAGAAAGATCTCCGCACTGCGGCGAATGGTGTTGCTGTCGTCGATCACCAGCACCCGGGTTCCCGCAGGCGCTACTTCCGGAACGGGGATCTCCACCTCGGCGGCTCCTCATCGGTGTCACAGCAGACGGTGTTCACTGGGGCCACGAGCAGCGTGGATCAGATCTGCACCATCTCGAAATCCTCCTTGCGGGCACCACACTCGGGGCAAGTCCAATTCATCGGGACTTGGGCCCAGGTGGTGCCTGGAGGTATACCGTGATCGGGGTCGCCGGCTGCTTCGTCGTATATCCAGCCGCAGATAAGGCACATCCAGGTGCGCGATTCGGTCACGGTGCGAGGTCGGTTCACTACAATGAAGCGGCGATTGTAGCCACGCGCGTTCGCCAAAAGACAAGGGCTCGTAGGCACATGCACAACATTCTTCAATTCTTTCTCGAGGTCGGCGTGACACTTGCACGGTCGACTTCGGGGAACCACTGACACCCCTGCCCATGAACCCAGACGCACCCGCCGGCGACCCCCAAGCCGAAGCACTGCAGGACCCGCCCGCTCCGGCTTGCGTGATGAGCTTCAATGCCGCCGACGCCTCGGGCGCGGGCGGCCTGGCCGGCGATGTCGCGACGCTGGCCGCGATGGGCGCGCACGCGCTGCCGATCACCACCAGCATCCTGCTGCGCGATTCGGCCGAGATCTTCGACCAGCACGCCATCGATCCCGACGTCGTCGCCGAACAGGCGCGCACAGTGCTCGAGGACATCACCGTCACAGGCTGGAAGGTCGGCTTTCTCGGCAGCGCCGAGGGCATCAGCGCGGTGGCCGAAATCCTGTCGGACTACCCCGATGTGCCGCTGGTGTCCTACCTGCCGAACCTCGGTTGGCTGGAAGACGACGTGGCCCAACCCTATCTGGAGGCCTTCCGTGAACTGATCCTGCCGGCCACCGAGGTGCTGGTCGGCAATCACAAGACGCTGACCGATTTCCTGCTGCCCGACTGGGACAGCGAGCGCCCGGCCTCGGCCCGTGAACTGGCGGTGGCGGCCGGCGAACGCGGCACGCGCTATGTGCTGGTCACCGGCATCATGCTGGCGGCCAAAGGCAGCGACCAGTTCATCGACAACGTGCTGGCCTCGCCGCAAGGCGCACTGACCGGCGAGAAGTTCGAGATGTTCGAAGCCTCCTTCGTCGGCGCCGGCGACACCTTGTCGGCCGCGCTGGCCGCGCTGCTGGCGGCCGGCAGCGAGCTGCAGGCCGCCGTCGGCGAAGCACTGGCCTTCATGGACCAGAGCCTGGACGCGGGCTTCCGCCCCGGCATGGGCAGTGTGGTGCCGGACCGCTTCTTCTGGGCCATGCCGCCTGCCGAAGAAGGGGCCGAAGGCCCGCAGGGCGGCCCCGAGGTACCCCCCGAACCCGAAGCCGCGGAAGGCAAACCGAAGGGGGCGCCGCGCCGTGTCCACTAATCAGGAACTGTTCGAACGCGCCCAGCGCGTCATTCCCGGCGGCGTGAATTCTCCCGTGCGCGCCTTCCGCGCGGTGGGCGGCACGCCCCGCTTCATCGCCCGCGCGCAGGGCGCCTACCTATGGGACGCCGAAGGCCAGCGCTACATCGACTACATCGGCTCCTGGGGGCCGATGATCCTCGGCCATGGCCATCCGGCGGTGCTGGAAGCGGTGCAGCGGGCCGCGGCCGAAGGCTTCAGCTTCGGCGCACCGACCGAGCGCGAGATCGAACTGGCCGAGGCCATCATTGCGTTCGTGCCGGGGCTGGAGCAGATCCGGCTGGTCAGCTCCGGCACCGAAGCGGCGATGAGCGCGATCCGCCTGGCCCGGGGCGCCACCGGCCGCGCCAAGCTGATCAAGTTCGAAGGCTGCTACCACGGCCATGCCGATGCGCTGCTGGTCAAGGCCGGGTCCGGCCTGGCCACCTTCGGCCACCCGACCAGCGCCGGCGTGCCACCGGAAGTGGTGCAGCACACCATCGTGCTGGAGTACAACAACCTGGCGCAGCTGGAAGCCGCGTTTGCCGAGCACGGCCGCGAACTGGCCTGCGTGATGATCGAGCCGATCGCCGGCAACATGAACTTCGTGCGCGCCAGCGTGCCGTTCATGCAGCGGCTGCGCGAGCTGTGCACGGCCCATGGCGCCTTGCTGGTGTTCGACGAGGTGATGACCGGTTTCCGCGTCGCGCTCGGCGGCGCGCAAAGCGTCTACGCCAAAGTGATCCCCGGTTTCAGGCCGGACATCAGCGTGTTCGGCAAGGTCATCGGTGGCGGCATGCCGCTGGCGGCCTTCGGCAGCAGCCGCGACATCATGCAGCAGCTGGCCCCGCTGGGCCCGGTGTACCAGGCTGGCACCTTGTCTGGCAACCCGGTGGCGACCGCCTGCGGGCTGGCCACGCTGCGCGAAATCGCCAAGCCCGGCTTTTACGAAGCACTGGCGGCCCGGACGCGCTCGCTGGTCGATGGCTTGACCGCCGCCGCCCGCGATGCCGGCGTGCCCTTCGTCGGCGACTGCGAAGGCGGCATGTTCGGATTCTTCTTCGCCGGCAGCCTGCCGCAGCATTACAGCGCGGTGATGGCCACCGACAAGGAGCGTTTCAACCGCTTCTTCCATGGCCTGCTGGCGCGTGGCGTCTACCTGGCGCCGGCGCTGTATGAAGCGGGTTTCGTCAGCGCAGCCCACAGCGACGACGACATTGCCGCGACAGTGGCCGCGGCCCGCGCGGCGCTCTGAGCCGACGCCCGGTAGCGGCCGAGCCCGAGCTCGCCGCGCCCTGCCAGCTGCGCCTGAGTCTGCGCTGGTCCGCCGGGGCCGTCTGACGATCTCGATTGACCTTGTCTTGACGATCGCTTGACGGTCGCTGTCGACACTGCAGGTCTTCGCCGAGGGCAGCACCCGCAAGCCCCGACACCCATCCTTCCGGAGACCGCCATGACCACCGACTTCTGCCACGAACGCCTCGCCGACCGCCGCCTGCTGCGCGCCACGCCAGGCCAGAACGGCACGCCGATGCGCCGCCTGAGCGACCTGGACGACGAGGCCTTCGAGCGCTTCATTCAGCAATTGCTGGCCGAAGCCGCGCGGCAGCCCTGCCTGGAGCTGGCCGCCTGGCCGGCCATGGCCTGAGCGGCACGCCGGTGCGGCGCCGTCCGCCGGGGGCGGTGAATAATCGGCGCCATGCAAGCAGTCATTCTCTGGAACGTCCCCGCTCCCCCTGCCCGCCTCGGCCATGAGGTCCGCCGATGATCGAGCCGGTACAGGTGCTCGGCCAGCCGGCGATGCGGCTGCGCGCGCCCGATGGCGCGCAGGCCACCGTGCTGCTGCACGGCGCGCACATCGTGTCGTGGATACCGGCCGGCGATGTCGAGCGCCTGTACCTGTCGCCGCAGGCCGTGGCCGGCGAGGGCCAGGCGGTGCGCGGCGGCATTCCGGTGATCTTTCCGCAGTTCGAAAAGCGCGGGCCGCTGCCGCGCCACGGCTTCGCGCGCAACCGCGCCTGGCAATGGGTCGAAGGTGTGACCCGCGGGGGCCATGTCATCGGCGTGCTGCGCCTGGGCGACGACGAAGCCACGCGCGCGCTGTGGCCACACCGCTTCGAAGCCGAGCTGAGCCTGAGCCTGTCGGGCCTGCGGCTGGACGTGGAACTGGCCGTCACCAACACCGGCGACTCGACGATTGCGTTCACCACCGCGCTGCACACCTACCTGCGCTGCGACGATGTGCGCCGGGCACGCCTGGGCGGCTTGTATGGCCTGCGCTACTTGGACAGCCTCAGCGGCCAGGAACAGCGCCACGAGATCGACCCGCAGAGTTTTGTCGGCGAGATCGACCGCATCTATTTCGACACCACCGGGCCGCTGTCGCTGTCGACCGCCATGGGCCGCATGAGCATCGAAACCGAGGGGTTTGCCGACGCCGTGGTGTGGAACCCCGGCCCGGACAAGGCCAAGTCGCTGGCCGACCTGCCGGACGACGATTGGCTGCGGATGTTGTGCGTCGAAGCCGCCTGCATCGGCCACCCCGTGCGCGTGGCCCCTGGCGAAGAATGGTCCGGCCGTCAGGGCTTCGAGGCCTGATCAGGCAGGAGAGGAGCGCAGCGCGTAGGTTTTGCCGCCGAACCACAGGTATTCGGCGCGCAGCACGGCCTCGCCCTTTTCGCCGTGGAAGGTGAAGCCCAGCACCGCCAGGCTGTCGCCGACCTTGATTTCGGGGACCTGCCAGGCCTGCATGCGCGTCAGCGGCGCGAACTCGATCTCCCAGCGCTTGTCTTTGCGGGTCGGCAGCACGGCCGCGGCCAGCAGTTGCGGCCCCTCCACCGGCGCCGATTGCGCCGGCAGAGCGCGCTGCTTCAGGTCGGCCGGCAGGGCCAGCGTTGCCGACAGCTCCAGTTCCAACTCGACGTGCGGGTTGCGCCAGGCCACCTTGCCGGCCTTGCCTTCCAGGTAGATCGGACGGGTTTGATCGAAGCTGCTCCAGCCATGGTGGGCGCGGGCCAGCCCGCTGCTCAGCCCGGCGGCGCACACCAACAGGGATCGACGTTGCATAAGGACCTCGCGTGAATGGGGTGGTTCAGCGGGTGGATCAGCGGTAGGCAATCCACCGGCCGCAGATGATGACCGCGATCCATAGCCCCAGCGACAGCGCGGTTTGCGCCCGCGCGGCGCGGTCCAGCCGCTGCAGGCCATGGCGGGCATGAAACAGCGCCGCGTTGCAGCCAGCCACCATGACCAGGCCCATCTTGACCACAAACACCCGGTTGGACAACAGCTCGGCGGCCTGGCCGGCGAACATCAGCACGCCGCTGGCGGCGATCAGGCCGAAGCCGGCCAAGGCCACCGGCAGCGCCAATCGCGCCAGCGCCGGCACCGCGAGTGCCGCGCCGGCACCCCAGACCCGCAACTCCAGCAGCACCAGGTTGCCCACCAGCAGCGCGATGCCGACGATGTGCAACACCTCCAGCGCGGGGTAGACCCAGGGGTGGCCGACGATCCAGCTTGCCATCCCGGTGATTGTCAACGTGATCGCCGCGGCGGCGCGGTCGGCGCGGATACCGGCTCCTAGAATCTTCAGCCATGCACATCCACATCCTCGGCATCTGCGGCACTTTCATGGGCGGCCTGGCCGCCATCGCGCGCGAAGCCGGCCATCGCGTGACCGGCTGCGACGCCAACGTCTACCCGCCGATGAGCGATCAGCTGCGCGCCCTCGGCATCGAGTTGAGCGAAGGCTACACGGCGGACCAGCTGGCGCTGAAGCCCGACATGTTCGTCATCGGCAACGCCATGACGCGCGGCAATGCGCTGATCGAAGCGCTGCTCGATGCCGGCGCACCCTTCACCAGCGGGCCGCAATGGCTGGCCGACCATGTGCTGGCCGGCCGCCACGTGCTGGCCGTTGCCGGCACGCACGGCAAGACCACCACCACCGCGATGCTGACCTGGATCCTGGAACAGGCCGGCCTGCAGCCGGGCTTCCTGGTCGGCGGCGTGCCGCAGAACTTCGGCATCTCGGCGCGCCTGGGTCCCGACGATGCCCGCGTCGCCGCGGGCGTGGGCCGGTACTTCGTCATTGAAGCCGACGAATACGACACCGCGTTCTTCGACAAGCGCAGCAAGTTCGTGCATTACCGGCCGCGCACCGCGATCCTGAACAACCTGGAATACGACCACGCCGACATCTTTGCCGACCTGGCCGCCATCGAAACCCAGTTCCATCACCTGGTGCGCACAGTGCCGGCCTCGGGCCGGCTGGTCGTCAATGCGCGTGAAGAAGCGCTGGGCCGCGTGCTGGCGCGCGGCTGCTGGAGCGAGGTACAGCGCTTCGGCGCGCGCAAGGAAGAACCCGGCGCCTTGCGCGCACGCGGCGAGCCGCATGCCTTCGACGTGCTGCGCGGCAGCCTGAAGATCGCCCGCGTCGACTGGCCGCTGCTGGGTGAACACAACCAGCTGAATGCGCTGGCGGCGATCGGCGCGGCCGAGCATGTCGGCGTCGCACCCGATGTCGCCGGCAAGGCCCTGGCCAGCTTCCAGGGCGTGCGCCGCCGGCTGGAGCTGCGCGGCGAAGCGCGTGGCATCAAGGTCTACGACGACTTCGCGCACCACCCGACCGCCATGCGCAGCACCGTCAACGGCCTGCGCCGCAAGGTCGGCCTGCAGCGCATCCTGGCGGTGTTCGAGCCACGCAGCAACACCATGAAGCTGGGCGCGATGAAGGCCCAGCTGCCCTGGTCCTTGGAGGAAGCCGACCTGAGCTTCTGCCTGCAGGGCAACTACGGCTGGGACGCCGCGGAAGCGCTGGCGCCGATGGGCTCGCAGGCCGTGGTGACCGACAGCGTCGACAAGCTGGTCGCCGCGGTGGTCAAGGCCGCGAAACCGGGGGACCATGTGCTGGTGATGAGCAACGGCGGTTTCGGCGGCATCCACGACAAGCTGCTGAAGGCGCTGGGCTGATCCGCCGTCCGACCATGCCGACGACGCATCTGCTCTACCTGCACGGCTTTCGTTCGTCGCCGCAGTCCTTCAAGTCACGCCGCCTGCAGGATTGGCTGCAGGCCCACCGGCCCGATGTGCTGTGGTGCGCGCCGCAGCTGCCACCCTCCCCGTCCGCCGCCTGGCAGCTGATCAACGAGGTCACTGCCGGCTGGCCCGCCGAGCAGATGGCCGTGGTCGGCAGCTCGCTCGGCGGCTTTTATGCCACCGCGCTGGCCGAAGCCCGCGGCTGCCGCGCGCTGCTGCTGAACCCCGCCGTGCAGGCGGCCCGCGATCTGGCGCCGTACGTCGGCGAGCTCAGCTATTTCCATGCACCGCAGGACCGTTTCGACTTCCGCGCCGAGTACATCGATGAACTGCGTGCGCTGACGGTGCCGGCGATCACCCGCCCCGAACGCTACGCCGCACTGATCGCCAAGGGCGACGAAGTGCTGGACTGGCGCGAGATGAGCGGCCGCTACCCCGGCGCCAGCATCCGCCTGCTCGAAGGCAGCGACCACGGCCTGTCGGACTTCGATGCACACCTGCCCTGGGTGCTGCAGCAGTTGCACCTCGCATGACGGCGCCGAACGACGAACCGGGAGCTGAAGCCCGCGCGATGGGACAATCGCCCCGGTGAGCTACGCCCTGATTGATGACGCCGGCAAATTCCTCGCCGGCCGCGTGATGTCCGATGCCGAGGCCTCGATGCAGATCGAGCTGGATTCCGGCAAACGCGTCAAAGTGAAATCCGCCAACGTGCTGTTGCGCTTCGACAAGCCGCTGCCGGCGGAGTTGATGGCCCGCGCGCATGCGCTGAGTGCCGAGATCGACCTCGACCTGGCCTGGGAATTCGCCCCCGAAGGTGAATTCGGCTTCGCCGACCTGGCACGCGACTATTTCGACGCCAAGGCCGGGCCGGAGCACCAGGCCGCGGCGCTGCTGCGGCTGTTCGACGCGCCGCACTACTTCCGCCGCGCCGGCAAAGGCCGCTTCAAGAAGGCGCCCGAAGACATCGTCAAGGCTGCGCTGCTGGCCATCCAACGCAAGCAGCAGGTCGCCGCGCAGATCGACGCCTGGGCCGCCGAGCTGGTAGCCGGTCAGTGCCCAGCGCCAGTGCAGGAACAGTTGTTCCGCATCCTCTTCAAACCGGACAAGAACGGCCCCGAGTACAAGGCCGTGGTCGAAGCCGCGCGCCGCGCGCAACGCCAGCCGCTGGACTTGCTGAAAGGCGCCGGCGCGATTTCGTCGCCCTACCAATTCCACTGGCGGCGCTTCCTGTTCGAGCAGTTCCCCAAGGGCACCGGCTTCCCGCCCCTGGCCGCACCGGCGATCAAGGACGAGTTGCCGCTGGCGCCGGTACAGGCGTTTTCGATCGACGATTCGCAGACCACCGAGATCGACGATGCACTGTCGGTCAACGGCCTGGGCACCGGCACGGTGATCTTCGGCGTGCACATTGCCGCGCCCGGCCTGGCGGTGCTGCCCGACTCGCCGATCGACAAGGTGGCGCGCGAGCGCCTGTCCACCGTCTACATGCCCGGCTGGAAGCTGACCATGCTGCCCGACGAAGTGGTGCAGGCCTACACACTGATCGAAGGCCGCGACTGCCCGGCGGTGAGCCTGTATGTCAGCTTCGACGAAGCCACGCTGGAAGTGCGCGGCACCGAGACCAGGCTGGAACGGGTACCGATCGCCGCGAACCTGCGCCACGACCAGCTGGACGAGGTCGTCACCGAAGCCGCGCTGACCGGCGAGGCGGTGGCCGAGTACCTGTTTGCGCAGGAACTGGCCTTCACCTTCCGCCTGGCCCGGCACCTGAAGGCCAAGCGCGAAGTGGTGCGCGGCAAGCCCGAGAACTTCAACCGGCCGGACTACAACTTCCGCCTCGACGGCAACACGGCCGAGCCCGACGGCAGCGAGACCGTGCGCATCACCGAGCGGCGCCGCGGTGCGCCGCTGGACTTGATCGTCTCGGAGGCGATGATCCTGGCCAACAGCCACTGGGGCGGCATGCTGGCCGACTGCGGCGTGCCGGGCATCTACCGCAGCCAGGCCAGCCTGGCGCCGGGCATCAAGGTGCGCATGGGCGTCAAACCGGCGCCGCATGCCGGCATGGGCGTGCCGCAATACACCTGGGCCACGTCGCCACTGCGGCGCTATGTCGACCTGGTCAACCAGTGGCAGATCATTGCCAGCACGCGCCATGGCCGCACCGCCGCGCTGGCCGCGCCGTTCAAGCCCAAGGACGCGACGCTGTTTTCGGTGATCTCGTCCTTCGATGCCGCCTACAGCGCGTACAACGATTTCCAGCATGCCATCGAGCGCTTCTGGGCGCTGCGCTGGCTGGAGCAGAACGCCGTCACCGAGTTGAATGCCACGGTGCTGAAAGAGGGCCTGGTGCGCGCCGACAACCTGCCGCTGGTGTTCAAGGCGCTGGGCTGCGACAACTTGCCGCGCGGCACCCATGTGCGGGTGCGCCTGACCGGCAGCGATGCGCTGACGCTGGACCTGCACGCCACGCTGGCCGCGCGGCTGGATGAAGCGCTGCCGGCCACGGCGGAGGAAGAGTCCGACGACGAGGCCGAGGCCGCTGCGCCGCTGGCGCTGGCCATCGATGTCGGCGACGCCGACGCGAGCGGCAGCGCGGTCACCGAAGCACCTGCCGACGAACCCGCGGCGCCGACGGCCTGACCCTGCCATGTGGCGTCGGCTCACCCGGCTGAGCACGCTGCAGGCTGCGCTGCTGTTTTCGGCAGCCGTGCACGCGGGTTTGTTGACGCTGCGCTTCATCGACCCGGAGGCCTTCAGCCGCATCTTCACCGAGACGCCGCTGGAGGTGACGCTGGTCAACGCCCGTTCCAACGAGGTGCCGACCAAAGCCCAGGTGATCGCCCAGGCCGCGCTGGCCGGCGGCGGCGACGTCGCCGAAGGCCGCGCCACCTCGCCGCTGCCGGCCACCGCGCAGGCCGAGATCGGCGACGCCAGCGACGACGCCCGCCGCCGTGTCGACACGCTGCAGGAACAGCAGCAGCAACTGCTGGCCCAGGTGCGGCGCGAAGTGGCGATGCTGCCGCCGCCCGATCCGCAGCGCGACGCCGGCACGCCCAAGGAACGCGACCAGGAAGAGCGCCGCCGCCAGCTGCTGAAGCTGCTGGCCGAGATCGAAAAACGCATCAATGAAGAAAACGCCCGGCCGAAGAAACGCTACATCAGCCCGGCCACGCGCGAGGAGGTCTATGCGCTGTATTACGACCAGCTGCGCCGCCGCATCGAGGAACGCGGCACCCGCGACTTCCCCGAATACCGCGGCCGCAAGCTGTATGGCGAGCTGACGATGAACGTCACTGTCGACGCACGCGGCCGCGTCGTCGAGGCCGAGGTCGTGCGCGGCTCCGGCAACCGCCAGCTCGACAAGCGCGCGGTGGCCATCGTTCGCGCCGCCGCGCCGTATGGTTCGTTCAGCGGCGCGATGCGCCAGCAGGCCGACCAGATCGTCGTCACCTCCCGCTTCCGCTTCACGCGGGAAGACGGCCTTGAAACCACTCTCAGCACCGCCCCGCGATGACTGTTTCTGCTTCCCGTCGTGACGCCGTTCATGACTCCCTCAGTGACCGTTACGCGGTGCTCGGCAATCCGGTCGCGCACAGCCAGTCGCCCTTCATCCACGCCGAATTCGCGCGGCAAACCGGCGAGCCCATCGAATACGGCCGAATCGAGTGCCCGCTCGATGGCTTCCAGGCCAGCGTCCAGGCCTTCATCGCCAGCGCGGATGCGGCGGCCGGCCGCGGGCCGGCGCGTGGCTGCAACATCACGGTGCCGTTCAAGTTCCTGGCCATCCCGCTGGCCCGTCGGGTCAGCGAGCGGGCAGCGCTGGCGCAGGCCGCCAACGTGCTGCGCTTCGATGACGACGGCTGGTTCGCCGACAACACCGACGGCATCGGCCTGGTGCGCGATGTACAGCAGGGTGCGGGCGTCGCGCTGGCCGGGTTGCGGGTGCTGCTGGTCGGTGCCGGCGGCGCAGCGTCGGGTGTGCTCGGGCCGCTGATCGCCGCGGCGCCACGGGCCATCACGGTGGCCAACCGCACGCCGGCGCGGGCAGTGGAACTGGCGCGGCGCCATCAGCCGCTCGCCGACCAGCACGGCGTGACGCTCCGCGCCACCGGCCTGGACGATTGCGGCGAGACCTACGACGTGCTGCTCAACAGCAGCGCCAGCAGCCTGGGCGGCGCGGCGGTGCCGGTGAGCCCGCGCACGCTGGCGCCCGACGCGCTGGCGCTGGACATGATGTACGGCCCGGCCGCCGCGCCCTTCCTGGCCTGGGCCGACGCCCATGGCGCACGCGGACGCGACGGCCTGGGCATGCTGGTCGAGCAGGCGGCCGAGGCCTTCTTCGTCTGGCGCGGCGTGCGGCCCGACGCCGCGGCGGCACTGGCCGCGCTACGCGCCCGTCTGGCAGGCCCGCGATGAAGCACTCGCTGGGCGGTACGCTGTGGCGCGGCTTCGCGCTGCTGCTGTTGTGCGCGCTGTCGCTGCAGGCCTACTTCCTGCTTCGCATCGCGCTGATGCTCGTGATCGATCCGCAATCCACCACCTTCCAGCGCAGCGAGGCCTGGCGCCTGTTGAGCGAGCAGCAGCGCATCCGCTGGAGCCAGCAGTGGGTGGACGACGCCCAGCTGTCGCCGCACCTCAAGCGCGCGGTGATCGCCAGCGAGGATGCCGGCTTCACCGAGCACAGCGGCATCGAATGGGATGCCATCGAAAAGGCCTGGGACAAGAACCAGCGCCGCCAGACGCAAGCTGAGAAACGCATCGCCGCCAACCCCAAGGCCGCGGCCCGGCCGCCCAAGCTGATCGGCGGCTCGACCATCAGCCAGCAACTGGCCAAGAACCTGTTCCTCTCCGGTGAGCGCACCTTGCCGCGCAAGATGCAGGAACTGGTGCTGACACTGGCGCTGGAGACCCTGCTGTCCAAGCAGCGCATCCTGGAGATCTACCTGAACAGCGTGGAATGGGGCGAAGGCCTGTTCGGTGCGCAGGCTGCCGCACGGCACTACTTCCGCACCGACGCGCAGCGGCTCGATGCCTACAGTGCCGCCCGGCTGGCGGTGATGCTGCCGGCGCCCAAGCGCTTCGAGAAGAATCCGTCCTCGGCCTACGTGCAGGGCCGTGCCGCGACGATTGCCGCACGCATGTCGGCCATCGACGTGCCCTGACCGCCGCAGTGCTGTCCGACTTTCTTACAATCCGCCGATGAACGCGTCGCTGACCGCCGAAATTGCCGCCAGCGCCGCGCGCCTGGTGGTCGAGGACGGCATGGAATACGGCCCGGCCAAGCGCAAGGCCGCCCGGGCGCTGGGCAGGCACAGCGTGCGCCCGGCCGAACTGCCCAGCAACGAGGCGGTGGAAGACGAAGTCCGGGCCTACATCGAGCTGTTCTGTGCCGACACCCAGCCGCAGGAACTGCTGGCCCTGCGCCAGCTGGCGCTGCACTGGATGGAGCGGCTGGCCGAGTTCCGGCCGCACCTGGCAGGTGCGGTCTGGCGTGGCACGGCGACACGCCTGTCCGCGGTCCAGCTTGACCTGTACTGCGACGATTCCAAGTCCGCCGAGATCGCGCTGATCAACCTGGGCCTGGACTACGACACTGCGTCCCGCTCCGATGGCCGCGGCGGTGAACAGTCGGTGCTGAGCCTGGGTGTGCGCTGCGCGCCGCTGAACGAGCTGGTCACCGTGCACCTGAACATCCTTGATCATGACGACCTGCGCGGCGCGCTGAAAGGCGATGCGCAGGGCCGCAGCTGGCGGGGCGATGCCACTGCATTGCGCCGCCTGGTGCCGCTGGAGACGTCCGCATGAACCGCCGCAGCGCTTTGACCGCCACGCTGGGCGCAGCAGCCGGTCTCGCCGGCGGCGGACTGGCCTGGTGGCACAGCGGAGCCACGGCTGCGGCCGCCTCGCCTGCCGAGATGTGGACGATGCGCTTCGAGCGGCCCGAAGGCGGTGAACTGGTGATGGCCGAGTTGCGCGGCAAGCCGCTGCTCATCAACTTCTGGGCCACCTGGTGCGCCCCCTGCATCAAGGAATTGCCCGAGATCGACCGCTTTCACCAGGCCTTCGCCAAGCAGCAGGGCCAGGTCATCGGTCTGGCCATCGACGGGCCGACCCCCGTGCGCGAGTACCTGCGACGGGTGAAACTGGGTTTCCCGATCGGCTTGGCCGGCCTGGACGGCACCGACCTGGTCCACCTGCTGGGCAACCTGCAAGGCGCCCTGCCCTTCAGCGTGATGATCAATGCCAAGGGCCAGATCGTGAAGCGCAAGATGGGCGAAACCAGCTATGCCGAGCTGATTGATTGGTCGCGCCAGGTTTGATTCCAAGTTTCAGCAATTGACGCGATACTGACCGGATCTCTGCATCAACGCCGCGCAAGTCGATTTTGCTCGGCGTTTCCCGCCAGGCCATTGCGCAACGCAGGCGCGTCGCGCATGATGTGCCACAATCGCCGTCCTTTGAACGCTGATGCCTGCAAATACAGCGCAGCTGGCGGCCCAAACCGAAAAACTGAACGAGGAGTGCGTCGCATGGATCTGCGCAAGCTCAAGACCCTGATCGACCTGGTGTCGGAATCGAACATCTCGGAGCTGGAGATCACCGAAGCCGACGGCAAGGTGCGCATCGTCAAGGCCGATCCACGGCCTCTCGTGGCCTCGGCTCCGGTGATGATGCAGGCTGCCGCGCCGGCCATGGCGGTAGCGGCGCCGGCGGTGGCCGCCGGCCCTGTTGCGCCGCCCGCCGAGACCGGCCACATCGTCAAGTCACCGATGGTCGGCACCTTCTACCGCTCCTCCAGCCCGGGTTCCAAGCCGCTGGCCGAAGTGGGCCAGGCGGTGAAGGAAGGCGAATCGATCTGCATCATCGAAGCCATGAAGATCATGAACGAGATCGAAACCGACAAGTCCGGCACGGTCACCAAGGTGCTGGTGGAAAACGGCCAGGCCGTCGAATTCGGCCAACCGCTGTTCGTCATCGAATAACCAGCGGCCGCATCCGATGTTCAAGAAGATTCTCATTGCCAACCGGGGGGACAAGGCCGCAGGCCTTGCGGCGCAGCCACATTGCCCGGCAGGCGTAGCCTGCAAGGGCGATTGAGCCGAGGGCACCATGTTCAAAAAAATTCTCATCGCTAATCGAGGCGAAATTGCCCTCCGGATTCAGCGCGCCTGCCGCGAAATGGGCATCAAGTCGGTGGTGGTGTACTCCGAGGCCGACCGCGAGGCCAAGTACGTCAAGCTGGCCGACGAGGCGGTGTGCATCGGCCCGGCGCCCTCGGGACTGAGCTACCTCAACATGCCGGCGATCATCTCGACCGCCGAGGTCACCGATGCTGAAGCCGTGCACCCCGGCTACGGCTTCCTGTCCGAAAACGCCAACTTCGCCGAACGGGTCGAAAAGAGCGGTTTCACCTTCATCGGCCCGACGCCCGAATCGATCCGCATCATGGGCGACAAGGTCTCGGCCAAGCAGGCCATGATCAAGTCCGGCGTGCCCTGCGTGCCGGGCTCCGAAGGCGCACTGCCGGACGACCCGAAAGCCATCATCCAGGCCGCTCGTGCGGTGGGTTATCCGGTGATCATCAAGGCCTCGGGCGGCGGCGGCGGGCGCGGCATGCGTGTCGTGCACACCGAGGCCGCACTGCTGAACGCGGTGCAGACCACCCGCACCGAAGCCGGCGCCGCTTTCGGCAACCCGGCGGTGTACATGGAGAAGTTCCTCGAAAACCCGCGCCACATCGAAATCCAGGTGATGGCCGACCAGCACAAGAACGCGGTCTGGCTGGGCGAGCGGGATTGTTCGATGCAGCGCCGTCACCAGAAGATCATCGAAGAAGCGCCGGCACCGGGCGTGCCGCGCCGCACGATCGAGCGCATCGGCGATCGCTGCGCGGCGGCCTGCAAGAAGATCGGCTACCGCGGCGCCGGCACCTTCGAGTTCCTGTACGAGAACGGCGAGTTCTATTTCATCGAGATGAACACCCGCGTGCAGGTAGAGCACCCGGTCACCGAGTGGGTCACCGGCATCGACATCGTGCAGATGCAGATCCGCGTCGCCGCCGGCGAGAAGCTGCCGTTCACGCAGCGCAACATCCAGCTGCGCGGCCATGCCATCGAGGTGCGCATCAATGCCGAGGACCCGTACAAGTTCACGCCCTCGCCGGGCCGCATCACGATGTGGCACATGCCCGGCGGGCCGGGCGTGCGTGTCGATTCGCATGCCTACACCAACTACATGGTGCCGCCGAACTACGACTCGATGATCGGCAAGATCATCGTGCACGGGGACACGCGTGAGCAGGCGCTGGCGCGCATGCGCACCGCGCTATCGGAAACGGTCGTCGAAGGCATCCAGACCAACATCCCGCTGCACCGCGAGTTGATGGCCGACGCCAAGTTCATCGAAGGTGGCACGTCGATCCATTACCTCGAAGGCTGGTTGGGCCAACACAAGCGGTGAGGCGGGCGTAGCAGCATGCATGAATTGGTTCTGAGCGTTCCGGAGAGCCTGGTCGAAACGGTCTCGGAGGCCTTGTCAGACGAGCTGGAAGCCTTGTCGGTGTCGGTCGAGGATGCCGACGCCGGCACCGAGGCCGAACGCGCGCTGTTCGGTGAACCCGGCATGCCGGCGCCTCAGGCCGGCTGGCAGCATTCCCGGGTCACCGCCCTGTTCGACAGTGAAACCGCGGCCACCGAAGCGGCCACGCTGCTGTTGGCGCAGGACTGGGCCACGGGCCTGGCCATCGCCGCGCTGCGCGAAGTGGCCGAGCAGGACTGGGTGCGGCTGACGCAATCGCAGTTCGCGCCGGTCGAGATCACGCCGGCCTTCTGGATCGTGCCCAGCTGGCATGAAGCCCCGGCCGTCGCGCGCCAGGTCATCCGGCTGGACCCCGGCCTGGCCTTCGGCACCGGCACGCACCCGACCACGCGCATGTGCCTGCGCTGGATCGCCACCCACGCCGCGCCATGGCCGCGGGTGCTCGACTACGGCTGTGGCTCCGGCATCCTGGCGATCGGCGCGGCGCTGCACGGCGCACAGGCGATCGACGCCGTGGACATCGACGAGGCCGCGGTCGAATCGACCCGCGCCAATGCGGCGGCCAATGGCGTCACGCTGGCAGCGGGCCTGCCCGATGCCGCCCAAGGCGTCTACCCGCTGGTGCTGGCGAACATCCTGGCCACGCCGCTGAAGCTGCTGGCGCCGCTGCTCGCCGGCCATGTGGCCGCGGGCGGCGACCTGGTGCTGGCCGGCATCCTGGAGCGCCAGGCCGATGAGCTGAAGACCGCTTACGCCCCCTGGCTAGCGCTGGAAGTGAGCGACAGCGAGGACGGCTGGATCCTGATGACTGCCCGCAAGCAGACCGCCGCGCCCGGCGTGGCATGATTCAAGAATGAGCCTCGCGACCCGCTGCACCGAATGCGGCACGGTGTTCCGTGTCGTGCAGGATCAGTTGAAGGTCTCCGAAGGCTGGGTGCGCTGCGGCCGCTGTTCGGCGGTGTTCAACGCGCTGGAAAACCTCTGCGACATCGACGCCGAAAGCGGCGCGGCCACCACCACCACCGCGCGCTTCGAGACAGCGCATGTGTCGGGGCATCAACGCCTGGATGGCCCGGACTACGACGCCGACTTCATCTCGCCCGGTGTGCCCGAGAACGTCGCCTTCGACGAGCAGCCCGCCTTGTCGCCCGAGGACGAGCCGCTGTCCGAACCCTCGGCGGCTACGACGATGCCCTTCGACGATGAGCCTGGCGCCATCGTCAACTTCAGCAGCGAATCGACCGCCGATGCTGCAGCGCAGGCGCCGGTCGAACCCGGGCCGGCGCCGCAGTTCGTGCAGGCCGCCGAGCGTGCCGCGTTCTGGCGCCGCACGCCGGTGCGCGCCGGCTTGGCCGTGGCCAGCGTCTTGCTGGGAGTGCTGCTGGTCACGCAACTGGCGCTGGCCAACCGCGATCTGCTGGCCGCGCACCTGCCCGCCGCACGTCCGGCGCTGCTGGCCCTGTGCCAGCTCAGCGGCTGCCGCGTGCAGCCCTTGCGCCGCATCGACCGGCTGTCGGTCGATTCCAGCGGCCTGGCCCGTGTCGACGGTGCCGCGCTGTACCGCCTGTCGGTGGTGCTGCACAACCGCGCCGAGACGGCCTTGCAGGCCCCGGCCCTGGATCTGTCCTTGACCGATGCGGCCGGCAAGCTGGTGGTGCGGCGCGTGCTGCAAGGCATGGAACTCGGGCTGCCGCCGGTCATCGAGGCCGGGCAGGAAGTGCCGCTGCAAACCCTGCTGGCCACCGGCGACAAGCGCATCACCGGCTACACGGTCGAACTGTTCTACCCCTGAAGTCCCCCTCCGCCCACAACCGGCCAGCCCCAGGCCCTACCCACCATGTCCGTCTTGATCTGCGGCTCGCTCGCTTTCGACACCATCACCAACTTCCCGGGACGCTTCGCGCAGCAGATCCTGCCGGACAAGGTGCACATCCTGAATGTCTCGTTCCTGGTGCCCACGCTGCGGCGTGAATTCGGCGGCTGCGCCGGCAACATCGCCTACACGCTGTACCTGCTGGGCGGCAAGCCGCTGGTCAAGGGCGCCATCGGCAATGACGGCGGCGACTACCTGCAGCGGCTGCAAGGCTTCGGCATGGACACCTCCTGCGTGCTGCAGGCGAGTGAGACCTATACCGCGCAGTGCATCATCATCACCGACCAGGACAACAACCAGATCACCGCGTTCCACCCGGGTGCGATGCAGTTGGCCCACACCACCGACATTCCCAGCGGGCGCGGCGATATCGAACTGGCCATCGTGGCGCCCGACGGCCGCGAGGCGATGCAGTTGCACATCGAACAACTGGCCGCCGCCGGCATCCCGTTCATGTTCGACCCCGGGCAGAACCTGCCGCTGTTCGACGGCACCGAGTTGCGCCGTTTCACCGAACTGGCCAGCTGGGTCGCCGTCAACGACTATGAGGGCCACATGCTGTGCGAACGCATGGGCACGACGCTGGAGGCGCTGTCCCGCCAGCCCAACCTGCGCGGCGTGATCGTCACGCTGGGCGCCGAGGGCTGCGACCTGTGGCAAAACGGCGTGCGCCTGCATGTGCCGGGGGTGGCGGCCACCGAAGTGCTGGACCCCACCGGCTGCGGTGATGCCTTCCGCGGCGCGCTGCTGCACGGTTTGTCGCAGGGCTGGGCGCTGGAACGCTGCGTGCGGCTGGGCAACCAGGTCGGCGCGCTGAAGATCGCGCAGCGTGGCGGGCAGAACCACCAGGTGCCGGCGGCGATGCTCGCTGCGGCCTGAGCCGGCTGAATCCAGGGGTCGCTGGCGCGCGACCCTCAGTCTTCCCGCTGCCAGGCCACGCCGTCGTCGGTCAGCATCGCGTCGAGCGGCACATCGTGCGCTTCGCCCTCCAGCCACGGGATGAAGCCATGGGAGTAGCCGACGCCCACCGTATAGGGCCGCGGCGTCAGGGCCGCCAGGGTGCGATCGTAGAAGCCGCCGCCATAGCCGAGCCGCACGCCCTTGGGGCCAAAGCCGACGCAAGGCACCAGCAGCAGCTTGGGCTCGAAAGACTCGGTGTCCTTGGGCTTGGGGATGCCGAAGGCGTCTTCTTCCATCGGGCAGCCCGGGTACCAGACATGGAAGCGCAGCTGCTTGGTCTCGCGGTTGATCACCGGCAGGCCGATACGGCGAACGCCTTCGGCCTCGCTCCAGCGGAACAGCGCCGGCAGCGCGTCGAACTCGCCCTTGATCGGCCAGTACGCGCCGATGGTGCGCTCGGGCCGCGACACCAGCCATACCCGCAGCACTTCCTGCAAGTGCACCGCACGCTGGTGGCGATCGACCATCGCCTGCCGCTCGGCCTGCAGCTGCTTGCGCAGCGTGCCCTTGTCGCGTGACGGCTCGAAGCTGAAGCGGTAGGTGGAGGTCATGGTGCGGATTGTGGCCCGAGGTGGGCCACGCTGCAGATCTACACTGCCCGCCATGTCTTCTGCCGATGCCGAATTCGTCACCCACTGCCTGGAACTGCTGAGCCCGCTCGGCCACGCCCGGGCGCGGCGCATGTTCGGTGGCCACGGCCTCTATGTCGATGATCTGTTCCTGGCCCTGATCATCAGCGACACGCTGTACCTGAAAACCGATGACAGCACACGCAGCCAGTTCCAGGCCGCCGGCTGCCAACCCTTCGATTACGCCACCCGCGACGGGCAGCGCATCGTGATGGCCTACTGGACCGCGCCGCAGGACGCGATGGAATCGCCAGCCCTGATGCTGCCCTGGGGCCGGCTGGCCATGGCTTCGGCGCTGCGCGCCGCGGCCAGCAAGCGCCCAGCGGCACCCCGCAAGACGACGGCCAGGCCGCGCCAGGCCACCGCAGCCACGCCGGCGCCGGCCGCTTCCCGACGCAAGGCCGGGCGCTGAACCCTGGCTTCGCTGCCCAGCTGCCAGCCCAGCTGCGCGCTGCCGCCGGTCTGCCAGGGCTCGATCACCAGGCTTTCGCCGGATTGCAGCCAGAACTGCTCGCCGCGGCCCAGCACATGGTCGTCACCACCACCATCCCGCGTCAGCCAGACCTGACCGCCTTGCACCACCAGCCAGCCCGAACGGCGGGCCTGCAGGCGCAACACACTGGTCAGATGGACCTCGCGCGGCTGCCGATCCAGCACTTGCCAACTCGTCGATTGATGCAGCTTGCTCATGTCGTACCCCTCAGTAGATACCCGCAATGATCGGCCTCATGACCTCTGTGGTCCAATGCTATTGACAACCCCCATTCATGCGAATTTGATATGAATACCCATCGCCAGCGGCCACTCTCCCTGGACGGGCTGCGGGCTTTCGAGGCGGTGGCGCGCCGCTTGTCCTTCAGCGCCGCGGCCGAAGAGCTGTACCTCACGCAATCGGCGGTCAGCCGGCAGATCAAGTCGCTGGAAGAGGAGATCGGCGCCTCGCTGTTCAACCGCGGCACACGCAAGGTGGAGCTCACGGCTGCCGGCGCAGCGCTGGAGCAGGCGGTGTCGCCCTCGCTCGAGCGCATCGACCGCACGGTGCGCCAGCTGCGCATTGCGCGTGGCCGCCAGCATGTCAACGTGTCGACCTTCGCGTCCTTCGCCACGCTGTGGCTGATGCCGCGGCTGGCGGCCTTTCAGGCGCTGCATCCGGACATCGACATCCGCCTGTCGGCCAGCGACAAGCTGGTCGACATGGACGATCCCGAAGTCGACCTGCTGCTGCGCTACGACTACCCGCACAACGTGCCGGCACATGCCGAGCCGATGTTCGGCGAAATGCTGTCGCCGATGACCAGCCCCTGGCTCGTGGAGCAAAGCCGCAACGGCAGCGCTGCCCCCTTGCGCCAGGCCGCCGACCTGGCCGGCCATGCGCTGCTGGAGGAAGACGACCACCGGCCCAGCGCGTTTTCGCTGAGCTGGCGGCGCTGGCTGCAATTGCACGGCGAACCGCAGCTGGAGCCGCGGCGATGGATCTACCTGAACTACACCCACCAGCAGGTGCAGGGCGCACTGGCCGGCCAGGGCATCGCACTGGCCCGCATGCCGATGGTGCACGAGCTGCTGGCCCGCGGTGAACTGGTCGAGCCCTTCGGCCCCGCAGGCCGTTTGGCCGGCGATGCCAGCTACTGGCTGATCCTGCTGCCGCAGGCCCGGCTGCGCCCTGCCCTGCAAGCCTTTGCCGACTGGGTACGCAGCGAGGCCGCACACACCCGCGCCGCGATGGCCCATGAGGGCCAGGCATCGCAGTGATGCAAAAGCCTCACCCCCGAGGGCTCGTGCTGCACCTACGATAGCGGGCCCTTCGCTTGAAGCACTTCGGATCCGACATGCAGCTGTACATCGGCAACAAGAACTATTCCTCCTGGTCGATGCGCCCCTGGGTGCTGATGCGGCAGTTCGGCATTCCGTTCGACGAGGTGATGCTGCGTTTCGACGGCTTCGAGCCGGACTCACGCTTCAAACAGGCCATCTCCAAGCTGTCGCCGACGGGCCGTGTGCCGCTGCTGGTGGACGATTCGCTGGTGGTCTGGGACACGCTGGCGATTGCCGAGTACCTGGGCGAGAAATACGCCGATCGCAAACTCTGGCCGCACCACGCGGCCGACCGCGCCCGCGCCCGCAGCCTGTGCGCCGAGATGCACGCCGGCTTCGGCGCGCTGCGCAGCCACTGTCCGATGAACATCGAAGCCACGCTGCCCGCCGTCGGCGCGAAGGTGATGGCCGAACAGCCCGGCGTGCGCATCGACCTGGCCCGCATCATCGCGATGTGGATGGACGCGCTGGCGGCCAGCGGCGGCCCCTATCTGTTCGGCGACTACTCCATCGCCGACGCCTACTTCGCGCCAGTGGTGATGCGCCTGCGCAGCTACGCGCTGCCGGTGCCGGAGGCCGTCAGTGCCTACATGGCGCAGGTGGTGGCGAGCCCGGGCGTCAACGCCTGGATCCGCGACGCGCTGGCCGAGCAGGACTTCCTGGCGTTCGAAGAGCCGTATCGCACGACACGCACCTGAACGTGCCATAACGCTCGGCGCCGGGCAGCAGCCCGCCGCGCCGGTCATCGCCGCGGCCGGTGCTGCGTTACAGTGTCTTGGCGGTGCGCCGCGCCCCGATTGCTGCCGTGATGCCTGGCCGTTCCTTTTTGAGTTTAGTGACCCGACCCCTGCTGCTCGGCCTGTGTGTGCTGAGCCTCGCTGCACCGCTGGCCGCACAGCCGCTGAACGGCGACACCACCATCCTCGAGGCCCGCGACGCCGTGCGCAAGCGCGACCGCAGCCGCCTGGCCGCGGCCCGCGCCACGGCCCAGGCGGCCCAGCACCCGCTGACGCCTTGGGTCGAGTACTGGGACCTCAACGCCCGCCTGTCCGAACTGAAGGTCGACGAGGTCGAGGCCTTCTACACGCGCTGGTCCGGCAGCTATGTCGAAGACCGGCTGCGCAACGACTGGCTGCTCGAACTCGGCCGCCGCCGGGACTGGCCGGCGATCGCCCGCGACTACCCGCGCTTTCGCATGAACGATGACCGCGAAGTCAGCTGCTGGTGGCTGCTGACCGAGCACCTGGCCGGCCGCGACGTGCGCGACGCCGCCCGCAGCGCCTGGTTCGCGCAGCGTGAGCTGGACGATGGCTGCAACATGCTGGCCACGGCGATGGTCGATGGCAAGCGCTTCCGCAGCGACGATGTCTGGCGCAAGGCCAGACTGTCGGTCGAGGCCAATCGGCCTGCGGCGGCCAAGGCGGCGATCGGCCTGCTCGGCAATGCGGTCGACCGTGCGGCCAGCGATGCGCTGGAAAATCCGACCAAGTACCTGCTGCGGGAGACCGGCCCGGCGCCGGCACAGCGGCAGGAGCTGAGACTGCTGGCGCTGATGCGCCTGGCCGCCAGCGACAGCGAACAAGCCGCCACGCTGCTGGGCGAACGCAGCCACCTGCTGTCACCGGCTCAGGCGGCCTGGGCCTGGGCCTATATCGGCAGGCAGGCGGCCTTCAAGCTGTCGGCCGATGCGTCAGCCCACTATCGCCGTGCCTGGGCGGTGATGCCGGCGGCCGAAGCCGCGGCGCCGGGCTGGAGCGATGAAACCATCGTCTGGGGTGCACGCAGTGCCTTGCGCATACCGGCGGCACGCGAGCGCTGGCCGCTGCTGCTGCGCCAGGTGGGCGTGATGAGCCCGGCGCTGCAGGCCGAGCCGACCTGGGCGTACTGGAAGGCCCGTGCACTCCAGGCCACCGCCCGCGACGGCACGGCCGAAGGCGACATCCAGCGTGCCGAAGCACGCCATTTGCTCGAATCGATTGCCGGTCCGCTGCATTTCTATGGGCAGCTGGCCGCCGAAGACCTGGGCCAGCCGCTGGCGCTGCCGCCGGCGCCGCTGCCGCTCAGCGCGGCGGAACGCGATGCCGCGCGCACCACCCCAGGCCTGGCACGGGCGATGAAGCTGGCCGAACTGGGCCTGCGCGACGAGGCCCGGCGGGAATGGAACTTCACGCTGCGTGGCATGGCCGACCGCGACCTGCAGGCCGCCGCACGCCTGGCCTGCGACGCCAGCGATTGGCAGCTGTGCATCAACACCAGCGACCGCACCCGCGACGACATCGACGTGGCCACGCGCTACCCGATGCCCTTTGCCAACGAGATCCACGCCGCCGCCGGCGCCGCGGGCCTGGAGCCGGCCTTCGTGTTCGGGCTGATCCGCCAGGAAACGCGCTTCATGTCCCAGCTGCGCTCCAGTGCCGGGGCCACCGGCCTGATGCAGCTGATGCCGGCCACCGCGCGCTGGGTGGCCAAGAAGGTCGGCATGGACGTCAATCCGGCCCGGCCCGAGCAGATCAACGACCCGGTGACCAACCTCCGGCTCGGCACCAGCTACCTGAAGATGGTGCTCGACGACCTGTCCGGCTCGCAGGCACTGGCCGCCGCGGCCTACAACGCCGGCCCGGGCCGGCCGCGCCGCTGGCGCGAAGGCCCGGTGCTCGAAGCCGCGGCCTGGGCCGAGAACATCCCGTTCAACGAAACGCGCGACTACGTCAAGAAAGTGCTGTCCAACACCAGCGTCTATGCCGCGGTGCTGAACAAGCAGCCGCCGGTGTTGAAGGCGCGCCTGGGCGCACCGATCGGGCCACGCGACAGCACAGCGCCGGTCAACGGCGAGTTGCCATGAACTGTCCGCTCCGGCCGCCTGCATGAAGCGCTACGTGGTCGGCGGCGCGGTGCGCGACCGGCTGCTGGGCCTGCCGGTCAACGACCGCGACTGGGTCGTCGTCGGAAGCTCGCCCGAGGCGATGCTGGCCGCGGGCTACACACCGGTCGGCCGCGACTTCCCGGTCTTCCTGCATCCGCAGACGCATGAGGAACATGCGCTGGCCCGCACCGAGCGCAAGTCCGGCCGCGGCTACCACGGCTTCGTGTTCCAGGCCGCGCCGGACGTGACGATCGAAGAGGACCTGGCGCGCCGCGACCTGACGATCAACGCCATCGCCGAAGACCCGGACAGCGGCGCGCTGATCGACCCCTACAACGGCCAGCGCGACCTCCAGCAGCGGGTGCTGCGCCATGTTTCCGACGCCTTCGCCGAAGACCCGGTGCGGCTGCTCCGGCTGGCGCGTTTTGCTGCCCGCTTCGCCGAGTTCACGGTGGCGCCCGAAACCCTGCAGCTGATGCGCCAGATGGTCGCGGCCGGCGAGGTCGACGAACTGGTGCCCGAGCGCGTGTGGCAGGAGTTGTCGCGCGGGCTGATGGAAGCGCGGCCCGACCGCCTGCTGCAGGTGCTGCGCGACAGTGGCGCGCTGGCGCGCCTGCTGCCCGAGGTCGACCGACTCTGGGGCGTGCCGCAACCCGCCGCGCACCACCCGGAGATCGACACCGGCGAGCACCTGCTGCTGGTGCTGCGCTGCGCCGCCCGCCTGCAGACACCGCTGACCGTGCGCTACGCCTGCCTGTGCCACGACCTCGGCAAGGGCACGACACCGCAGGAAGAATGGCCCCGCCACATCGCGCACGAAGCGCGCAGCGTGAAGCTCGCGCAGCGGGTCTCCGACCGCTGGCGCGTGCCGACCGATTGCCGCGAACTGGCCGAACTGGCCGCGCGCGAACACGGCAACGTCCACCGCAGCGCCGAGCTCAACGCCGCCGCCCTGGTGCGGCTGTTCGACCGCTGCGACGCCTGGCGCCGGCCGCAGCGTTTCGCCGAACTGCTGCTGGCCTGCGAGTGCGACGCCCGCGGGCGCCTGGGCCTGGAAGACCAGCCCTACCCCCAGCGTCCCCGGCTGCAGCAGGCGCTGGACGCCGCGCGCGCCGTGGACACCGCCGCGGCCGCCGCGCAGGCGCTGGCCCAGGGCCGCAACGGCCCGGCCATCGGCCAGGCGGTGCAGCAGGCCCGCACGCAGGCCGTGCGCGACAGCGGTTTGGCCACGTAATTCATCTAATATTCATTCAACAGGCAGCACGCCGATCCGGGCCGATCAGATCACCAGCCCGATCAGCATCGCCAGCAGGCTCAGCAACACGCTGGACGCCAAGGGCAGATAAAACTCCCGGCCTCGCCAGCGAAAGCGGAAATCGCCCGGCAGCTTGCCCAGCCCGATCTTCTCGAGCCAGCCGCGCAGGCCGCTGAACAGCAGTGATGCGAGCAGGAAGACGATCAGCCAACGAATCACCGGGGGGCCTTTGCTCGTTCACAGCCGGTGCATGCGGTCGCCATCGGCGAACCCCAGGGGCTCAAACGCGCAACCCTTGGCAAAGCCGATCACCTTGAACAGCTCGCCCATCTCGTGCTCGGTGATCAGCTTCTGCGCCATCGCCCGCTCGACCACGCCGGCATCGGCCAGCAGCGGCAGCAAGCCGCAGTTGAACAGGAAGCGCGCCTGCGAGGTGTAGCCGATCACGTCGAGCCCGGCCGCCTGCCCGGCCAGTGCGATGCCGGTGAAATTGACATGCGCGGTGATGTCCTTCAGCCCCACACCGGCCAGCGGCTGCTGATCGGCGCGGTGCGCGCGGTGGCACATCAAGGTGCCGCCATGGCGCTGCGGCAAGTAGTACTCGGCCTCGGGGAAGCCGTAGTCGATGAAGAAGGCCGCGCCGCGCCGCAGCCGCTGCGCCAGCGTGGCGATGAAGGCCTCGGCTTGTGCATGCACTTCGGTCACGGTGCCGGGCACGAACGCAGCGTCGAGCGGCGGGCGCAGCGCCGTCGGTTCGTCGCGCCAGGCAAAGGCCTCGCCGTCCAGCGCCACGCCGCGCTCGAACCAGGCCGCGCCGTCCCAGTGCAGCAGTTGCACCGGCATCGCATCGAGCACCTCGTTGCCGATCACCACGCCGTCGATGAGCTCGGGCAGGCTGTCCAGCCACTGCACCCGCTCGCCAAAGCGCGCCAGGCGCTGCTGCTGGCGTTCACGCAGCACGCCGGAAAGGTCGACGATGCGGTAGTGCCGCACGGCATCGCCCAAGGTGTCGAGCAAGTGCTCGGCGAGGGCTCCGGAGCCGGCACCGAACTCGATCAGTGCATCGGTCTCGCTGGCCACCAGCGCCTGCTTCAGCTGCACCGCCAGCGCGCGGCCGAACAGCGGCGACAACTCCGGCGCGGTGACGAAATCGCTGCCCGACGCCGGCATGGTGCCGAACTTCGGCGCATGGTTGGCGTAATAGCCCAGGCCCGGTGCGTACAACGCAAAGGCCATGAAGCGGTCGAAAGGCAGCCAGCCGCCGGCCTGGGCGATGGCCCGGCGGATCACGGCCGCCAGCCGGCTCGATACACTGTCGGGTTCGCTCGCCGTCGTCATCGCGGCATTGTAGGAAGCATGTCCACACCCTCCTCCCGACCCCTGGTGCTGGTCACCGGCGCGGCGCGGCGCATCGGCCGCGAGATCGCACTCGAACTGGCCACCCACGGCTGGGATGTCGCGCTGCACTGCCGCCATTCGCGCGACGACGCGCAGGCCACCGCGGCGCAGGTGCAGGCCGCCGGCGGCCAGGCCGAAGTCTTCGAGGCCGACCTGGCCGACACCGCCGCCTGCGAGGCACTGGTGCCCGCGGTGCTGCTGCGCTGCGGCCGGCTCGATGCGGTGGTCAACAGCGCGTCGCTGTTCGAGTACGACGATGTCGGCAGCTTCACCGTCGGCATGATGGAACGCCATTGGCGCGCCAACACCGCGCCGGCCATCGTGCTGGCCCGCGCGCTGCACGAGCACCTGGTCGAGCGGCAGGCCCAAGGCGACGTGCAAGGCTGCGTGGTCAACCTGCTCGATCAGAAGCTGGTGAACCCGAACCCGGACTACCTGTCGTACACGCTGTCGAAGGCGGCCCTCGACGCCGCGACGACGATGCTGGCGCAGGCGCTGGCGCCGATCTTGCGGGTATGCGGCGTGGCGCCCGGCGTCACGCTGCCATCCGGCACCATGACGTCCGACGAGTTCGCCCGCGCCCATCAACTCACGCCACTGCAGCGTTCGTCGACGGCGGCCGACATCGCTCGCACCGTGCGCTTCCTGCTCGAATCGCCGGCGATCACCGGCACCACCGTGCTGGTCGACGGCGGCCAGCACCTGCTGCCGCAAGCGCGCGACGTGCAGTTCCTCGCGAAAGGCGCCTGATGCACAGCCTCCTGACCAACCCCAGCCTGATGGACTGCCGGCGCCTGTTCCTGCGCGAGTACGAGGTGTGGATCAACATCGGCGTGCACGACTTCGAGAAGAAGGGCGAGCAGCGGGTGTTGATGAACGTCGACCTTTACGTGCCCTTGAGCTTGTCGACACCGTCGCGAGATCAGCTGCACGAGGTCCTGGACTACGATTTCATCCGCCGTTCGATCGCCGCGCGCGTCTCGCAAGGCCACATCCACCTGCAGGAAACCCTGGCCGACGACGTGCTGAAGCTGATGCTGGCGCACCCGCAGGTGCGGGCCGCACGCGTGTCGACCGCGAAGCCCGACGTCTACCCGGATTGCGAAGCGGTGGGTTGCGAGGTATTTGGCATGAAGGAAGCGTCATGAACACGGTGGTCGATGCCGGCTTGCTCGAGGACAAGGCGGCGAAGAAACAGGCTTACGAGCTGAACAAGCTCAGCAAGCGGCTGCACCGCCAGGTCGGCGAAGCCATCACCGACTTCAACATGATCGGCGAAGGCGACAAGGTGATGGTCTGCCTGTCCGGCGGCAAGGACAGCTATGCGCTGCTGGACATCCTGCTCAGCTTGCGCGAACGCGCCCCGATCAACTTCGAATTGATCGCCGTCAACCTCGACCAGAAGCAGCCCGGCTTTCCCGAGCACATCCTGCCGGCCTACCTGACGCGCCGCGGCGTGCCCTTCCACATCGAGAACCAGGACACCTATTCGATCGTCAAGCGCCTGGTGCCCGAGGGCAAGACCATGTGCTCGCTGTGCTCGCGCCTGCGCCGCGGCATCCTGTACCGCGTGGCCGGCGAATTGGGCGCCACGAAGATCGCGCTGGGCCACCACCGCGACGACATGGTGGTGACCTTGATGATGAACATGTTCTTCGGCGGCCGCATGAAGGGCATGCCGCCCAAACTGGTCAGCGACGACGGCCGGCACACAGTGATCCGCCCGCTGGCCTATGTGGCCGAGACCGACCTGGAGCGCTGGGCCGTGCACCGCGAATTCCCGATCATCCCGTGCACGCTGTGCGGCAGCCAGGATAACCTGCAACGTGTGCAGATCAGGAAGATGCTGCGCGAATGGGAACGCCAGTACCCGGGCCGGGCCGACAACATGCTGCATGCGATGGGCCACATCGTGCCCTCGCACATGATGGACCGGAACCTCTTCCCGTTCACGACGATCTCACCGACAGGCGTGGCCGATGCCGCCGGCGACAAGGCCTTCGATGACGATGAAGCGTGCGGCCCGCCCGCTGGCGGCACGGCGCTGCGCATCCACCGAGACGAGTGAGGATCAGGCCATGAATCGACGTGCACTGAACACCACCTTGGTCCTGTCCGGGCTGGCCGCCGGCGCGCTGCTGGCAGGCTGCGCGGCCTTCAATCAGTTGTCGGCCGATGTCTCGACCTACGGCGACTGGCCGGCCGGCCAGAAGGCCGGCACCTATGCCTTCGAGCGCCTGCCTTCACAGCAGGCGCGCGCCGAAGCGCAGCAGAGACTCGAAGACGCGGCACGCCCGGCGCTGGAGCGCGCCGGCTTCAAGCCCGCATCGGCCGGCAGCCAGCCCGACCTGCTGGTGCAGGTGGGCGCCCGTGTCTCGCGCGCCGACCGTTCACCCTGGGACGACCCGCTGTGGTGGCCGGGTGGTTTCGGTGTCTGGCGCCATGGCTACTGGCGCGGGCCGTACTGGGGGGCTTCGCTGCGCTTCGAATCGCCGCGCTACGAGCGCGAAGTGGCTTTGCTGGTGCGTGAACGCGCCAGCGGCAAGCCGCTCTACGAGGCCCGCGCCAGCAGCGAAGGTTCGCAGAGCAGTGCCGAGCCGGTGCTGCGGCCGCTGTTCGATGCCGCGATGGTCGATTTCCCGGCCACCGGCGTCAATCCGCGGCGGGTGACCGTGCCGCTGCCGGGCTGAGGCTACCGGCTCAGAGCAATTTGACCCGCTTCAGGTACTGCTCGACATCCTTGTAGCTGCCATCGTCGCCGGCGTACTTGACGACATTGCGCACGGTGCGCAGCCAGTCCAGCGTCGACGGCTGCATCTGGCGCAGCGCGTCGTCGAAGTCGGCGGCGCTCAAGCCG
>NZ_DATILJ010000271.1:0-26420 GCF_035476535.1 Aquabacterium sp.
GAAGAACTGAGCTATGCAGCCAACCTGATCCAGAGCCGCAACTTCCGCGCCTTCGAGGCCTTCATCATCGCGACCGGCATCTACCTGCTGCTGTCGGTGGGCGTGCGAGCCCTGCTCAACTGGGCCGGTCCGCGTTATCTCTTTGGAGGCAGGCGTGGTTGATTTTTCTTTGTGGGACATCTTTCGCAACCTGCTGCTGGCCGCGCGCTGGACGGTGGGCCTTTCGCTGATCGCCTTCATCGGCGGGGGCCTGGTCGGCCTGACCCTGCTGGTGGCGCGCACCGCGCGTTGGCCCGGTGCCGAGCGCTTCGTTGCCGGCTACGTGCAGCTGTTCCAGGGCACGCCGCTGCTGATGCAGCTGTTCCTGGCCTACTTCGGCCTGGCGCTGTTTGGTGTGGACACCTCGGCCTGGATGGCCGCGGCCGTGGCGCTCACGCTCTACACCAGTGCCTTTCTGGTCGAGATCTGGCGCGGCTGCGTGGCCGCCGTGCCCAAGGGCCAGTGGGAAGCGGCGCAGAGCCTGGCGCTGAGCTTTGGCGAACAACTGCGCTACGTGATCCTGCCGCAGGCCACGCGCATCGCCATCGCACCCACCGTCGGCTTTCTGGTGCAGGTCGTCAAAGGCACGGCGCTGGCTTCGGTGATCGGCTTCATCGAGCTGACCAAGGCCGGCACCATGATCACCAACGCCACCTTCCAGCCGTTTTTGGTCTACAGCTGCGTGGCCCTTCTGTACTTTGCGCTGTGCTTCCCCGTGAGCCTTTATGCGCGTTCCCTGGAAAGGAAACTCAATGCAAATCGCTGAACCCACCGTGACAGGTACTCCGCTGGCCAAGGCCAGCCCCATCGTTGACATCCACCAGCTGCGCAAGTCCTACGGCAGCAACGCGGTGCTCAAAGGCATCGATCTGCAGGTCAAGCCCGGCGAGGTGATCGCCATCATCGGCAAGAGCGGCTCGGGCAAGAGCACGCTGCTGCGCTGCATCAACGGGCTGGAGACCTTTCAGCAAGGCGCGCTGACGGTCGACGGCCAGGCGCTCAAGCATGGCGACGCCAAGGCCATGCGCGCGCTGCGCCAGCATGTGGGCATGATCTTCCAGAGCTTCAACCTGTTCCCGCACTTGAGCGTCGGCCGCAACGTGATGCTGGCGCCGCGGCTGGTGAAGCAGCGCAACACCGCCGAGGCCGAGACGCAGGCGCGCCAGCTGCTGCAGCGCGTGGGCCTGGCCGAGAAGTTCGATGCCGCGCCCGACCAGTTGTCCGGCGGCCAGCAGCAGCGGGTGGCCATTGCTCGCGCGCTGGCGATGGAGCCGGCCGTGCTGCTGTGCGACGAGATCACGTCGGCGCTGGACCCGGAACTGGTCGGTGAAGTGCTGCGTGTCGTCGAGTCGCTCGCCGAGGAAGGCATGACGCTGCTGATGGTCACCCACGAGATGAACTTCGCGCGCAAGGTGGCCGATCGGGTGGTCTTCATGCACGCCGGGCGCATCCACGAGATGGGCCCGCCGGCCGCGCTGTTCGGCGACCCGCAGACGCCGGAGCTGAAGCAGTTCCTGTCGGCGCTGCATTGAACGGCGGCGGGCCCATGGCGCGGCCTATGCGGCCTGTCACGGGCTTGCTGGCAAAATAGGCCATGACAACACCCACACTCATCACCACCCAGACTTTCACCGATGCCGACGCGGCGCTCGATCATGCCGCCACCATCTACACCAGCGGCATCGCCCACCTGCGGCAATCGCTGCAGGACTTCGTCGGCGGCAAGACACCCGCCACCCGGATCCGCGCCTGCTACCCCTTCGTGCGCGTGCGCACCGACACCGTGGTCCGCGCCGACTCCCGGCTGTCCTTCGGCTTCGTCGCCGGCCCCGGGGTTTATGAAACCTCGCTGACCCGGCCCGACCTGTTTGCCGACTATTACCGCGATCAGTTCCACCTGCTGCTGAAGAACCATGGCGGCCCGCTGGAGGTGGGCCTGTCCAGCCAGCCGATCCCGATCCACTTCTCGTTCGCGCAGCACGACCACATCGAAGGCACGATGCCGCCCGAGCGCCGCATCCTGATGCGCGATGTGTTCGACCTGCCCGACCTGGCGGCGATGGACGACGGCATCGCCAACGGCACACAGGAAATCCGCGCCGGCGAACCGCAACCGCTGGCGTTGTTCACCGCGCCGCGCGTGGATTATTCGCTGCACCGGCTGCGCCATTACACCGGCACCGCGCCCGAGCACTTCCAGAACTTCGTGCTGTTCACGAACTACCAGTTCTACATCGACGAGTTCGTGCGCATGGGCCACGAACTGATGGCCAAGCCGCTGGGCCAGGGCGCGCTGCTCGACCCGGCGCCCACCGCCAACGGCCACGCCGCGGGCTCGGGAGCGCCGTCCGGCGATGGCGACGACTACATCGCCTTCGTCGAGCCCGGCAACGTGGTCATGCGCCGCGCCGGCCTGCCCGCCGAGCACGACGATGAGCTCGGCGCGCCGCCGCCGCGGCTGCCGCAGATGCCGGCCTATCACCTGATGCGAGCGGATCGTTCGGGCATCACGATGGTCAACATCGGCGTCGGCCCGGCGAATGCCAAGAACATCAGCGACCACATCGCCGTGCTGCGGCCGCACGCCTGGTTGATGCTGGGCCACTGCGCGGGGCTGCGCAACACGCAGCAGCTGGGCGACTACGTGCTGGCCCACGGTTATGTGCGCGAAGACCATGTGCTCGACGAAGAGCTGCCGCTGTGGGTGCCGATTCCGCCGCTGGCCGAGGTGCAGCTGGCGCTGGAACAGGCGGTGGCCGATGTCACGCAGCTGAAGGGCTTCGAGCTGAAGCGCATCCTGCGCACCGGCACCGTGGCCTCCACCGACAACCGCAACTGGGAGCTGCTGCCGCACCCGGGTCCGGAGCGGCGCTTCAGCCAGAGCCGGGCGGTGGCCCTGGACATGGAGAGCGCGACGATCGCGGCGAACGGCTTCCGCTTCCGCGTGCCGTATGGCACCTTGCTGTGCGTCAGCGACAAGCCCTTGCACGGTGAGATCAAGCTGCCGGGCATGGCGAACCAGTTCTACCGCGAGCGGGTGGACCAGCACTTGCGCATCGGCATGCGGGCCATCGAGCTGCTGCGCGGGCAGCGCATGGATCAGCTGCACAGCCGCAAGCTGCGCAGCTTTGCCGAGGTGGCATTCCAGTAGGCCGTGGGTTCGCGCCGCGGCCGTGCGCTCAGGCCACGGCCGTGAAGCGGCGCAGCAGTTCGCGCAGCTCGGACAGGTTCAGCGGCTTGGTCATGAAAGCATCCATGCCTGCCGCGCGGCAGGCGTCGCGGGCTTCGCGCGATGCATTGGCGGTGGCCGCGACGACGGCAAACGGCGCCACATCGCCCAGGCGCTGCAACTCGCGCAGCCGCACGCTCGCGTCGATGCCGCCGAGCACCGGCATCTCCAGGTCCATCAACACCAGTTGCGGCGGCTTCTGGCGGCACTGGTCGATGGCATCCAGCCCGTCGTGCGCCGTGCGCACCTCGTAGCCCAGTGCCTCCACCAGCGCGCGGCCGACCGTGCGGTTCACGTCGTTGTCATCGACCAGCAGCACGTCGGGGCGATCGTCCAGCCCGAGTGGCGCGGGCATGGTGTTGCCGCCCCGACTGCTGTCGTACGGCAAGGCCCGCTCGGCGAACTGCGCCAGCTCCAAGGGACTGAACGGCAACACGCACAGCTCGAAGCCTTCCACGGCGGCCGGCTTGCCCAGCAGCGGCGAGCCGGCGGAGACCGCGAACACGCACTCGGTCTCCGGCGGCAGATGCTGGCGCAAGGCCCGCACCAGCCCCCCGTCGACATCGGCGGACTCGACGACGATCAGCAGCGCCGGGGCAGGAATCGGCGGCCCCATGCCCGGCGCCAGCCCGCGTGCCACCGCCAGCGCGCCGGCGCAGGAGCGGAAGCGGGTCACGCGCCAGCCCAGGCGCTGCAGGCGGCGCTCGCCCCAGTCGGAGGACATCTCGCCGTGGTCGACCAGCCAGACACGGGCACCGGCCACCTCGGCCTCTCTCGACGCGAAGCGTTCGACGGCACCGGGATAGACCAATCGGGCCTTCAGCAGCACGCCTTCACGCGCGTCGCACGAACAAGTCACCGACGCACCCGTGTTGGGGCAGATGCCGGCCGCCTGGCGCGTTGCGGCATCGGTCGATCGGGCATCCGGCAACTCCGCCAGCCGCAGGCGCGAGAACACCGCATCGAGTTGCGACGCTTCACGCAGGCCGCCGGTGCCTGCCGCTTCGATCAGCACGGTGCACACGCCCGTGTCGTCGAGGCTGGCTTCGGCGCTGAACATCACGAAGCCGGAGGCCATGATGTCGACCAGCCCCAGCAGCAGCCGGTGGATGCCGCATTGCACCTCGACCGGATCGTCCTCGACGATCACGCTGGGGCCGCGGAAGTCGAATGAATAGGCCAGGTGGCCGGCCATCGCCTGGGGCACGACCTGGCGCGTCACGCGGGTGAAGAGCTCGGCAAAGTCGAATGCCTGCGTCGCGCGTGCCAGGGGTTCGAAGCCCGCTGCCAGACGCGACAGCGTGGCGATCAACTGCACGGTGTCCAGCGGCTTGGCCAGTACCCGGTCGAACTGCCCGTCGACCGTGCGCAGGTCGCGCACCGCGTCGGGCTCTCCCGTCAACGCAATGAGGTAAGGCGAATCTTGCGGAAAATGTTGGCGAACGCGCCGCGCGACCTCCACCCCGTCCATGCCGGGCATGCGCAGGTCCAGCACCACGGCATCGGGATGCAGCGACAGCGTTTGCCGCAAGGCCTCGAGGCCGTCATAGGCGGTGCTGGCCTGGCAACCCAAAGCCGCCTCGATCAGGCACGCCGTTGTATCGGCCATGTCGTGGCTGTCGTCGGCAATCAGGACGCGCAACGCCGATGCAGGGTGGGGCTGATTCGCTGACATCAGACCCTGCCCAGGGCAACTGGCATGCCCGCCCGGGCGCAGGCGTGCTCGCTCAGGCCTGGCGCCGTGCGCGGTACAGCATGTCCAGCGTGATGTGCCGCACTTCCAGCTTGCTCTGCTCGATGTGCGCCCGCAGCAAGCGCTGCGCCTCATCGCCACGCCGCCGCGTGATCGCCCGCAAGATGCGCGCATGCTCGTCGTAGGTGGCCTCGACGCGCGCGGACTTGGTGAAGTCCAGCCGGCGGATGATGCGGATGCGTTCGGTGATCTCGCGGTGCACCCGCGCCATTTCACGGTTGCCGCTGCCTTGCACCAGCAGCGCATGGAACTGCTCGTCGAGCCGGCCGACTTCCGCGCCATCGGCCACGCGCTCGGCCGCCGGCACCAGCCAGACATCGGCCAGCGTGGCCAAGGTGCTGCGCGTCTCGGCCTCGGCCAGGTGCATCGCGGCGTGGCATTCGATCAGCACGCGCAGGTCGTACAACTCGTCGAAGGTGTCGAAGTCCAGCGGCGCCACCTGCCAGCCGATCTTGGGCAGGACCTGCAGAAAGCCTTCACGCTCCAGCCGCTGCAAGGCCTGGCGCAGCGGCGTGCGGCTCACCTCCAGGCGCTGCGCCAGTTCACTTTCGCTGCAGCGGTCGCCCGGCATCAACGCGAAGTCGAAGATCATCTGCTTGATGCGGGCATAGGCTTGGTCGGCCAGCGTCGCCGGTTCGGGCGGCAAGGGCATCACGGCAGCGGCGGGACGGAGCGAAGACATGGCCTGTCGATGATACGCAGCGCCGCGCCTCAGCCGTCGAACGCAATCATGCTGACATGGGCGGCGACGATCTTCCAGCCGTCGTCGAAACGCACCCAGGTCTGGCTCTGGAAGCCGCGCAGCGGACTGTCGGTGCGCACGAACTCGACCTGCACGGTCGCCACGTCGTCGCCGAAACTGTTGATGCGCAGTTCATGCAGCGTGCGGGTGAAAGCCGGTGCCGGTGTCGCCGCGCGGAAGGCGCGCAAGGCCTCGGCCCCCCACTGCCGGTCGGCGATGCCGTAGCGCGTGACACGCTCGTCGTTCCAGAAATACGCATCCAACGCCGCGCGGTCGTTGGCCATCAGCGCACGCTCGTAGTCGTGGAACGCCTGAGTCAACTCGGCCGCCACCTGGGCGTCGTTGATCACCCGGGCCCTCATCGGCTGGCCAGCCATGCGCGCCAGCCGCCGAAGGCGCTGATGTCGGTGGCGCCCTGCACCGCCGCCGGTTCGCAGATGAAGCCCTTGACCCAGCGGCCATCGGCCAGTTGCACCGAGCCCAGGCCCAGCGGCGGCGGGATCAGCGCCAGGAAGGAGCCAACGGCGGCCAGCGGCATCTCGTAGACCTCCAGCGCGATGGCGTGGCCTGTCTCGCCTTCCGCCACCCGCACCAGCCCGGGCTTGGGTGGCTGGGTGTTCGGTAGCGCGAACAGCCGGTACTGCGCCGCCGTGCTGGTGCGCGCCAGCAACCGGCAGCCGCGCTCGAGCAACTGGCCATGCAAGGGCATGCCTTCGAGGTGCGCGCCGACCACGGCGATCTGCAAGCTCGGCTCGCACGCCGGCAACGCCTGAAGCGCGCGGTCCGCCGGCCGCGCCTCACGCAGTCGGCAGCCCAGCGGCAGCGCGCGCGCAGCTTCCCAGCGCGCACCCAGCGCGGCCAGCGCGGCATCACTGCCGCCGGGGCCGATGAAGGTGACGCCGAAGGGCAGCCCGCTGCTGCTGAAGCCGCTGGGCACCGCGAGCGCGGCCAGCCCGAGCAGGTTGACGAAATTGGTGAAGCGCCCCAGTTCGGAGTTGCGCAGGATGGGTTCGGCGACCACCGCCGCACGCGTCGGGCAGGTCGGCGCAGTGGGCACCATCAGCACGTCGATGTCCTGCCACAGCGGCGCCAGCTGCTGCTTCAAGCTTTCCAGGGCATAACGCCCTTTGAACGCGGCCACGGCGTCGAACCCACGGGCCGCGGCGATCACCTGGCGCACCACCGGGTCCAGCGCCGTGGGCTCCTGCTCGATCAGCGGCTGCACCACGGCGTAGCGTTCCGCGACCCAGGGCCCGTCGTACAACAGGCGAGCCACCTCGTAGAACGGTTGCATGTCCACCGCTTGGGGCTGCACCTGCCAATCCAGCAACTGCAGCAGCGCGTCGTCGAAGGCGCTGGCGTAGCCGATGGCGGCGTCGCAGCCCGGCTGCTCGGGCACGCCCACGCGCAGGCCATCGCCGCCGCTGCCGAACCAGCCCGGGCGTTGCACTGGCGGCTGGAACACCGGCTCGTCTTGCGCGCCCTCGATGACCGCCATCACCTGCGCGGCATCAGCCACCGTCAGCGCAAACACCGACACCACGTCCAGCGTGCGGCAGGCCGGCAGCACACCAGCCATCGGCACGCGGCCCGGCGTGGGCTTCAGGCCCACCAGGTTGTTGAAGCCGGCCGGCACGCGGCCCGAACCGGCGGTGTCGGTACCCAGCGCGAAGCAGACCAGACCACGCGCCACCACCGAGGCCGAGCCCGAACTCGAGCCGCCGCTGACATAGGCCGCATCGAAGCTGTTCGGCACCTCGCCATACGGCGAGCGCGTGCCGACCAGCCCGGTGGCGAACTGGTCCAGGTTGGTCTTGCCGACCAGCACCGCGCCGGCAGCTATCAGCCGTTGCACGACGGTCGCATGGCGCTGCGGCGCGTGGCTGAAAGCCGGGCAGGCTGCGGTGGTCGGCAGGCCGGCGACGTCGATGTTGTCCTTCACCGCGAAGGGCACGCCATACAGTGGCAGGCTGGCCGGTGACAAGCCATCCAGGCGCTGCAGTTGCGCCTCGATGAAGGCCTCGTTGCAGCGCAGGATCCAGGCCGTGTCGTCGGCATGGTGCTGCGCCAGCAAGGGCGCGAGCAGCTGGCGCAGCGAAGCGCCGGGGTCGGCCAGGGCCCCGCGCCAGTCGGCCAGCGTGAGCGGCGCGCCGGCGAAGTTCATGTCTTCAGCGCCGCGATCACCGCGGCGGCCGGTGCGGTCCAGCCGACGATACCGCCTTGCGCGGTGATCATCGCCAGCGTTGCCGCCTTGAATTCGGGGAAGTAGCTCTCGGTGGCGTCTTCGACCAGCAGGCAGTCGTAGCCGCGGTCGTTGGCTTCACGCATCGTGGTCTGCACGCACACTTCGGTGGTCACTCCGGTCAGTATCAATTGCGTGATGCCACGCGCCTGCAACCGGGCCTGCAGGTCGGTGGCGTAGAAGGCCCCCTTGCCGGGCTTGTCGATCACCAGCTCACCGGCGATCGGCGCCAGCGCCGGCACGATGGCGTGACCCGGTTCGCCGATGACCAGCACACGGCCCATCGGGCCGACATCGCCGATGCGCAGCGTCGGCGCGCCGCGCAGGCGCTTGGCCGGCGGACAATCGTGCAGATCGGGCGCATGGCCTTCGCGCGTGTGCACGACGAAACCGCCGGCGCCGCGCCAGGCTTGCAGCAGCGCCTGCAGCGTCGGCACGATGGCCTGCAGCCGCGTGACGTCATTGCCCAGGCTGGCGCCGAAGCCCCCGGGTTCGACGAAATCGCGCTGCATGTCGATGATCACCAGCGCGGTGCGCGCGACAGTGAAGTGGTAGGGCATAGGCCGAGCATCGGTCAAGAGCGTCATGCCGCCTCCTTCACCGGCGCATGCGCCTTGCCGCCCATGAAGGCGCCGAGTTCATGCCGGTCGGCGGCATGACCGGCCACGTCGTGCACGATGCGGCCTTCGCTCATCACGACGATGCGGTCGGCCAATGCCAGCAGTTCGTCGAGGTCTTCGCTGACCAGCAACACTGCGGCGCCGCGGTTGCGTGCAGCCATCAAGCGGCCATGGATCTCGGCCACCGCGGCGAAGTCGAGACCGAAGACCGGGTTGCTGACCAGCAGCAGATTGGCTTGGCCGCTCAGTTCACGTGCCAGCACGGCGCGCTGCACATTGCCGCCGGAGAGCGTGCGGATCGCCGCACGCTCTCCCTGGGTCTTGACGCCGTACTCGGTGATCCATTCACGCGCGCGCTGGCGCAAGGCGCCCCAGCGCACCCAGCCGCCGAACTGCGGCAGGATGGCAAAAGGCGCTTCGTCGAATTGCCGCAGGCCCATGTTGTGCGCCACGCTGAGTTCACCGACGCAGCCGTTCTGCAAGGGCTCCTCGGGCAAGCTGCGCACCTTGCGCTCGCGGTTCTCGGCCCGCGTGGCCTTGAAGACATGGCCATCCACGCTCACCTGCCCGCCTTCACGCGCGCGCTGGCCGGTGAGCGACTGCATCAGTTCACGCTGGCCGTTGCCGGAGACACCGGCGATGCCGACGATCTCGCCACTGCGCACGTCGAGGTCCAGCCCGCGCACGGCCTCTTCGCCACGGTCGCCACGCACCCGCAGGCCACGGATCGACAAGCGCACAGCGCCCTGCTCGCGAACTTCGCGCGTCAATGCCGCCTGCGCCACCTTGCCTTCGCCGACCATCGCCTGTGCCAGCTGTTGCGGCGTGCTGTCGGCCACCAACAGGCTGGCCACCAGCTTGCCGCGGCGCAGCACGCTGACATCGTCGGCATGCTCGGTGACCTCGCGGAACTTGTGCGTGATCATCACCACAGAACAGTCGCCGGCATGCGCGCGCGCGCGCAGCGCGCCCAGCACTTCGTCGGCCTCCTGCGGCGTCAGCACCGAGGTCGGTTCGTCCAGGATCAGCAGGCGCGGCTTGAGGAACAGCTGCTTCAGGATCTCCAGCTTCTGTTTCTCGCCGGCCGACAGGTCCAACGGCCGGGCATCGAGGTCGAGCTTGAACGGCGCCGTCTCGAGGAAGGCCGCGAGTTCGGCACGCGCGGCCTTCCAGTGGATCACCGCCGGCAGCTTGCCGCGGGCCAGCAACAGGTTCTCGGCCACCGTCATGCCCGGCACCACGGTGAAGTGCTGGTAGACCATGCCGATGCCGAGTTCGCGCGCAACGGTGGGCGAGTGGATGTCGTGCTCGCGGGCATCGACCATCACCGCGCCATCGTCCGGCCGGTAGTAGCCGACGATGCACTTCACCAGCGTGCTCTTGCCCGCGCCATTTTCGCCAAGCAGCGCGTGCACGGTGCCCGGGCGCACGGTGAGCGAGACGCCATCGAGCGCGGTGAACGGCCCGAAGCGTTTCGTCAGGTTATAGGTTTCCAGCGTGGTCGCGTTCATGTCGTCAGGGGAACGGTTTGGCCATGGACGCGCCTTTCATGGAATAGGA
Source organism: Aquabacterium sp. (assembly GCF_035476535.1). Taxonomy (GTDB): domain Bacteria; phylum Pseudomonadota; class Gammaproteobacteria; order Burkholderiales; family Burkholderiaceae_C; genus Pseudaquabacterium. The sequence goes on from NZ_DATILJ010000271.1 coordinate 10,186, forward strand.
ATCGCTTGCAGGCCGGACAGGGCTTCGATCACGGCGCCCGAATTCGACACCGCGCCGAAAACGCCGCCCTGCATCAGGATCATCTTCAGCGCGGCCTCGTGGTTGCCGCGGTCGGTAGCGCCAGTGCAGTCGCTCAGCATCACGCACTCGAAGCCGCGGTCGTTGGCTTCGCGCATCGTCGTGTGCACGCACACATCGGTGGTGATGCCGGTCAGGATCAGGTTGCGGATGCCGCGGGTGTGCAGGATCAGCTCCAGATCGGTGGCGCAGAACGAGCCCTTGCCGGGTTTGTCGATGATGGGTTCACCGGCCAGCGGGTACAACTCGGGAATGATGTCCCAGCCCGGTTCGCCGCGCACCAGGATGCGGCCGCAGGGCCCGGCGTCGCCGATGCCGGCGCCGATCTGCTGCGAGCGCCAGCGCTTGTTGGCCGGCAGGTCGGCGAGGTCGGGACGGTGGCCTTCGCGCGTGTGGATCACGTGCATGCCGACACGGCGCGCAGCCGCCAGCAAGGCCTTCAAGGGCTCGATCGGAGCGCGTGTCATCGACAGGTCGTAGCCCATCTTGTCGACATAACCCCCGACGCCGCAGAAGTCGGTCTGCATGTCGATGATGACCAGCGCGGTGTTCTGCGACGTGAAGGCACCGTCGAAGGGCCAGGCATAGGGTTCGGAGGCAATGGTCGGCATGGCGGCAGGTCCTTGGATGTCGTTGCGGCGGCGGGTCAGCGTGATACGCCCAGTTCCATCGGCGCACCTTTCAGCGAACGCTGTGGCGAACAGGTGGCCACCAGGATCAGCAAGGTCAGCGCATAGGGCATCGCATTGAACAGGTAGTAGCCGCCGCCGATGCCCACTGACTGCAGCGCCGGCCCGATCGCGCCGGCGCCGCCGAACAGCAGTGCCGCGCCGAGGCAGCGCTTGGGATCCCAGCGCGCATAGATCACCAGCGCCACGGCGATCAGGCCCTGCCCGCTGGACAGGCCTTCGTTCCAGCTGCCCGGGTAGTACAGCGACAGCGACGCGCCGCCCAGCCCGGCGATGAAGCCGCCGGCCGTGGTGGCCGCGATGCGCACCGCGTTGACCGAATAACCCAGCGCGCGGGCGGCGTCGCTGGAGTCGCCCGCCATGCGCACGACCAGGCCGTAGCGCGTATTGGCCAGTCCCCAGGACATCAGCGCCGCGAGCGCCACGCCGATCGGGAACAGCGCATTGATCGACAGCGCGCTCTGCACCGACGGCGAACTGCTCCAGGCGCCCAGCCCGATCGACGGGATCTGCGCTGCCTGCGGCTGGATCAGCGGCTTGCCGAGGTAGAAGGCCAGGCCGGCACCCAGCAGCATCAGCGCGATGCCGGTGGCGATGTCCGACACGCGCTGCAGCGAGCACAGCATGCCGTGCAGCGAAGCCAGCGCGGCGCCGCTGATGCCGGCCAGCAGCACACCGAGCCAGGGCGAGCCGCTCAGGTAGGAGCCGGCGAACCCGGCCATCGCCGAGAACACCAGCACGCCTTCGAGACCGAGGTTGATGCGGCCGGATTTTTCGGTCAGGCATTCCCCGAGGCTGACGAACAGGAAGGGCGTGCCGACACGCACCGCGCCGCCGATGATGGCCAGCAGCAGGTCGAACACCATGTCAGCCGTCACGGGATGGCCCTCCCCATGTTCGCGACGAGGCGCAGCTTGACCATCGCCGGCACTTCCAGCTGGAACAGCCGACCGCGCAGCGCTTCAGCCGCCAGGATGAAGACGAAGGCAAAGCCCTGCAGCACCAGCACCGACGCATCGGGCAGACCCAGCCGCCGCTGCAGCAGGCTGCCGGCCGCGCCGAAACCGCCGAACAGCAGTGCGACGATCGGAATCGTCCATGGGTTGTGGCGCGCAACGAAGGCGACCAGGATGCCGGTGTAGCCCAGGCCGGCGATCACCGAAGCATTCGCCGATGTGTGCACCGCCGCCACCTCCACCGCACCGGCCAGGCCGGCACAGGCGCCACCCGCCGCGCAGGCCAGCAGGATCAGCCGATTCGTCGGCAGGCCGACCAGGCGCGCGGTACGGGCGTTTCCGCCGACCACGCGCAGCGCGAAGCCCGAGGCCGTGAAGCTCAACCACACGCCCGCGGCAAGACACAGCAGCAGGCCGATGGCCAGGCCCCAGTGCACATCGCCCAGCACGCTGTCGGCGCTGATCGGCCCGATGCGCAGCCCTTCGGCCAGCGGCCGGGTCGACGGCTTGTTCAGACTGGCCGGGTCGCGCATCGGCCCTTCGACGAAGTGCTTGAACAGTGCAATCGCGATGTAGCCCAGCAGCAGGCTGGAGATGGTTTCGTTGACGCCGCGGTACTGGCGCAGCGCCCCCGCCAGTGCCACCCAGGCCGCACCGAGCAGCGCGCCGGCGGCCAGCACCAGCAGGCTGCCGCTCACATCAGCCGGCAGCGGCATCAGGTAGGGCAGGCCGGCGCAGCCCAGGGCGCCCAGCACCAGCGCGCCTTCGCCGCCGATCACCGTCAGGCCCGCACGCGCCGGCAAGGCCACGGCCAGCGCCGTCAGCATCAGTGGCGCGGCACGCTGCAGCGTGTTCTGCCACGAGAACGCGTCGCCAAAAGCGCCCTTGAACAGCAGCGTCCAGGCCTCCAACGGGCTTTGCCCACCGAACCAGACGAACAAGCCGAACAGCAGCAGTGCGGCGGCCAATGCGCCGGCCGGCAGCAGCACGGCTTCGGCAGGGGCGTGCCAGGGGCGGGCGAGGCGGGCCATGGTCTTGGGCCGTTCAGACCTTGCCGATCACGCCTTCAACGAGGTAGTTCATGCCTTCGAGCTCAACATCCGTCTGCTTGAAGGCCTTGCCCTTGGCGATCACCACCTTGCCGGTGTTGTCCTTCAACTCGCCGGCGAAGATGTCGAAGCTGCCCTTGAGCATCTTGGCGCGGATGTCCTCGGCGTTCTTGCGCGCGCCTTCGGCGACCATCGAGCCATAGGGCGAGCTCTTGACGAAGCCGTCCTTCAGGCCGCCGCGCACGAAGTTCGGATGCGGCTTGCCAGCCTTCGCGGCTTCGATGATCTGGGTGTAGGCGGTGAGCCAGTTCCATTCGGCGCCGGTCAGGTAGGCCTGCGGCGCCAGCTTGGCCTGGCTGGCGTGGTAGCCGCAGACGAACTTGCCGCGCTTGGCGGCGGTTTCGACGATGACCTTGGGCCCGTCGACATGCATCGTGAACACGTCAATGCCCTGGTCGGCCAGGCTGTTGGTGGCCTCGGCCTCCTTGACCGGCATCGACCAGTCGCCGGTGAAGATCACCGTGGTCGTGATCTTCGGGTCGACCGAGCGCGCGCCCATCGTGAACGCGTTGATGTTGCGCAGCACCTGAGGAATCGGCTTGGCGGCGATGAAGCCGATCTTCTTGCTCTTGCTGGCGTGGCCGGCGACCACGCCGTTGAGGTACTGCGCCTCGTCGATGTAGCCGAAGAAGCTGCCGGTGTTCTTCGGGTGCTTGCCTTCGGTCCACATGCCGCCGCAATGGGCGAAGCGCACGTTCGGGTTCTTCGCCGCAATGGCCAGCATGTGCGGATCGAAATAGCCGAAGGAGGTGGGGAACAGCAGCGCCGCGCCGTCCTGCGCAATCATGCCCTGCATGGTCTTTTGCACGGCGTTGGTTTCGGGCACGTTCTCTTCTTCGACCACCTTGATGCCGGCCATCTTCTTCACCAGCGCCACGCTCTCCGCCTGGGCCTGGTTGTAGCCGTAGTCGTCGCGCGGGCCGACGTAGATAAAGCCCACCGACACGGGCTTCTGCGCCAGGGCATCGAGGGCGATGCCTCCCGCCGCCAGTGCGCCGGCGCCACGAATCCAGTCACGACGGTTCCAGTATTGATGCGTCATCGCTGCTCACTCCTGCTTGGATGAAAGGCTGGTCGGCGTGAGATCCCCGCGGGATCGCACTTGCACGCCATCTGGTGTTCTGATCGGTATACAAGCAAGCGGTGGGCCAGCCGATTTCCCGGGTTGCACCGCAAAAACCGCACCGTGCCTGGGCAAATCAGCCCTGACGGCCCGCGTTGGCGCACAACGGTGGTGCGCGCCGGCGGCGTCTCGTTACCTACCGCGCACTTCGTCTGGCTTTTGCCGCGGCAAGTGCCGCCGTCGCGGACACGCTGGCGGGAAAGCCGCGGGCGCCCGATGCCGGCCTGGCGGGCCGGGCCTGGCGCCGCCGGAACCAGGCGATGTGCGACACCAGCTTGCGGCGCAGCGCACGCTGCTCGGCGACCAGGGCGTCAATCTCGGCGATGCGCGACTGCAAGGTTTCGATCATCTCGTCGATCGACAGCGTGCCGGCGCGGTAGCGTGGCAGCGCGTCGCCCAGCACCTTCAGCGACAGGCCGATCTCGCGGCCCATGCCAAGGAAGGTGACCTCGCGCACGCAAACCTCAGCGAACTCGCGGTACCCCGAGTCCAGCCGTTCAGCGCGGATCAGGCCCTGCGCCTCGTAACGCCGCAGTCGGTGTACCGACACCCCCGTGCGCCGCGCCAGTTCTGAAATCTTCATGCAATCCAGCTTAGCAAGCCTCGCACGGTGCGAGGCTCGGTCACCCGCCCGCCGGAACGGCAGTGTTTGCCCTGCCCCCCATCGTGCCCCTCTTGCGCCGCGCTGCCGACAGGCATAGGCTGGACTTCCCCCCGGGGAGCACCTGCCCGCTGGCTCATTTGGTGCGGGCGACGTTTGGGGCCTCTTCTGGCTGAAGTGGCCAGAGGAGACCGCTCATGCCAAGCCCACAGCCGTCCGGCGCCGTCCAGGTGGCCGACATCCGCACCCTGGCCCTCGTCGGACCCGCCGCCGCAGGCAAGACCAGTCTGGCCGAGGCCCTGCTGGTGAAGGCCGGTGCCATTGGCGCCGCCGGCAGCCTGGAACGCGGCAGCACAGTCAGCGACTACGACCCGATCGAGCGCCGCATGCAGCATTCACTGAATGCCTCGGTGATGCACATGATGCATGCCGACACGCGCATCCACTTCATCGACACCCCCGGCGGCCCCGACTTCGTCGGCCAGAGCCTGCCGGCGCTGGAGGCGGTGGAAACGGCGGCGGTGGTGATCAACGCGGCCACCGGCATCGAGCCGATGGCCGTGCGCATGATGGACTACGCGGCGCAGCGCCAACTGGACCGCATGATCATCGTCAACAAGATCGACGCGCAGGGCGTGGACCTCGCCGCGCTGCTGACCGAAATCCAGGCCACCTTCGGCAAGGAATGCCTGCCGCTGAACCTGCCGGATGGCGGCGGCAGCAAGGTCGTCGACTGCTTCTACAACCGCGAGGGTCACAGCGATTTCGGCGCGGTGGATATTGCGCACCGCGCGCTGGTGGAACAGGTGGTGGAGGTGGACGCGGCCTTCGTCGACCGCTACCTGAACGACGGCGATGTCGATGCTGCCGAGCTGCATGCACCGCTCGAACAGGCGCTGCGCGAAGGCCACCTGATCCCGGTGTGCTTCGTCTCGTCGCGCACCGGCGCCGGCGTGGCGGAGTTGCTGGACATCATCGTCAAGCTGCTGCCGAATCCGGGCGAGGGCAATCCACCGGACTTCCTGAACGGCGAAGGTGCCGATGCAGCGCTGATGCATGCGCTGCCGGATCCCGACGCGCATGTGCTGGCGCATGTGTTCAAGGTCACCGTCGACCCCTATGTCGGCAAGATGGGCGTGCTGCGCGTGCACCAGGGCACCATCACCAAGGACAGCCTGCTCTACGTCGGCGATGGCCGCAAGCCCTTCAAGGTCGGCCACCTGTTCATGCTGCAGGGCAAGGACCATGTCGAGGTGCCGCGCGCGTTGCCGGGCGACATCTGTGCGGTGGCCAAGGTCGACGAGCTGCACTTCGACGCGGTGCTGCACGACGCGGCCGAGGACGACCACATCCATCTGAAACCGCTGCCCTTCCCGGTGCCTGTGCATGGCCTGGCGATCAGCCCGAAACGCCGCGGCGACGAGCAGCGCATGTGGGAGATCATGAGCAAGCTGATCGATGAAGACCCCTGCCTGAAGATCGAGCATGTCGCGGCGACCAACGAAACCATCGTCTACGGCCTGGGCGAACTGCACCTGCGCATGCTGATGGACCGGCTGCGCGAGGTCTACAAGTTCGAGGTCGACACCAAGCCGCCGCGCATCGCCTACCGCGAGACGGTCACCGCGCCGGCCGAGGGCCACCACCGCCACAAGAAGCAGACCGGCGGTGCCGGGCAGTTCGGCGAGGTGTTCCTGCGCATCGAGCCGCTGCCGCGCGGGGCGGGCTTCGAGTTCCTTGACCAAGTCAAGGGCGGCACGATTCCCGGGCAGTTCATCCCGGCGGTCGAAAAAGGCGTGCGCGAGGTGCTGGCCACCGGGGCGATTGCGGGTTATCCGGTGGTGGACGTACGGGTCATCGTCTACGACGGCAAGCACCACACGGTGGACAGCAAGGAAATCGCCTTCGCCACCGCCGGGCGCAAGGCCTTCCAGGCGGCGATCCGCGAGGCCCGGCCGATCGTGCTGGAGCCGATCGTCAATGTCGAGATCACCGCGCCGGACAGCGCGATGGGCGACATCACCGGCGATCTGTCGGCCAAGCGCGGGCTGATCAACGGCACGCACAACGGCGCCATCGGCACCATGGTGGTCAAGGGCCAGGCGCCGCTGTCGGAGCTGACAGGCTACCAGTCCCGGCTGAACGCGATGACCAGCGGCCAGGGGCGCTACACGCTGGCGCTGTCGCACTACGAGGCCGTGCCGCCGACGGTGCAGCAGCAGCTGACCAGCAGCTACAAAGCGCACGAGGAAGAATGAGCCCGGCGGGCGGACCGCGGCCGACAGGTGCCGGCCCAGCCCGCCCTTGCCTGCGCTGCGGCTACCCAGGCCGCAGCCGGGACCTCAGGGCTTCTTGGCCTTGTCGGTTTCGGCGTGCCACTTGCGCAACTGGTTCATCCACTCGGTCCAGTCCTTCGGGCCGGTCTCGTGGCGCTTCTTCAGGTTGTCCAGCACACCGGCCCAGGCCTTGTCGAAGTAGGCATGAGCCTTGTCCCATTCACCGCCGTCGCCCCAGCCGGTGTGGGTGAGCCGCACGCGCGTGTTCGCCGCATCCACCGGCTCGAAGCGCAGCACCACGAAGGTCCGCTGCGCGCGCGCCTCGGCCAGATGGGGCGGCGCGTTCCAGTCGAAGCTGAGCATCTTCATCGGTTGCAAGGCCATGAAGCGCATGTCGTCAGCACCCTTCTGGCCGGGCGCGCCCAGCGGATCGATGTGGATGTGGAAGGCCCCACCGACACGCGGTTCGATCACCGCATCGGGGGCAAAGAAGCTGGTGATGCCCTCCCGCGTGGTCCACGAGGCCCAGACCTTGTCCAGCGCCGCCGGCACGACGACTTCTTTCTCGATGGCCCGCTCCGCCGCCTGCAACGGCGACACCAGCATCAGCCCGATCACGGGCAACAGCCAAGCCAGGCGCGCAACGCTACGGCGGAAGTTCATCGAAAGCTCCAGGTCGGTGAAGGCTTCACGTTAGCGGGCGCCGACCCTGCGCGTCAATGCCGGCCGGGCTGCCTCAGATGATGCAGCGGCGTTTATCATCGAGGCATGTCCCCTCCGCCTGACGTCGCGCGCATCCGGCTCGACAACGCCCTGCTGCTGTTCGACGAATTTGTGCAGGCCACTGTCAGCGCCCCCGACGCCGCCACGCTGCGCGGACTGGAACGCCGCTTCGCCGAACGGCTGCAGATTCAACCGAGCTACTGGAGCCAGATCAAGGGCCGCTCGCGCCAGATCGGCGAGCGGCTGGCGCGGCAGTTCGAACAGCTGTGCCGCAAGCCCCATGGCTGGATGGATCAGCCGCACGGGGACGGCAGCGGGGCGGCATCCGCGCCGGCGGCCACCGAGCAGTTGCCGGGGCATTTGCCGCAGGACGATGACGAAAGATTCATCGTCGGACTGGTGTTGACCTACTACCGCCGCCATCCGCAGCGCGCACGCACGCGGCTGCTCGATCTGCTGGGCGAAGTGCTGACGCCGTCACCGCCGGCAGCCCCCTCGCCGGCGAAGGCCGGCACGGCCGTGCCCAAGCCCGAGCCGGTGGATGAAATGGCCTTGTGGGCACGCAGCCAGGCCGGTGTGGCGCCGCTCAAGGGCAAGCGCTGAAACGCGACTGAAACCACAAACCCATCAGGAATTACCCGAGCCCCCAGCTTGAAGTCTTGCGCAAGATAAAGAAATGTTTATCATCTGCGCAAGTCGTTGATACAGCCCCTGCCCCGGCAGCCGGCCCGCACGACGAAACCCCGTGTTCAACCCCTCACCGTCCGAGTTCCGACTGTTCATGTTCGCTCCCATGTCCTGTGTTGTCCCGATCGCTGTGCGCCTGGCGCCAGCCGTGTCGGGTCAGGCTCATGCGCGCATGGCAGGCACCGGTCATGGTGTCGAAAGCGCCCCACCCGGGGGCATGGCTGGCTGACAGCGACCTCACCGTCGCGTCACCCTCCACGGCCCGGGTCGCTTTCAGCACCCGGGCCGCTGTCTTTGTGCTGTTCACTTTGTCGAACTCGATCCGTTCCATCCGCCCAGGAGGCCAACCATGAAGATCACCGTCAACACCCTCAAGCCCCGCAACCCGCTGGTGGCTGCCTGTCTGCATCGCCACGCCGGTGCTCATCGACGACCCGCCGGCGCCTTGCGCCAGATGGCCAAGCGAGAGCTGCAGCGCGCGCTGCTGAAAGAACGACATCCCTGCACCTGAACAACAGGGGCCCTCCCAGCCAGGTCGGCGGGTGTGGCGCCTTTGGAGATGACCATGAGCAAGACCCTGCAAGGCTTCTACAGCCCTCTCGCCGCCCCCCGCGGCAGCCTGATGCGGCGCGGCGCCGCACTGGCATTGCGCAGCGCCAGCAAGACGCTGGCCAAGCTCTCGCGCCGTGTGCGTGCCGCGCAAGCCGCTAACCGCGTGCAGCGTGCGCCGGAGCTGGAGTTCTACGCCGAGGCCGGTGCGCCCGAAGGCGCGCTGTACCTGGACGGCGAATACGTCGGGCACGTGCCCGGCGTGACCCGCCTGTGATGCGCGGCTGTTCTACGAGGAGCCCACGATGACCACCGCCGACGACGCGTTGCGACTGCTGGTGCACCGGCAGAACCTGCGTAACACCTGCATCGCCGCCGACACCGATGCACATGCACCGCTGGCCCCCGGCCAGGCGCGCATGCGCATCGACTCCTTCGCGCTCACCGCCAACAACGTCACCTACGCGGCCTTCGGCGAGGCGATGAAGTACTGGGAGTTCTTCCCGGCCGAGCCGTCCACGCTGGGCTGCATCCCGGTGTGGGGTTTCGCGACGGTGGTTGAATCCCGCGCCGTAGGTGTCGAGCCCGGCGAACGCTGCTTCGGTTTCTGGCCGATAGGCAGCCACCTGCTGGTGACGCCCGCCCGCGTCGATGCGCAAGGCTTTGTCGATGGCGCAGCGCATCGCCAGGCCTTGCCGTCGGCCTACAACCGCGTGCAGTTCTGCCGCAGCGACCCCGGCTATGTGCAGGCCCACGAGGCACGCCAGGCCTTGCTGCGCCCGCTGTTCATCACCTCTTTCCTGATCGACGATTTCCTGGCCGAGCAGAGTTTCTTCGGCGCACGCCAGGTGCTGCTGTCCAGCGCGTCGAGCAAGACGGCATACGGCACCGCGCTGTGCCTGTCCGGTCGCCATGGTGATGCAGCCAGCGTCGCTGTGACCGGGCTGACCTCGCAGGCCAACCTCGAGTTCACGCGCTCGCTCGGCTGCTACGACCAGGTGCTGGCCTACGACGACCTGAGCGCGCTGGACCCCGAGGTCCCGACGGTCTATGTCGACATGTCCGGCAGTGCCGCGCAGCGCATGGCGGTGCACACGCACTTCAACGGCGCGCTGAGCTACAGCTGCGCCGTCGGCGGCACGCATTGGGATGCACTCGGTCCCGGCAGTGGCCTGCCCGGACCGCGGCCGACCCTGTTCTTCGCGCCGACCCAGCTGCGCAAGCGAACCCATCCTCCCCCCGAGGGATGGGGGCCGGAAGGCTTGCAACAGCGCATCCAGGCTGCCTGGGCCCGGCTGATGGCGGCGATGGACGGCGCCGGCCGCTCGCCCTGGCTGGTTGTGCATGAAGGCCACGGGGTCGATGCCGTGCGCCAGGCCTACCTGTCGCTGATCGAAGGCCGCACGGATCCACGTGCAGGGCATATGCTGTCGTTCTGGCCGCCCGCAGCTCAAGCTTGAACGGCGTCGGCCGACAACACGGATACGAGGCACTGAAACCAGAGGCCGTCCATGTCTCACGTCATCGACACGCCATTCATCATGCAGGCCCCGCGAGACGTGGCGGCCTGGGTGAATTGTTTTGCGCAACTGGAGATTCCGGTGCTGGCAAGCACGGTGGCGGCCGTCGCCGAACTGGGCATGAACGAAGATGCGGTGGATGCCCACCTGCTGTCCGACACGCTGGGCGACGACCCGCTGATGGTGTTGAAGCTGCTGCGGCATGTCGCGGCGCGGCGCTCGGCCCGCGCCACCGCCGATGCGGAAACCGTCACCGCCGCCGTGCTGATGCTCGGCATCCCGCCGTTCTTCCATGCCTTTGGCGACCAGGCCTCGGTCGAGGACCGGCTCGCCGGCCAGCCCGAGGCATTGGCCGGTTGGCATGCGGTGCTGCAACGCTCGCATCGCGCGGCGCGGTTCGCGCTGGGTTTTGCGGTGCATCGCATGGACCACGACGCCACGGTGATCCACGAAGCCGCGCTGCTGCACGACTTTGCCGAGATGCTGCTGTGGGTGCACGCGCCGGCGCTGGCCCTGGAGATCGCGGCACGGCAGTTGGCCGATCCAGGCTTGCGCTCGGTGGACGCGCAGCAAGCCGTGCTGCACGTGGGCTTGTCAGACCTGCAGCAGGCGCTGATGAAGGCCTGGCGCCTGCCCGAGTTGCTGGTGAAGATCAGCGATGATCACGCCAGCGTGTCGCCCCAGGTGCGCAATGTGCAGCTGGCGATTCGCCTGGCACGCCACACTGCGCGGGGCTGGGACAACGCGGCGCTGCCAGACGATATCGCCGAGATCGCCACGCTGCTGAACATGGCCCACGAGCCGACGCTGGCGCTGCTGCACGAAATCGACAGCTGAGCCGGCGCGGGAGCACACGGCGTCAGACGGCTGGTGCCTGCAGCCGGCGCGTCACCTCGTCCCAGATCTCGGACCGCATGATCATGTGTACATGCGCCGTATCGGCGAGGTGACGGTTGTCCGCGCCAGGCAGCATGGCCGTGGCCGCCGGAAAGACGATGTTGTCGCAGTGACCGAAGAAGCAGGTGAAGCGGGCATAACGTTCAACAGGCTCGGCGGCAGCCAGCGCCTGCAGCCAGGGTCCGTTGCGCCGCATCTGGCGGCCGTTGGCTGTCATTGCGAACCGCGCCAGCCAAGTGCCGTGGTGCGGCGTGCCGATGGTCACGACACCGGCGCAGCGCACATCGGCCTGGGCTGAACGCAACCAGGCGCGCGAGGCGAGGCCGCCCATGCTGTGCGCGACGATCAACGGGGGCACGCCGGTCAGGGCCTGCAGCCGCGACACGGCCCCGTCGACCAGCGGCACATAACTGTCGATATCGCCGAACACCGGCTCGAGGTTGATCGCCACGAAGGGAACGCCCTGGGCTCGCAAGCGCCGCAGCCAGGGCGTCCACAAGCCCCGGTTGCACACGAAACCATGGATCAGCACGATGCCACGCTGACCTTGCGCCGTGGCCGGCAAGTGGTCCGGCACGGCGTTCGGGCGCCAGGGCTGGCGCCAGCCGAACGTGATCACGCCCATCAACACCTCGCCCAGCCAGGCGCGGCACAACTGCAGGGCCGTCGGTGCCGGTGCGGGGTGTGGATCACTGAGGCGGGCCAGCAGCAGGAATTCAGCCGCCAACACCGGGGCGTGCGGCAGCAGCACCAGCAGCAGGCCAACGCATCGCCACGGCCAGGCCAGCTCGAAGCGCGCACTGACGATCACCCAGGCGCAGGCCAGCAACAGCACCAGCAGGCCGAGGCCGCGTTGCAGGCGGGCGAGTGTTGAACGGGGCATGTGGGAGGCCCTGCTATCAGGGGTTGAGGCGCGAGGAGGACAAGGCGATCGCGCCGCGGCAACGACACAGCACAGGTTAGGCTTGCACCGATGAACACGGCAGGCCGCGAGATTCTGCAGCACCTGACAAACGTCGAGCAGCTGCGCGCCGAACGCGCGGCTGACAAGATGCTCGGCGAACGGGTTGCCGCAGTGAAAGCCTATCAGGCGTTGCGTTTTTCACGCAGCTACGCCGATCTGCTGCAGCATCCACGCTACCAGGGCGCCACTCGCTTCTTTCTCGAAGACCTGTACGGCCCGCAGGAGTTCGGGGCGCGCGATGCGCAGTTCGCCCGCGTGGTGCCGGCGCTGGTGCGCATGTTCCCCGAGGACATTGTGGCCACCGTGGCTGCGCTGGGCGCCCTGCACGCCCTGTCCGAATCGCTGGACAGCGACATGGCGCGCCATGCGGAATTGCCGCCCATCGACGCCAGCACCTATGTGCGGCTGTGGCAGGCCACCGGCCGGCCCGAGGCACGCCAACAGCAGGTCAATTTGACGATCCGCATCGGCAAGGCGCTCGAGCGCTACACGCGCAATCCTGTGCTGCGCGGAACGCTGCGCATGATGCGCGGGCCGGCGCGCGCCGCCGGCCTCGGTGATCTGCAGCGCTTTCTCGAACACGGCTTCGACACCTTCGGTGCGATGCGAGGCGCCGCCGAGTTTCTCGACACCATCCAGGCACGTGAAGAAGCATTGGCGCGAGCCCTGTTCGACAGCGGCGCCATCACCTTGGCGACCGCGCTGGCTAGCGGTACGTCTACGGCGGCGGCGTCGCCGTTAGGACAATTACCGTAGCGCTGCGGGGCTTGGCATCCCGACCATGCGGGGCCTGCTGCTAACAATCACACCGGAGCAATTGTGGACAGACCCTGGCTGAAGAACTACCCCGATGGCGTCAAGCCCGAAATCGACACGATGGCCTTTGCCTCGCTGATCGATCTGCTCGAAGACGCGTTCCGCCGCCACGCCCGCCGGCCGGCTGCCGAGTGCCTGGGTTCGCGCTTGCGCTTTGGTGACGTTGATGATCTTTCGCAGGCCCTCGGCGCCTGGTTGCAATCCAAGGGGCTGGAGCCGGGCAGTCGTGTGGCGGTGATGATGCCCAACGTGCCGCAGTACATGGTGGCCATCGCGGCCATCCTGCGTGCCGGCCTGGTGGTGGTAAATGTCAACCCGCTGTACACGCCACGCGAGTTGCAGCATCAGCTGAAGGACTCGGGGGCGCAGGCGATCATCGTGCTCGAGAACTTCGCACCGACGCTGGAAGAGGTCATCGACAACACCGACGTGCGGCATGTGGTGCTCGCCGCGATGGGCGACTTGATGGGCTTCTGGAAGGGCCAGGCGATCAACTTCGCGGTGCGCCACCTGAGCAAGATGGTGCCGGAGTTCCGGCTCCCGCTGGACGGTGGCCGCAGCGTCACCCGGTTCAACATGGCGGTGGCCGAAGGCACTCGCCTGTCCCTGAAGCGGCCGCAACTCGGACCGGACAGCGTGGCGTTCCTGCAGTACACCGGCGGCACCACCGGCGTCTCGAAAGGCGCCACGCTGCTGCACCGCAATGTCGTGGCCAATATCCTGCAGACCGAGGCGTGGTTCAAGCCGGTGCTCGACACCGTCGGCGACCGCCAGTTGACCGTCGTGTGTGCCTTGCCGCTCTACCACATCTTCGCGCTGACGATTTGCTACCTCATGGGCGCGCGGCTGGGCATGCTGAACCTCCTGATCCCGAACCCGCGCGACATTCGCGGTTTCGTCAAGGCGCTGCAGGGCCACCGCGTCAACATGTTCCCCGCGGTCAACACGCTGTACAACGCGCTGGCCAATGACGCTGAATTCACGCGGCTGGACTTCTCTGGCCTGGTCGTTGCCAACGGCGGCGGCATGGCGGTGCAGCAGTCGACGGCCGAGTTGTGGCTCAAGGTCACCGGCTGTTCGATCGTCGAGGGCTATGGTCTGTCGGAGACCTCGCCGGTGGCCACCACGAACCGGCTGGACATCAAGGGTTTCACTGGCACCATCGGCATGCCGGTGCCGTCGACCGACATTGCCATCCGCGACGACGACGGCCGCGATGTGCCACACGGCCAGCCGGGTGAGATCTGCATCCGCGGGCCACAAGTGATGGCCGGCTACTGGAATCGCCCGGACGAAACGGCGAAGGTCATGACCGGCGACGGCTTCTTCAAGTCGGGTGACGTGGGGGTGATGGACGACGGCGGGCAGATTCGCATCGTCGATCGCAAGAAGGACATGATCCTGGTGTCCGGCTTCAATGTGTACCCGAACGAAATCGAGCAGGTCGTGAACCTGCATCCCGGGGTGCTGGAGTGTGCAGCGATCGGCATTACCGACGCCAAGTCGGGCGAAGCGGTGAAGTTGTTCGTCGTCAAGCGCGACGGCACATTGTCCGAGGATGACTTGATGAGCTACTGCAAGGACAACTTCACGGCCTACAAACGACCGCGCGTCATCGAGTTCCGTGACGATCTGCCGAAGTCGAATGTCGGCAAGATCCTGCGGCGCGAGTTGCGATCGGCGGCCTGAGCGTTGCACCGATGGCGGGGGCACTGCAGGCCGAAGAGATCGGTGTTGCTCTGCGACGCGTTGGCGCGCAGTTGCTGGTACGCGGCTGGTTGTCAGCCAACAGCGTTGTCTTCCGGGAACACGGGCACAAATCCGCGTTGGTTGTCGATACGGGTTACGTGAGCCATGTGGAACAAACCGTGTCACTGGTTCGCCAAGCCATCGGCGCGCGAACGTTGGGGGCGATCGTCAACACGCACCTGCACAGCGACCACTGCGGTGGCAACGCCGGATTGCAGCGTGAGTGGCCCGCCGCAACGATCGCCGTGCCCTGTGGTTACCTTGCCGCGTTGATGCCTTGGGACGAATCCAGGCTCAGTTACCGCCACACAGGTCAGCGCTGCGAAACCTTCGTGCCTGACACCTTTCTCGCGCCCAATACGGAAGTACAACTCGGCGGTTCATCGTGGGAAGTCCACGCTGCGCCCGGGCACGACCCCGATGCAGTACTGCTGTTCGAGCCGCAAGAGGGCGTGTTGATCAGCGGCGACGCGCTCTGGGAGAACCGGCTCGCGATCATCTTCCCCGAGTTGGCCGGTGATTCCGGCTTCGATGCCACGCATCACGCTTTGGATCTGATCGAGCGCCTGCAACCTCGGCTGGTACTGCCAGGTCATGGCGGGGCCTTCAGCGACGTTGCCAGCGCGCTCGCGCAATCCCGCGCTCGCTTGAACGCATTCGTGAAGTCGCCGGATCGGCATCGCAAACACGCGGTGCGCGCCTTGGTCGTGTACCACATGCTGGAGGTTCAGCAGCAAAGCCATGCGGAGCTAGCCGCGTGGATCACCGGGACGCCGATCTTCGGCGCGACACTTGGGTGCGCGCACGACCCCGATCTGGCAAATCAGCTCGCGACGGAGACTGTCGGCAGTTTGATCAGCGACGGCGTGCTGAGCGCGTCGGCAGATCACATCAGACTCGCCATTCGCGATTAGCGGTGCAAAAAGCGAAAAGCCCGATCTCTGGCGAGATCGGGCTTCCGGATTATTAGCCTGACGATGTCCTACTTTCACACGGGAACCCGCACTATCATCGGCGCAGAGGCGTTTCACTGTCCTGTTCGGGATGGGAAGGAGTGGGACCACCTCGCTATGGTCATCAGGCTTAACTTGTTGCCGGCCTGACGGTGTCAGGTCGACCAATTCACAGAGTATCGAATCAGCTTTTGATTGCGTTGCCAAGTGGCATAACGTGAGTATTGTGTACCGTACCACGGTTGCCAATACTATGAACACGTCAAAATTATAGGGTCAAGCCGCACGAGCAATTAGTACTGGTTAGCTTAACGCATTACTGCGCTTCCACACCCAGCCTATCAACGTCCTGGTCTTGAACGACTCTTCAGGGGGCTCAAGGCCCCGGCAAGACTCATCTTGAGACGAGTTTCCCGCTTAGATGCTTTCAGCGGTTATCTCTTCCGCACTTAGCTACTCGGCAATGCCACTGGCGTGACAACCGATACACCAGAGGTGCGTCCACTCCGGTCCTCTCGTACTAGGAGCAGGCTTCTTCAAATCTG
>NZ_DATILJ010000272.1:0-48926 GCF_035476535.1 Aquabacterium sp.
CGCGCCGGCACGCTGCTGGGGCGCATCCAGGCGGTGTTCTACAACCTCACGGCCTCGGCCACCTCGCCGGCGCTGCAGGCCGTGCAGCGCGAGATGGCCGCGCCGCTGGCCGCGCACTGGAGTGCGGTGTACCAGGATGCCGCGCTGTTTGCACGCATCGACGCGGTGCACATGCAGCGCCAGAACCTGGGGCTGACGCCCGAGCAGCTGCGCCTGGTCGAGCGCACGCACACCGGCTTCGTGCGCGCCGGCGCGCAGCTGCCGGCCGCACAGCGTGCGCGTTATGCCGTACTGATGCAGCGCCTGGCGGGCCTGACCACCTCGTTCGCGCAGAACGTGCTGCACGACGAAGCCAGTTTCATGCTGCCGCTGCCCGATGAAGCGTCGCTCGCCGGGCTGCCCGAGTTCCTGCGTGCCGCGGCGCGCCAGGCGGCGGCCGAGCGCGGCCAGCCCGGCGGGGCGGTGATCACGCTGTCGCGTTCGCTGATCGTGCCCTTCCTGACCTTCTCGGAGCGGCGCGACCTGCGCGAGCTGGCCTGGCGCGCCTGGGTCGGCCGTGGCGAGCAGCCTGGCGAGCACGACAACCGGCCGATGGCCCGCGAGATCCTGGCCGTGCGCCGCGAACAGGCCCAACTGCTGGGCTATGCCAGCTATGCCGACTTCGCGCTGGCCGACACCATGGCGCGCAGCCGCGAACGGGTGTGGGCCCTGCTCGACGAGGTGTGGCAGCGCGCGCTGCCGGCGGTCGAGCGCGAACGCGCGATGGCCGCCGAAGCGATGGCCGCCGCCGGCGCGAGCGGGCCCATCGAGGCCTGGGACTGGCGCTACTGGGCCGAGAAAGTGCGCGTGGCCCGCTACGCGCTGGACGAGGCCGAGCTGAAGCCGTACTTCGCGCTGCCCAACATGGTGGCCGCGGTGTTCGACTGCGCACAGCGCCTGTTCGGCGTGCAGTTCAAGCGCCGCGAAGACCTGGCCGCCTACCACGACGACGTGCTGGCCTATGAAGTGAGCGACAGCGCCGGTCAGCCGATCGGCCTGTTTCTGCACGACAACTTCTCGCGCCCGGCCAAGCGCAGCGGCGCCTGGATGAGCTCGCTGCGCTGGCAGCACCGCAACGGCGCGCCGGGGGCCGAGCGCTCGCAGCCGGTGATCCTGAACAACAACAACTTCGCCAAGGCCGCGCCGGGCCAGGCCACGCTGCTGTCGCTGGACGATGTGCGCACGCTGTTCCACGAGTTCGGCCATGGCCTGCATGGCCTGCTGTCCGACGTGGCTTACGAGCGCCTGTCCGGCACCCAGGTGCTACGCGACTTCGTCGAGCTGCCCTCGCAGCTGTTCGAGCACTGGGCGCAGGAGCGTGTGGTGCTGAAGGCGCATGCGCGCCATGCCGTCACCGGCGAGCCGATTCCCGATACGTTGATCGAGCGCATCGAGGCCGCGCGCAAGTTCGGCCAGGGATACGAAACCGTGCGCTACACCGCCAGCGCCATCGTCGACATGGCAGCGCACGAGAGCCCGGAGCCGATCGACGACATCGTCGCCTTCGAAGCCCGCGTGCTGGCCGAACGCGGCCTGCCGCAGGGCGTGGGCCTGAACCACCGCCTGCCGCATTTCCAGCACCTGTTCTCCGGCTCCAGCTACGCCGCGGGTTACTACGTCTACCTGTGGGCCGAGGTGCTGGACGCCGATGCGCACGACGCGTTCGTCGAAGCCGGCGACGTGTTCAGCCGCGAGGTGGCGGCGCGGCTGCGGCGCTACATCTACGGCAGCGGCGACAGCATCGAGCCGGGCGAGGCCTACCGGGCCTTCCGCGGCCGCGACCCACGCATCGAGCCGATGCTGCGCGATCGAGGATTGCTGGATTGATCGGGTGCGCCATCTCTATGGCTCTGCGCCGAACAGCTGATCCAGCGCGCCCATGAAGCGCCGGAAGTCCAGCGGCTTGGTCCAGTAGTCGTCGAATCCGGCGGCCAGCGCGTGGCGGATGTCTTCCGGCATCGCGTTGGCCGACAGCGCAATGCAGCGGATGCCGGCCGTTGCGGGGTCGGCGCGCAGGCGGCGCAGCACCTCGTGGCCGTCGAAGTCCGGCAGCTGCATGTCGACCAGGATCAGCTCGGGCGCTGATGCGCGGGCCAGTTCGATGCCGCTGCGGCCATCGGGCGCGGACTCCAGCTGCAGGTCGTGCCGCCGGCCGATCAGCTCGCTGACGATCATCACATTGACCGGGTTGTCCTCGATGTAGAGCAGGTGGTGCAGCGCAGGGGGGGCCGGCAGCACCGGTTCGAGGACACCAACCGTGTCGTGGCCGGGTTCGGCGGCCGGCAGGTGCAGCGTGAAGCAGCTGCCGACACCGACGTCGCTGCCCGCCGTCACGCTGCCGCCCATGTGCTGCATGGAAGCCTGCGCGATGGCCAGGCCGATGTCGGTGCCGGCCATGCCTTCGCGCTCCGCGCCCAGGCGGTTGAAGGGCTCGAAGACGTGCTGCAGCTGCTGGGCGCTCATGCCGCGGCCGCTGTCCCGCACCTGCAGCACGATCGTCCCGTCTTCGCGCCGGGCTTCCACCTGCACATGGCCATCGGGCCGGTTGTACTTGATGGCGTTGCTCAGCAGGTTGATCAGCACCTGGCGCAGCCGCATCGGATCGGCGCGCACGGCAAAGTCCAGTTCGCCGAGGCGCAGTTGCACGCCGTGCTGGTGGGCCAGGTTCTCGACCAGCGGCAGCACCGATTGCAGCAGCGCCGGCAGCGCCACCGGTGCCAGCTGCAGCGGCAGCTCGCCGGACTCCAGGCTGGACAGGTCCAGCACGTCGTTGATCAGCGAGAGCAGGTGCTCGCCGGCGGCGTGGATGTGCTCGACGCGGCGGCGGCGCAGCGTTTCGTCCTGGGCCGGGCCATCGGTGAGCAGCAGCTGCGCGAAACCGAGCACGGCATTCAGCGGCGTGCGCAACTCGTGGCTCATGCGCGCGAGGAACTGCGACTTGGCCTGGCTCTCGCGCTGCGCCAGCTGCTTGTCCTGCAGCGCCTGGGCGGCAGCATGGGCGTCGGTCACGTCCCAGTTGATGCCGATGCGGCGCACGCCGCGGCCATGCTCGTCGTCCACCGGCACCGAGCGCGAGGCCAGCCAGTGCACACTGCCGTCGGGCCAGATCACGCGGAACACCGCGTCCGAGGGTCGGCCTTCGGCAATCGCGTTCACCAACTCGCCCCGCGTCGCGGCCAGGTCATCCGGATGGATCCAGGTGTTGCGCTCCGCGCGACCCACCGGCGCGGCGCGTGGCTCGCGGCCACGCAGGCGGAACATCTGCTCGTCCCACACGCCGATTTCACCGTCGAGATCGGTCTCCCAGGTGCCGATGCCGGCGCCGCGCGTGGCCAGTGCCACGCGCTCCGAGGCGTCGCGCAGCCGGCGTTCGGCGGCGTGGCGCTCGGTGACATCGAGCATCACGCCATACAGCGTGATGCCGTGCGAGCCGCTCTCGATCGAGGTGCGCGAGGCCACGCGCCGCATCGTGCCGTCGGAGCGCCGGATGCGCAGGTCCAGGTCCACCATCCCGCTTTTGCGGCTCAGCAGCGTGCGGATGGCTTCGAGCGCCGACGCGTGATCGTCCGGGTGCAGATAACGGGCACGGTAATCGTCCATGCTGGTGGCCACGGCGGCATCACGGCCGCCGTGCAGCAGCCGCATCTGGTCGTCCCAGTGCATCTCGCCAGTGTCGATGTCCTGCGTCCAGATCGCCACGCCGGCCGCGCTGGTGGCCATCTCCAGCCGGCGCGCCAGCTCCATCTCGCGCTGCGATTGCACGAAGCGCTCGGTCAGGTCCAGCGCCACGCCGAGGTAGCCGGTGAACTCGCCTTGCTCGTTGCGCTGCGCGATGCAGCGGGTGAGCAGGTAGCGCATCTGGCCGTCGCCGCGCTGGTAGCGTGTTCCCACCTCGACCGGGCCGTCCTGGGTTTCGGCCCGGCGGATGCGGGCCAGCACCTCGGGCAGATCAGAGGCGTGGACGAAGGGACCCAGCGACTCGACGGCGATGCCTTCGGGCTGCGGCGCGCGGTGCAGCAGGGCCCAGCCGCTGTCGCTGGTGAACAGCCGGCGCTGCGCATGGTCGTAGCGCCAGACCATGATGTCGGCCAGCTCCATCGCCAGGCGCAGCTGGGCATGGGTTTCGCCGTGCGACTGGGCCAGGCGGAACGCCTCGGTGTCGTCCATCAGGATGCCCTGCGCGCGTTCGGGCCGGCCATCGGCACCCGGGTGGGTCTGCCATTGCGAACGCAGATGGCGCAGGCTGCCATCGGCCGCGCGCACCCGGAAGCGCATCGAATGCATGCCGCAGCGCTGCGCCGATTCGGCGTAGGCGGCCCGCAGCGCTTCGCGGTCTTCGGCGAGCACGCTCTGAACGGCCTGCTCGAAGGGCAGCGCGCCGTCCCGCGGCGTCAAGCCCCACAGCTGCCAGACATGGCGGTCCCAGCGGCCCTCGCGCGTGCGCAAGTCGCGCTCCCAGACGCCGAGGCGGCCATAGTCCTGTGCCATCTCCATCAAACCGGCCAGGTGCTGGTTGTCCTGTTGCAACTGGTGTTGGCGGCCCGTGGGCTGCAGCGACAGCACCAGGCCGGTGCTGCCCTGGCGCTCGGCGCTGCGCATGCCGAGCCGGCAATGCAAGGGCTGGCCGCGGGCATCGCGCCCGGTGAAATCCACGGGGGCAAAACCCTGGGCCGACTTCAGGCGCTGGCCCAGCCACAGCCGCATCACCGGGTCGGTCGCGGGCCCGCACAGCAGTTCATCGAAACGCTGGCCCACCGCCGCCGCTTCCGCGATGTGCGTGAACGCCATGAACGCGCCATTGACGGCCTGCACGCGCCCCTGGGCATCGGCCAGGGCGACCGGCAGGTCGAGCAGCTCGTAAGCGGCGATGGCCGGCATGGCCGGCGGCGCGGGCGGCAAGGTCATCGTGGCGGGGGTTGCTGCGGGCGGGCCGCACCGGCAGGGCCAGGCACGACGAGGTGCCGCAGTCTAACGGCGTGAATGTCCGAGCGGGCCGTGCAAAAACCAGGGATCACCCTGCATCCACGGGGGCCGGCGAGCCGGACTCAGCGCGGCGCGGCGGCGGCCTGGCGCCGCAGTTTCAGCGCCAGGCGGCGCAGCAGTTCGGAGGGCAGGGTGAGCGCCAGGGCCACGCATTGTTCGGCATAACCGCTGTCGCACTGCAGCCGATCCACGTCGACCCGGCGGCCCTGGGAGGCCATCAGCCATTTGAAATCGACCCAGTCGAGCAGGCTGGGCAGGGCAGAGGATTCGCGGCTGTTCATCAGAGGTCAGAATCGGCCTTCCCCTAACGCGGCAAGGCCGATCTGCGCTGACAGACTAGTCAGACTATTTCGCGCACCGCCCCATCCGACACGAGGACCCCGAGCATGAGCTTGCCGCCGCCCCTGACCGCCTTGACCGACCTGGACGCCCAGCTGGCGGCCAGCGGCTATGCCGTGTTGGACGCGGCCTCGCTGGCGCGGCTGGCCGGTGCGGCGCCGCAGGCCTTCGAGGCCTGGCATGCCTGCTGGGACGACCTGCCGCCCGACGGCTACTTGCGCGACGGCGGCCGCTACCGCCGCCGGCGCCACGCCTGCTTCACGGTGGCGCCCGGTGGCGCGCAGGCAGGTCAACGCCTGCAGCCGGTGCCCAACCGGGCGCACTGGCAGCCGCTGGACTACAACGCGCTGCACGGCGGGATCGAGCGCTGGTTCGAGCCGATGCACCCGGCGATGACACACGACGCGCCGTGGGCCCAGTTGCTGGCGGCGCTGGCCGATCTGGCCGGCCGGCTGCGCGGTGTACCGGGTGCGCGCTGGTATGTCGAAGCGCACCCGTTCCGCATCGACACCACCGACGGCATCGGCCGCCCGACGCCCGAAGGGGCACACCGCGACGGCGTCGACCTGGTGGCCGTGCTGATGGTCGGGCGCAGCGGCGTGAAGGGCGGCGAGACGCGGGTGTTCGACGCGCGCGGCCCGCAAGGCGTGCGCTTCACGCTGAGCGAGCCGTGGAGCGCCTTGCTGCTGGACGATGCGCGCGTGATCCACGAGAGCACGCCGATCCAGCCGGTCGATGCGGCCGCCGGCGGCCACCGCGACACGCTGGTGCTGACCTTCCGCCAGGGCGGTTTCCAGGGCCCGGACGCGCCCCGCTGATCCGCCTGTTCCCCACTGAGCCCGAGCACACGATGAACCCTCTTGCCATCGGCTTTGCCGACGTCGAAGCCGCTGCCGCCCGCCTGGCCGGCGTGGCTCACCGCACGCCCGTGCTGCGCTCGCGCACGGCCGATGCACGCACCGGCGCGCAGCTGTTCTTCAAGGCCGAGAACCAGCAGCGCATGGGCGCCTTCAAGTTCCGCGGCGCGTACAACGCGCTGTCGCAGTTCACACCGGCGCAGCGCCAGCGCGGCGTGCTGGCCTTCAGCTCCGGCAACCATGCGCAGGCGATTGCGCTATCGGCCCGCCTGCTGGACATGCCCTCGGTGATCGTGATGCCGCAGGACGCGCCGGCCGCCAAGCTGGCCGCCACGCGCGAGTACCAGGCCGAGCAGCCGGGCAGCGAGGTGGTGCTCTACGACCGCTACCGCGAAGACCGCGAGGCGATAGGACGGCGCATTGCCGCTGAACGCGGGCTGACGCTGATCCCGCCCTACGACCATCCGCATGTGATGGCCGGGCAGGGCACGGCGGCCCTTGAGCTGGTCGATGAGGTCGGCACGCTCGATGCGCTGCTGGTCTGTGTCGGCGGCGGCGGCTTGATCTCCGGCTGCGCGGTGGCGGCCAAGCACCGGCTGCCGGACATCCAGGTCATCGGTGTCGAGCCCGAAGCCGGCAACGACACGCAGCAGAGCCTGGCGCGCGGCGAGATCGTGCACATCGATGTGCCGCAGACCATTGCGGACGGCGCACAGACCCAGGCCAGCGGCCAGCATACCTTCCCGGTGATCCAGGCGCTGGTGGCGCGCGTGCTGACGGTCAGCGACGCGCAGCTGATCACGACGATGCGCTTTTTTGCCGAGCGCTTGAAGCAGGTGGTGGAGCCCACCGGCTGCTTGGCCGCGGCGGCGGTGCTCGAGGGTGCGGTCGACCTGCGCGGCCAGCGCGTCGGCGTGATCCTGTCGGGCGGTAACGTGGATCTCGCGCGTTATGCACAGTTCCTGCACACCACCCACCTGGAGACCCGATGAGCGACAGCCCCGCCACCAGCACCAAGCCCGAGTCCGACGGCGACAAGCGCCAGCGCGAGCGGGCCGAACAACTGCTGGCCCGTGCGCCGGTGCTGGCCAGCGGCGGCGTGACGCTGGCCAGCGGCCGGCGGCTGGACTACGCCGTGCGCGCGGCCTTCGTGCCGGTGACGCAGGGCGGCATCGATGCGCAGCGCGGCGAGTTGCAGGCGGCGGTGTTCACCATCGCCTACAGCGTGCCGGCCGGCGACGGTACGCCGCGCCCGGTGTGTTTCGTGTTCAACGGCGGGCCCGGTTCGGCCTCGATCTGGCTGCACCTGGGCGCGCTGGGCCCGAAGCGCGTGCCGATGAACGACGACGGCTCGATGCCGCGGGCGCCCTATGCGGTGGTCGACAACCCGCTGACCTGGCTGGAACACTTCGACCTGGTGTTCATCGACCCGCCGCACACTGGCTTCTCGTTGTCCGCCAGCGATGCCGCGCGCAAAACCCTGCTGTCGGTGGACGGGGATGTCGATGCGCTGGCCGAGGTGATGCGCGGCTGGCTGGCCAGCAACGGGCGCTTCGGCGCTCCGCTGTACCTGGCCGGCGAGAGCTATGGCACAACGCGCGGCGCTGCGCTGGCCGACAAGATGCAAGCCCATGGCCTGGGCTTCGAGGGTGTGATCCTGGTGTCCTGCGCGATGGACCTGCAGAGCCTGATCTTCGCGCCGCGCAACGACCTGCCGTATGCACTGTACTTGCCGGGTTTTGCCAACGTGGCGCAATACCACGGCCGCTTGAAGGGCGCATTGGCCGCGTCGCCCGAGGCGGCGCGCGCCGCTGCCGAGGCCTTTGTCGCCGAAGACTACCTGACCGCGCTGCACGCCGGCTCCCGGCTGGACGGCCGCGCACGCAGCCGCATCGAAAAGCGCATCGCCGAACTCACCGGCCTGCCGCCGGCGCTGGTGCAGGAAAAGAACCTGCGCATCAACGACCAGTGCTTCTTCTTCGACGCGCTGCGCGATGAGGGCCGCATCGTCGGCCGGCTCGAGGCGCGGGTCACCGGGCCGATGGCGGCCAGCCGCACGCGTGAGTGGGAGTTCGACCCCGGCATCGAGGCGCTGGTGGCGCCCTACACCACCGCGTCACTGGCCTATTTCGCTTCGCTGGGCATCCCGACCGATGCGCGCTACGAGGTGCTGTCGCTGGAGGTGAACAAGGCCTGGAACTGGGGGCGCGGCAGCGCCGAGGGCGTGCGCGAGGCGAATGGCTTCACCTGCACCAGCACCGACCTGGCGCGGGCCCTGCGGCGCAATCCGCACCTGCGGGTGTTCGTCGCCAGCGGGCGCTACGACCTGGGCACGCCGTATTCGGCGTCGGACTGGTCCTTGGCGCAGGTGGATGCGCCGGCCGAGGTGCTGGCGCGCATCACGCACCGCTACTACGACGCCGGCCACATGTTCTACACCCGCACTGCCGATCTGGCCCAGTTGAAGACCGACTTGGCAAGCTGGCTGGGGGCCGGGTCAGGCGCGTGAGAGAGCCCCCAAACCTGCCGCTTCGCGTCAGGCCCCCCAAGGGGGTTGAGTCAAGTGGCAGAGCCACATTGATTCAAGCGGCTGACCAAAGTCAACTGGTGTGGAATCTTGCATGCCCCGGAAAGTTCCTGTGGTTTTCTACGGATGCCAGTTGGGCCGCGGGGGCGTAGTCTGCGCATGTCGCTGTGCTGGAACCGATGCTTCCGGCGTCTGCAGCGGCGAAGCGATGAGGAGCATTGACCCCTGGTGCGCAGGCGCCAGGGGTTCTTTTTTGCCCTAACTGCGGCGGTTGCGTTCCCGCACCGCTTCGCGGCGCTGCTCCACCCCACCCGCATCCACTTCGCTGTTGAAGGCCGCGGCACGCTGGCGTTCCAGTGCCAGGGCTTCACCCAAGGGCAGGGCGTAGCCTTCATTGATGATGGCCTTGTAGCGCCTCAACATCGCCGGCAGCGTGCCCAGCATGTCCTGCGCCAGCGCGCGGGCCTGCGTCAGCAGATCGTCGGCCGGCACCACGCGGTTCACCAGGCCCCAGGCGGCGGCCTGCTCGGCCGGCACCCAGTTGCCGGTGAACGAGACTTCACGCGCGCGGTACGGCCCGATCACCCGCGACAGCTTCTGCGACAGACCCCAGCCCGGCGCGATGCCGACGCGGGCATGGGTGTCGGCGAAGCGCGCCTCCGGGCTGGCCAGCAGGATGTCGCAGGCCAGCGCCAGTTCGAAGCCGCCGGTGACCGCCGCGCCATTGATTGCGCCGATCACCGGGCCGTCGAAGCGGGCCAGGGCTTGCACCGGGTCCTTGGCGCGCTGGCCCGAAGGCTTCAGGCCACCGACGCTGCCTTCGCCGGCGCCGATCTCCTTCAGGTCCAGCCCGGCGCAGAAGGCGCGGCCGGCGCCGGTCAGGATCAGCACCCGCACGCCGGGATCGGTGGCCAGCCGGTCGATCTCGTCGGCCAGCGCGGTCAGCAGGCTGCGTGATAGTGCGTTCATGGCCTGCGGCCGATTCAGCGTCAGCACCGCGTAGCCGGCGGGGTGGACTTCGGTGAGCAGCAGGTCTTGCGGCGTGGTCATTGCAGGATCTCGACGCGGTTGCGGCCGTTGCGTTTGGCCTGGTAGAGCGCGGCATCGGCGTTGTGCACCAGCGCCGTGGCGCCGGCGCCGGCCAGCGGCACGCTGGCGGCCACGCCGATGCTGACGCTGATGGGATAACCGCCTTCGACCATCGCACTGCAATCTGCCGAGGCCACGGCGCGGCGGATCAGCTCGGCCATCTCCAGCGCACCCGAGGCCGCCGTGCCGGGCAGCACCACCGCGAATTCCTCCCCGCCATAACGCGCGGCCATGTCGCCGGCGCGGCGCACGTTGTCGCGGATGATGCGGCCGACCCGCGCCAGGAAACCGTCGCCGGTCTGGTGGCCGAACAGGTCGTTCAGCTGCTTGAAGCGGTCGACGTCGATCATCATCAGGGCCAGCGGCGTACCGTCGCGCAGCGCCCGGTACCACTCCTTCTGCAGCGTGCTGTCGAACTGGCGGCGGTTGGGCAGGCCGGTGAGTGCATCGGTGGAGGCCAGCGCCGACAACTCGGCATTGGCCTGGCCCAGCGCTTCTTCGGCATGCTTGCGCTGGTCGGCATCGCGCAGCGTGACCAGGTAGTCGCCCAGGCCGTTGCCCGGCGGCAGCGGCGCCACGCGCGCTTCCACCCAGCGCGTGCTGCCGTCGAGGCGCAGCGCGCGGAACAGGTCGGGCCCGCGCCCGCCTTGCGCGGATTTCGTGAAGTGGCGGGCGATGAAGGCCGCGCGCTCCTCGGGCACGAACAACTCGGCCAGCGTGTGGCCGTTCAGCTCGCGCGGTGCGCAGCCGAGCAGGCATTCGGTGGCCGGCGAGGCGTAACAGATCGCCAGGTCGGCATCCACCGCGACGATCAGGTCGATCGAGTGTTCGGCCAGCAGCTTGAAGCGGGTGTCGGCCTCGGCTTCGGCGCGCTTGCTGACCGAGATGCGGCGCCCGTCGCTCAAGCTCAGCTGGCTGCCGCGGGTGGACGCGTGGCCACGGTGGTGGCGGTTGGCGACGAGGGCGCGGCCGTTGGCGTCGGCCAGGCTGAAGCCCAGACCAAAGCCTTCCAGCAGCTGCGCAAGCGCATGGAAATCAGCCTCTTTCAAGCCTTTGTTCCCCCCGGATGCGACGCGTCGTCGGCACGGACCAGCCGATCACGCTGCGCAAGGGCAGGGAACAGCCGCATCCACGACACCACAACCAGCAGCGTGCCGATGCCTCCCGACACCGCGGATGCTACCGGTCCCAGCCACGCAGCGATAGCGCCGGATTCGAATTCTCCCAACTGATTGCTGGCGCCGATGAACACCGAGTTCACCGCGCTGACCCGGCCACGCATCTCGTCCGGCGTCTCCAGCTGCACCAGCGTCTGGCGGATCACCACGCTGATCATGTCGGCGGCGCCGGAGACGGCCAGCGCCAC
Source organism: Aquabacterium sp. (assembly GCF_035476535.1). Lineage (GTDB taxonomy): Bacteria > Pseudomonadota > Gammaproteobacteria > Burkholderiales > Burkholderiaceae_C > Pseudaquabacterium. Next base: position 11,201 of record NZ_DATILJ010000272.1, read on the forward strand.
CAGCGACAGCCAGAACGCGGTCGACAGGCCGAAGACCACCATCGTCAGCCCGTACACGCCCACCGCGCCCAGCAGCCAGGCGCCGGTGCGGCGCTGCACCGGCCAGCGGGCCAGCGCCAGCGACATCAGCAGCGCGCCCACCGCCGGCGCGCCGCGCAGCAGGCCCAGGCCGGCCGGGCCGACCTGCAGGATGTCCTTGGCGAAGATCGGCAGCAGCGCGGTGGCGCCGCCCAGCAGCACCGCAAACAGATCCAGCGAAACCGCACCCAGCATCACCTTGCGCTGGGCGATGAAGGCCAGGCCGGCGAACAGCGAGCGCAGCGACGCTGACTCCTTGGCGCGCTGCACGGGCCGCGGACGCAGGCCGGCCACGGCCAGCCAGGCCCCGGCGAAACACAGCGCCGAGACGCCGTAGACCAGCACGGCGCCGGTGGCTCGCAGCGCCACCAGGACGTCCGGCCGCACCGCATACAGCAGGCCGCCGAGCGCCGGCCCGGCGATCACCGCGCCCTGCAGTGCGGTGGCCGACAGCGCCAGCGCGCGCGGCAGCTGCACGAATGACACCAGCTGGGGCAGCAGGGCCTGCGAGGCCGGCATGTGGAAGGCCCGCACGGCACCGAGCACGACCGACAGCAGCAGCACGCCGTTGCGGCCCAGCACCTGCTGGTGCGTGGCCGCGGCCAGCGCGATGGCCACCGCCATCTGCACCGCGGTGGCGATGGCCAGCACGCGCTGGCGGTCGCTGCGGTCGATGGTGTGGCCAGCCGGCAGCGCCAGCAGCAGCGCCGGCACGAACTGCGCCAGGCCGACCAGGCCGAGGTCCCAGGCGCTGCCGGTGAGCTCGTACATCTGCCAGCCCAGCGCCACCATCGTCATCTGGCCGGCGGCGGTGCCGGCCATGCGCATGCACCAGAAGCGCAGGAAGTCGGGCTGCCGCAGCAGCGGTGAGGCATCGGAATTCATGCGGCCAGGTCCTCGTCGTCTGCCGCGTCGCTGTCCAGCGATTCGAGCTGCTGCAGTTGCACCAGGCGCTGGTACAGGCCGCCGGCGATGGCCATCAGCGCGGCGTGGCTGCCCTGCTCGGCGATGCGGCCATGGTTCAGCACGACGATCTCGTCGGCCTCGCGGATCGTCGACAGCCGGTGCGCGATGGCCACCACCGTGACGCGGCCGTGCAGCGCGGTGAGCGCCTGCTGCACCACGGCTTCGGTTTCGCTGTCGATGTGCGAGGTGGCCTCGTCGAGGAACAGGATGCGCGGCCGGCCAGCCAGTGCGCGGGCGATGGCGATCAGTTGCTTCTCGCCGACCGACAACCGCGCGCCGCCTTCACCCAGCGGTGTCGCATAGCCCTGCTCCAGGCGGCGGATGAAACCGTCGGCATGCGCCGCGCGGGCGGCGGCTTCGATCTCGGCGGGGCTCAGGCCGCGACCCATGTCGATGTTCTCCGCGGCGCTGGCGGCCAGCAGGAAGGGCTCCTGCGGCACCAGGCCGACGGCGCGGCGGAAGGCCTCATCGCCGATCTCGGTGACGGGCTGATCGTCGATCACCAGGGTGCCCGGCGGCGCGACATAAAAGCGCAGCAGCAGCGACAGCAGCGTGCTCTTGCCGCTGCCGGTGTGGCCGACGATGCCGACGAAACTGCCCGGTGCGATCTCCAGGTTCAGCCCGTGCAGCACCGGCCGGCCGGGCAGGTAGCCGAAGTCCAGCTGGCGCACGCTGATCGCGCCGGCGCTCACCGTGCCGGCGGCCTGCGCCGCGGGCGCTTCGGCTTCGTCCAGCAGCGTGTTCACGCGCGCGGCAGCCACCATCGCCTGCTGCAGCTGGGAGAACTGCATCGTGATCTGGATCAGCGGCTCGACGACGCGGGCGATGTAGCTGACGAAGGCGTAGAGCACACCGACCTGCACCGCACTCATCGCGGCACCGGCGCCGCCTTCGACGCGGTGGCCGTAAACCGCGATCACCGCGCCCAGCATCGCGACGTTCAGGAAGTCCAGCGCCGGCCGCAGCAGCCAGGCATTGGCGCGCAACTCGTCGCGGCGGGCGGCGTAGTGCGCGGCGTTGGTTGCCGCGAAGCGGGCGCTGAAGCTGCCGTCGGCGCCCGCGGCCTGGATCACCGGCATGCCGGCGATCGACTCGGCCGCCTGCGCGTTGATGTCGCTGCGCAGTGCGCGGCTCTTGGTCACCGCCGGCGCCGACCAGCGCTGGTAGAGCCAGACGATGCCGAACACGGCCGGCACCAGCGTGGCCACGATCAGCATCAGCCGCCAATCCAGCAGCGCCATCACCACCATCATGCCGGTGAGCATGATCACGCTGTCCAGCATCACGAACAGCACCTGCACGTACAGGCCCTTCACCGCCTCGGTGTCGTTGGTGACGCGGCTGACCAGCTGGCCGGTGATTGCGCGATCGAAAAAGCTCATCGGCAGCCGCAGCACATGGCCGTAGACGGATTCGCGGATGCGCTGCACCGAGCGCATCGCCAGCCCGGCCAGCCGCACCAGCTGGCCATAGCGCAGCCAGCCGGCGAGACAGCCCGCCACCAGCGCACCGCCCAGCAGGCCGGCGATGGCCGGGATGTCGGCATGGCGCGGCAACAGGTAACGGTCGATGAAGGCCTTGCCCAGCACCGGGCCGATGGCTTCCAGCGCGGTGGCGATCGTCAGCCACAGCAGGGACGTGCGCAGCAGCGCCTTCTCCGGCGCCGCGGCGCGCAGCAGCAGCGCCAATGCGGCGCGGCGTTCGTCGGCCGGTGCCGGTTCAGGCTTCATCGAGCGAGGCCTCGAGTTGCTGCACGCGCCATTGCGTGGCGTACCAGCCCGCGTGCTCGACGAGTTCGTGGTGCGTGCCGAGTTCGCTGACCTGGCCGTGGCGCAGCACGGCGATCTGGTCGGCATCGAGCAGCGTCGACAGCCGGTGGCTGGCGATGATCACCGTGCGGCCCTGGCGCGCCTCGCGCAGCGCGGCGAGGATGCGGCTCTCCGTCTCGGTGTCCACCGCCGACAGCGCGTCGTCCAGCAGCAGCAGCGGCGCATCGGCCAGCAGTGCGCGGGCGATGGCCACGCGCTGGCGCTGGCCGCCGGACAGCGTGACGCCGCGCTCGCCCACCGGCGTGTCGTAGCCCTGCGGCAGCTGCAGGATGTCGTCGTGCACGCAGGCCTGCCGCGCGGCCTGCTCGACCATCGCACGCGTGGCCTGAGGCCGCGCCAATGCGATGTTATTGGCGACGCTGGCCGAGAACAGGAAGGCCTCCTGCGGCACCCAGGCGATGCCGGCGCGCAGTGCGGCCAGGCTGTGGTCGGCCACGGCCACGCCGCTCCAGTGGAGGCTGCCGTGCTGCGGCGCCCATTGGCGCAGCAGCAGTTTCAGCAAGGTGCTCTTGCCCGCGCCGGTGGGGCCGACCAGGCCCAGCGTGCGGCCGGCCGGCAGGGTCAGCGACACATCCTTCAGCGCCAGCTGCGACTGGCCGGGGTAGCTGAAGCGCAGGCCGCGGGCCTCGATGGTGCCGGGCGTCACACGTTCGACGCTGCCGTGGTCGTCGATGGCCAGCGGCTCGGCCAGCACCGGTGCCAGCCGGCCCCAGGCCGCGCGGCCGCGTTCGATCAGCGACAGCACCCAGCCGGTGGCGAACATCGGCCAGATCAGCTGGCCCAGGTACATGCCGAAGCTGGTGAGCTGGCCTACCGTCATCTCGCCGCGCCAGACCAGCCAGCCGCCGAAGCCGAGCGACAGCACGATGGCGGCGGTCAAGGTGAAACCCACCGCGGGCTCGTAGGTGGCTTCCCAGCGCTGGGCCTTCAGGCTGGTGATGGCCGCCGCATCGGCCAGTTCGGCGAAGCGCCGGCTGCTGCGCGCTTCCAGCCCCAGCGCGCGCAGGGTGCGCACGCCCGACAGGGTTTCCTGCACATGGTCGTTGAGGTGGCTGAAGGCGTCCAGCGCCTCGCGCGAAGCGTCGTGCACGTGGCCCGAGATCCACCAGAACGACAGCGCCATCGCTGGGAACGGCAGCAGCACCACCAGCGCCAGGCGCCAGTCGACGCCGAGCGCCATCGTCGCCACCACCAGCAGCAAGGTCAGCGTGCCGTCGAAGCCGGCGAGCATGGCCTCGCCGGCGGCCATCTCTACCGCATCGACATCGTTGGTGGCCAGGGCCATCAGATCGCCGGTGCGGCGCGTCTGGTAGAAGCGCGGACCTTGCAGCGCCAGGCGCTGGTACAGCTGTGTGCGCAACTCCACGCCCATGCGGTAGGCGGCCGAGTAGAGCTGGATGCGCCAGGCCACCCGCAGGCCGTAGATCAATACGCCGGCGGCCAGCAGCCAGGCGATTTCACGCCACAGCGCCGGGCCCGACAGGCCTTGCGACACCAGCCCGTCGACCATGCGGCCGATCTGTCGCGGCAGCCAGACGATCAGCAGCGCAATCATGAACAACATCGCCCCTGACGCGGCATAAGCGCGCCAATGCCGAAGCACGAAGCCACCGATCAGGCGGGACAAGGTCATGGGGGTGTGCCGGGCAACGCAATCATGTGACGATTGCGAGCCGGGGCGCGGATTCTACGTTCGCAGGTCCGCCACGGCGTCGGTGCCGAAATCGGGTGCGTGCAGCCGCTTCAGCAGCTGTTCGGCGCAGGCTTGCGGGCTCAGCAACTGGCCCGCGGCCTTCAGCTGCACGAAGCGCTCGCGGTCCGGAAAGGCCACCGGGTCCATCGCCCGCAGTTCGCTTTGCATGTCGGTGTCGATCACGCCGGGGGCCATTGCCACCACGCGCGCCGGGTTCGGCAGCGTGGCCTGTTCCAGCGCCAAAACGCGGCTCAGGTGGTCCATGCCGGCCTTGGCGGCGCAGTAGGCCGCGCTGCCGGCCATGGCGCGCCGGCCCAGGCCGGACGAGATGTTCATCACCCGGCGCTGGCCTGGCCAATCGGCAGTGACGTCGAGGAAGGCCGCGCACAGCAACAGCGCTGCTTCGAGCCCGACACGCAGCGCATTCGACAGCACCGGCAACGGGATCCGGCCCAGCGGCGCACCACCGCCGATGGCGCCGGCGTTGTTGATCAGGCTGGCGCTGCCCAACAGCGCGGGGTCGAACGCCGCCAGCCATCGGCGCAGCGTGTCGGCCACCGGCAGTGGGTCGCCGAGATCGGACTCCCATTGTTCGAGCCGCCAGCCTGCCGCGTCGGCGCGGGCCTGCAGCGTGGCATTCGCGTGCCGCGCGATGCCGAGCACGATGTGGCCGGGTTGCAGCAATTGCTCGACCAGTGCGGCGCCAACACCGCGTGATGAGCCGGTAACGATGAAGAGGTGTTGAGCCATGCGGCGCAGCATACGTCAGGCCTGGGGCCGGCCGGCGAGCAGCAGGACCTGTCGCAGCACCGGGTTCAGAACGGCGGCGCGCTGCGCAAGTCCAGGGCTTGTTCGGTGAGCGGATGCGCCAGCTGCAGCCGGCTGGCGTGCAGCAGCAGCCGCGCTGCGGCGGTGGCCACTGTGGGTGGTGCGTACAGGGTGTCGCCGACGATGGCGTGGCCGATGGCCATCAGGTGCACACGCAGCTGATGCGAGCGGCCGCTGAAAGGGTGCAGTGCCACGCGCGTGCGGCCACTCGCCTCGTCGCGCGAGAGCACGTGCCAGCGCGTCAATGAAGGCTTGCCGTGGTCGATGTCGACCTTCTGGCGTGGCCGGTTCGGCCAATCGGCGATCAGGGGCAACGTGATTTCGCCGCTGTCGTCGGCGATCAGGCCATCCACCACCGCGACATAGGTCTTGTCGACGCGGCGTTCGGCGAACGCGACGCTCAGCGCGCGCTGTACCACCGGCCCGCGCGCCAAGAGCAGCAGACCCGAGGTGGCCATGTCGAGGCGGTGCACGATCAGCGCGTCGGGATACACCCGCTGCACACGGACCGAAACGCAATCGGCGTTCTGCGGGCCCCGGCCTGGCACCGCCAGCAGATCGGCGGGTTTGTCGACGGCCAACAGCGCGTCGTCGGCGTGGATCAGCGGCGGCAATGTCACGGCGCCAGCATAGCGATGAAAAGAAACGATACACGCCGATACCGCGGTGAGAAGACCGCCGCGAGCCGCCCGGCGACGATGCGGGCCATGTTCAACACGGGATCGAAAGCACACACCATGCGACGCTGGCTCAAACGCACCCTGATCGGCCTCTTCGGCGCCACCTTGCTGGTCGGTGGCGGCCTGGCTGCATGTTCCCACCACCGCTATGGCCATGGCAGCTGGCCGATGAGCGAGGCCGACGCCGCCAAGCTGCGCGAACGGGTCATCGACAAGGCCAGCCGCGAACTGCAGCTCGACGACGCGCAGCGCACCCGGCTGGGTGTGCTGGCCGACGCGGTGAAAGCGCAACGCAACGCGCTGGTGGCCGGCACGCCGAACCCGCGCGCGGATCTGCAAGCGCTGGTCGCCGGGGCGCAGTTCGACCGCGCCAAGGCCCAGGCGCTGATAGAAGGCAAGACCAGCGCGGTGCGCGAACACTCGCCGGTGCTGGTGACGGCCTTCGGCGACTTCTACGACAGCCTGCGTCCGGAGCAGCAGCAGAAGCTGCGCGAGTTCATGGCCCGCGGCCGTCACGGCCGTCACGGGCATTGGCAAGGCTGAGGCCATCATGGTGGCCGCACGATGGGTGAGCCTGCGTCCGCCACGGCTGGCGCAGGGTCTGGGCGTGCTCGCACTCACCGGGCACCTGATGTTGTGGGGCACGGCCGCGCCGCTGGGCCGGCTGCCCGCGCTGGGCGCCGGGCTGGCGCTGGCCGGCATGGCCTGGATGCTGTGGGCCGCCTGGTGCTTCCGCCAGGCGCAGACGACGATCTTCCCGACCGGCATGCCGACCATGCTGGTCGACGAAGGCCCGTTCCGCTTCGGCCGCAACCCGATGTACCTGGGCCTCACCGTGGCCATCGCCGGCCTGGCGGTGGCGCTGGGCTCGCCCTTGCTGGTGCTGGCCGCGCTGCTGTTCTTCAGCATCGTCGCGTGGGTGCACGTGCCCTTCGAGGAGCAGCGGCTGCGGCAGGTGTTCGGCGGTTGGTACAGTGACTATGCGGCCAGCGTCCGGCGCTGGCTGTGAACCGCCTTCATGCACCACATCCTGCTGATCGACGACGACGAACACCTGGCGCCACCCTTGGCCGCTTACTTGCGGCGTTTTGACCTCGAGCTGTTGTCGGCGCTGCGCCCCAGCGACGGCTTGGCGCGGCTGGCCGAAGGCGGTGTCGATGCGGTGATCCTGGACGTCATGCTGCCGGAGATGGACGGCTTCGAGGTCTGCCGGCGCATCCGCCGCGACAGCGACATCCCCGTGCTGATGCTCACCGCGCGCGGTGACCTGACCGACCGTGTCGTCGGCCTCGAACTCGGCGCCGACGACTACCTGCCCAAGCCCTTCGAGCCGCGTGAACTGGCCGCGCGCCTCCAGACCATCCTGCGGCGCGTGCGACCGGCGGCGGCGGAGCCGCCCGCCACGCAGCTGCGCTTCGACGGCCTGCTGATCGACACCGAGCGTCGCGAAGTGCGGCGCCAGGGCGAGGCCATCGAGCTCACCGGCACTGAATTCGAGCTGTTGCTGCTGCTGGCGCGCGAGCCGCACAAGGTGTGGAGCCGCGACGACATCCTGAACCGCCTGCGCGGCCGTGATGCCGATCTGTACACCCGCGCGGTCGACATCCTGGTCAGCCGCTTGCGGCGCAAGCTGGAGCCGGTGGCCTGCATCAAGACCTTGCGCAACGCCGGCTACACGTTCGCGCTGGCGCGCAGCATTTGAGCCGCGAGCCGGAGCCCTGCTTGCCGCCCTGGCACCGCCACCGTCACCGCGAATGGCATCGCCGCTTCCGCCATTCGCTGCGCTGGCGGCTGGTGGCGCTGTTCCTGCTGCTGGCGCTGGGCACCACGCTGGTCTTCATCGGCGGCACCCGCCAGGTCATTGCCACTGGCTGGCGCGAGCTGGTGCAACCGCTGTTCAAGGACTACGTCGATCGGCTGGCCGCCGAGATCGGCAGCCCGCCCGACATCGTGCGCGCGCAGGCGCTGGTGCAACGCCTGCCGATTGCCGTGCGCATCGAAGGGCCCACGGTGAACTGGGCCTCGCATGTACGCGTGCGCAGCGGTTACGACCCCGCCGTGCAGACGTTTCTGAGCCGAACTACCGCCGACGGCCATGTGGTCCGCTTCGGCCTGGGCGAGTGGCACACCGACGACCGGCGCCATGTCGTGGTGGGCGTCGCGCTCACCGGTTTGCTGCTGCTGCTGGGCCTGGCCTTTGCCTATGTGCGCCACCTGTTCCGGCCGCTCGATGACATTCGCGCCGGCGCGCTGCGCTACGGCGGCGGCGACTTTTCGCAGCCGATCCCACTGCGGCGCAACGACGAGCTCGGGGACCTGGCGGCCCAGGTCAACGGCATGGCCAGTGGTCTGCAGCAGCTGCTGGAAGGCCAGCGCGGCTTGCTGCTGGCGATCAGCCACGAACTGCGATCGCCGCTGACGCGAGCCCGGCTGAATGCCGAACTGGTGGCCGAGGGCGAGGCGCGGGATGCGCTGCTGCGTGACCTGGCGCTGATGCGCGACATGGTCAGCGACCTGCTGGAAAGTGAGCGCCTGGCCGGCGGCCATGCCGCGTTGCAGCGCGAGGACAGCGACCTGCAGGCCTTGCTGCGGGAGGTGGTTGCACAGCATTTTTCCGGCCAGGCCTTTGCGTTGCGCCTGGATCCCGCGCTCCCGCGCCTGCCGCTGGACCGGGCCCGCATGCAGATGCTGCTGCGCAACCTGCTCGACAATGCGCTGCGGCATAGCGCTGGATCGACGCGGCCTGTGCAGGTACTGAGCAGTGCGGACGCGCAGGCGCTGAGCCTGGTGGTGCGGGACCATGGACCAGGCGTGGCCGACGCCGATCTGGCGCGGCTGGCCCAGCCGTTCTACCGGCCGGACACGGCGCGCACTCGCAGCAGCGGTGGCGTGGGGCTGGGGCTGTACCTGTGCCGGCTGGTGGCGCAATCGCACGGCGGCGAGCTGCGCTTCCGCAACGCGCAGCCGGGGCTGGAGGTCACGCTGCGTTTGCCGCTGCCGGGCGCGCCGGCGGCCGCCGGTGTTTGAGGCGGTGGCTCAAGCGCCGCGTCGCCGGCTGAGGCTGATATCGCCGTACCAGGTCTGGAAGTCGTGCTTCGTCGCATCGCTGTCGGTCAGCACGCCCACGCTGGTGATCAGGCCGGGCGCTTCGCCGAATGCGCGCTGGAAATCGGCCACCACGTTCCGTTCATAGTGCAACCAGCGGCCGGCGCCGCTTTCCACCGTCAGGTAGCGCACGCGGGATGTGCGGTGGTTGTGCACCACCGTCTCCGGCGGCAGCGTGCCGTCCCACACGTACATCAGCGTGGCGTAGGGCACACGATGCCCGGTGAACAGTTCGACCTGATCGAACAGCAGCCGGTCACGCAGCGACAGCTTCGCGTGGTCGCCGTCGAAAGCCAGGATCACGCGGGCGGGCGAGTCGTCGCGCTCCGGCGTGTCGACCGCGGGCGGCGACGAGATCTGTTGCACCCGCCAGCTGAAGCGCAGCTGCGCCGCACGGTGCGGGTCGATGCGCACGGCGCAGCGCATGCCACTGGCCGCGGCGCTGGACCGCGCATGCAGCACCGGGCGATCGTTGCCGGGAACGATGGTGTACTGCGTGGCGGCCTTGTCGCGCCGGATCACATAAGGCAGCCAGCCGGTCGGCTGCGTGCTGCCCATGGGGGATGCGGAGAACGCAGGCACCCCTTCGCTGGAATCTGCCGGTCCCTGGATGCGCGGGCTGGCGCAACCGCTCAGGCCGATCGCGCCCAATCCCAGCAACTGCCGCAGGCAGGCCCGGCGTTCAACGGGGGCATCCATGCCAACGAGCCGGTCGGAAAGCAGCGGGGCCATGCACAACATCCTTGCCAGATACGGGCCCCGGCAACCGGCGCGATGCACCGGGCCGCGGCCTCGACCAGCATGTTATCGGTTGTTTCCGCTCCGTCTGGAGCGGCTCAACCGGGCCCCGGGACTCACTGCTGTTCTTGCGAACGGTAGACCGCGGCGCGCAGGTCGGCGGCAAAGCCGGGGTCCGTGGTCTCGATGCGACGCGCCCAGTCCAGCACTTGTTGGGCCGTTTGCGGCTCGGTCTTGGCTTGCTTGAGTTGCCAGGTGTCCATGCGGCGCAGCAGGCCGATGATCACGGCGGCGCCATTGGCGAACATGCGGGAACCACGCGGAATGGTCGTGCGGGTAGCGCGGCCGAATGTCATGGATGCGGACATGTGTGTACTCCAATCGAAAAGAACCGAACCCGGTTTGGATTCGTGTTTGTGCAGTGCAGTATAGGGTTTATACCAATCAACGGGTAAACCCTAGGGGTAAGCCGTGCTGGGGACTGTGGACTAGCGCACACACTCGGCCTCGGCACATGGCCCTCTCGGCCGGCTGCAAAGGAGATTGACGCTGCGGCCGCAGCCGATCACACTCGCGGCCTTGTCTCAACCCGACTGTCGAAGGAGGACTGCCATGACTGCCCTTGTCACCACCCCTTCGTCGGCCCGCGCACGCTGATCCAGCGTTGCTGCCCGGCTGGCCGATCCCTGGTGATTGGCCGCCGTTCCTGGACGGACCCCCGATAGCGCGCCCTCGCGGCGCGTGCCGACACCGCTGATTGCCGCTGGTGCTGCCGCAGGGCCGCGCCGGTGCTCGGGCTTGGCCGCTCTGCCGGCCGGCCCCTTCCGGGTTTGGAACGGATTGATCCGACATGATGGATTCGCTTGATTTCGAGGCGTTGCGCAGCATCGGGCTGACGACGCCCATGCGCCAGCAACTGCCTTCGCTGGACCTCGACGAGAACACGCGCTTGCTGCGCGTGGTGGAAGTGCAACGTGAACACCTGCTGCTGCACGATGGCCAGGCCGAGCAGCGCGGCCGCCTGGCCACGGCGCTGGTGGATCGGCTGCAGCAGGATGACGACGCGGTGGCCGTCGGCGATTGGGTGCTGGTTCGACCCGATGGCCAGGGCGGCGGCCACATCACCGAGCGCCTGGCGCCGCTGACGCAACTGGCCCGCCGCGTCAACGACGGTCGCGGCAGCCCGCGGCGGCAAGTGCTTGTCAGCAACGTCGACACGGCCTTGCTGGTCATGGGCCTGGACCATGACTTCAACCTGCGGCGGCTGGAGCGCTACCTGGCACTGGTGCGGCTGGCCGGCGTTGACGCGCTGCTGGTGCTGACCAAGGCTGACACGGTGGACGTGGCCCAGTTGGCGCGGCGCACGGCCCAGGCGCGCGACTGCCTGCCGGCCGCGATGAGCCTGCTGGCGCTGGACAGCCGCGATGCCCGGGCCGCCTCAGCGCTGCAGCCCTGGGTCGGGGCCGGGCAGACGCTGGTGCTGCTGGGCTCCAGCGGCGCCGGCAAGAGCACGCTGACCAACACCTTGACCGGGCTGCAGAGCGGCCAGGGCGGCCAGTTCACCGGGGCCGTGCGCGCCGATGACAGCCGCGGGCGGCACACGACGACGGTGCGCACCTTGCGGCGCACAGCGGCCGGTGCCTGCATCATCGACACACCGGGCCTGCGTGCGTTGCGCCTGGATGTCGGCGACGAGGAGCAGCTGTCCGAGGTCTTCGGCGATGTGGCGCGGTGGGCCGCGTCATGCCGCTTCCGTGATTGCCGGCACCAGGACGAGCCGGGTTGCGCAGTGCGCGAGGCGGTGCCGCCGGAGCGACTGCGCAACTTCCAGAAGCTGCTGCGCGAAGCCCGCCGCGATGCGATGACGGTGCTGGAGCGTCGCGAGCAACTGGCCGTGTGGAAGGCGCGCGGCCGCGAGGGCGCCATGCGGGCCAAGGCCAAGCGCTCCGGCTGATGCCGGTGACGCGGCGGCGAGACCTTCTACACGCTGGAGAGGCCGCCTCAGCGAGGGCGGCTGAGGGCGGTCAGTAGTTCAGGCCCATCGCGTCGCGCACGTCCTTCATGGTCTGGCGCGCGACGGTGCGCGCCCGCTCGGTGCCCATCTCGACGATCCAGTGCACCTGCTTCGGATTGGCGAGGTAGGCCTCGGCGCGTTCGCGCCAGGGTTGTTGCTCCTTCAGCACTGCATCGACCACCGGCTGCTTGCATTCGAGGCAGCCGATGCCGGCGGTGGTGCAGCCCTTGACGACCCAGTCCTTGGTCGCGGCATCCGAATACACCTGATGGAACTGCCACACCGGGCAGCGTTCCGGATTGCCGGGGTCGCTGCGGTGCACGCGTGCCGGGTCGGTGGGCATGCGTCGAAGCTTCTGCTCAACCATCGCCGGCTCCTCCCGCATTGCAATGGTATTGCCGTAGCTCTTGCTCATCTTCGCGCCGTCCAAGCCGGGCAGCTTGGTCACCTCGGTGTGCAGTGCCTGCGGCTCGGGCAGGATGGTGCGGCCGCTGCCCTTCAGGTGGCCCAGCAGCTGCTCGGTCTCTTCGGGCGTCAGCACGGCGGCGGCCTTGCGTACCACCGATTCCCCCTTCGCCAGGGCCTCAGGCGTGCCGTTCTGGCCGAACTCCTTACGCTGCTTCTCGAAGTAGCGCGCATCGTCCTTGCCCAGCTTGGTCAGTGCCGCAGCGATTTGCGCTTCGAAGCCGGCGCCGCGGCCGTACAGGTGGTTGAAGCGGCGGGCCACTTCGCGCGTCAGCTCCACATGCGAGGCCTGGTCTTCGCCCACCGGCACGTAGGCCGCCTTGTAGATCAGGATGTCGGCCGCCTGCAGCAAGGGGTAGCCCAGGAAGCCGTAGGTCGCGAGGTCGCGGTCCTTCAGCTTCTCGATCTGGTCCTTGTAGGTCGGCACGCGCTCCAGCCAGCCCAGCGGCGTGCCCATGGCCAACAGCGTGAACAACTCGGCATGCTCGGGCAGGCGGCTCTGGATGAAGATCGTGGCCTTCTCGGGATCCAGGCCGGCGGCGATCCAGTCGATCACCATGTCGTAGACATTGCGCTCAATGACTTCGCGGTCTTCGTAGTGCGTGGTCAGCGCGTGCCAATCGGCGACGAAGTAGAAGCAGTCGTACTGTTCCTGCAAGCGCACCCAGTTCTTCAGCGCGCCGTGGTAATGGCCGAGGTGCAAGGCGCCGGTGGGGCGCATGCCGGAAAGTACGCGGGGTCGCATGGCGGGTGGTTTCGGTTGCGGGGTCGGCCATTCTCGCTCAGTGCCAAGACGTAAACTCCGCCCCCGTCATGAAGCGCATCGTCATCCTGATTTCCGGCCGCGGCTCCAACATGGAGGCCATCGTGCAGCGCTGCGCCGCTGAAGGCTGGCCGGCCACGGTGGCGGCGGTCATCGCCAACCGGCCGGACGCCAAGGGCCTGGCCTTTGCGGCGGCGCAGGGCATTGCCACCGCAGTGGTCGATCACAAGCAGCAGGCCTCGCGCGCAGCGTTCGACGACGAACTGGCGCGGGTGATCGATGGTTTTGCGCCCGATCTGGTGGTGCTGGCCGGTTTCATGCGCATCCTCGGCGATGCGTTCGTGCAGCGCTACGAAGGCCGCATGCTCAACATCCACCCGTCGCTGCTGCCGGCCTTTCCGGGCCTGCACACGCATCGGCAGGCCATCCTGGCGGGCTGCAAGCTGGCCGGTGCGACGGTGCATTTCGTGACCCCGCAACTTGACCATGGGCCTATCGTCATGCAGTCGGCCGTGCCGGTGCTGCCGGGTGACGATGAAGCGGCGCTGTCGGCGCGGGTGCTGGCCACCGAGCATGTGATCTATCCGCAGGCGGTGCGCTGGTTCGTCGAGGGCGCGCTGCAGTTCACCGAAGGGCGGGTTCTTCAACGAGACGGCGCAGCCCAGCTGTTGATCGGCTGAGGCCGCCAAGGCCCCGCGGGACGTGGCGGGGATAATCGCTGCATGCACCCTACCGCCTTGCTGGACCTGGTCACCGAACTGCTGAAGTCCGTTCTGAAGCTCGACATGCCGGCCGACGCCATCGTCTCGGCCTATTTCCGCAAGCACCGCGAACTTGGTCCCCGCGAGCGGCACACGCTGGCCGAAACGGCCTACCACGTGCTGCGGCGGCGCACGATGCTGATGCACCTGTCGCAAAGTGGCAGTGGTGCACTGGAGCGCCGGCTGGCCATCCTGGGCTGGCAGGGGCCTGACGCTTTGCTGCGCGGCGCAATGGGCGCCCATGAGTTGCAGTGGCGCAACCAGGTCAATTCGATCGACCGCGCCGGGTTTTCGGAGAAATTGCGCCACAACCTGCCGGATTGGCTGTCCGGCGCGCTGCGCGCGCAATTGCCGGACGACGAGTTCTGGGCGCTGGTGGCCACGCTAGAACAGGTGGCGCCGCTGGACCTGCGCGTCAACACGCTGAAGGGCCGGCGCGAGGACATGCAGCGTACCTTGGCCGAAGCCGGCATCGAAGCGCTGACCACGCCGTATTCGCCCTGGGGCCTGCGGGTGCACGGCAAACCGGCACTGAACAAGCTGGATCTGTACACGCACGGCGGCGTCGAGGTGCAGGACGAAGGCAGCCAGCTGCTGGCCTTACTGGTCGATCCCAAGCGCGGCGAGATGGTGGTCGATTTCTGTGCCGGCGCCGGCGGCAAGACGCTGGCGCTGGGGGCGGCCATGCGCAGCACCGGGCGCTTGTATGCCTTCGACGTGTCGGGCCACCGGCTCGAAGCGCTGAAACCGCGGCTCAAGCGCAGCGGCTTGTCGAATGTGCATCCGGCGCACATCGCGCATGAGCGCGACGACCGCGTCAAGCGGCTGAGCGGGAAGATCGACCGCGTGCTGATCGATGCGCCATGTTCCGGCCTGGGGACCTTGCGTCGCAACCCTGACTTGAAGTGGCGCCAGTCGCCGCAGGCGGTTCAGGAGCTGCGCGCGAAGCAGCAGGCCATCCTGGCCAGCGCGTCGCGGCTGGTGAAGTCCGGTGGCCGCCTCGTCTATGCCACCTGCAGCCTGCTGCGTGCTGAGAACGAGGACATCGCTAAGGAATTCTCTGAAGCGCACAAGGACTTCGTGCTGCTGCCGGCCGCCGAGGTGCTGGCCGGTGCTCACGTGGTCGATGCCGCGACGCTGACCACCGAAGAAGGCTTCATGCGCCTGTGGCCGCACCGGCATGCCACCGACGGCTTCTTCGCCGCCGTCTGGCAGCGGACCTGATGCGGGTATTCAGCTAGCCCGCCGGGCGCGCCGCTTGCCAGCGAGCTTGTCGGCCCCATCTGTTCGAAAGTGCTGCTTTTGTTAGGCAGTTTCCACAACAGACAGCGAAGGGGTGTCACCTACAATCCCTAACCCGCTGTTTTCACGCGGGAAGGCTGAACAATGACTGTGATGATGACCTTGTGGGATGCGCTGATCAACTGGCTGGCCAACGGCCTGTGGTCCCAGGCGTCGTGGTGGCAGATCCTGCTGGTCACCCTGGGCATGACCCACATCACGATCGCATCGGTCACGATCTTCCTGCACCGGGCCCAGGCGCACCGTGCGCTCGAACTGCACGCCATCCCCTCGCACTTCTTCCGCCTCTGGCTGTGGTTGACCACCGGCATGGTGACCAAGGAATGGGTCGCCATCCACCGCAAGCACCACGCCAAGTGCGAAACCGTTGACGATCCGCACAGCCCGGTGGTCAAGGGCATCAAGACGGTGCTGCTGACCGGCAGCGAGTTGTATCGCGGCGAGGCCAAGAACCAGGAAACCATCCAGAAGTTCGGCCACAACACGCCGGACGACTGGATCGAGCGCAACCTGTACACGCGTTACAGCTGGCAGGGCGTGGGTCTGATGCTGATCATCAACCTGGCCTTGTTCGGCGCCATCGGCGCCACGGTGTGGGCAGTGCAGATGCTGTGGATCCCGATCACCGCGGCCGGCATCATCAACGGCATCGGCCACTATTGGGGCTACCGCAATTTTGAAGCCACCGATGCGTCGACCAATGTGCTGCCCTGGGGCATCATCATCGGTGGCGAAGAGTTGCACAACAACCACCACACCTATCCGACATCGGCCAAGCTGTCGGTCAAGCCTTTCGAGTTCGACATCGCCTGGGGTTACATCCGCGCGCTCGAGATCCTGGGCCTGGCCAAGGTGCGCAAGACCGCGCCGCAACTGCAACTGGGCCCGATCAAGCCGCAGGCGGATGCCAAGACACTGGAAGCCATCATCGCCAACCGCTACGAGGTGATGGCCAAGTACGCCAAGGACCTGCGCGCGGCCTGTGCCGCCGAACTGCAGCACCTGAAAAGCCAGGGTGCCAAGAACTCGGCCCGTCTGGCCGATCTGCAACTGGCCAAGCGCTGGCTGCACCGCGACGACGAGAAGATTCCCACCGCCGTGAAGCCGCAACTGGCCAGCGCGATCAGCGACAGCCCCCAGCTCGCGAAGCTGGTGGCCATGCGCGAAGAACTGCGCCAGCTCTGGACGCGCACCAATGTGTCGGCCGAGCAGTTGGTGTCGGACCTGCAGGCCTGGTGCAAGAAGGCCGAGGCCAGCGGCATCGTCTCGCTGGAACAGTTCTCGCTGAAGTTGCGGGCTGCGCGCGCGATCTGAGCCGCCTGCCTGCACGGCCACGCTGAACGAACGGGCCCTGCGGGGCCCGTTTTCATGTCGGTCGATGTTGACCATGAATGAGTGGTGCGCGCGCAGACGGCAAAAAGCCCGCACAGGGCGGGCTTCGTCGGGTACTGAAACCTCAGCCGATCACTTTAGCTTGGTTTCCTTGTACAGCACATGCTTGCGCGCCTTCGGGTCGAATTTCATGAATTCGAGCTTCCCGGGCGTGGTCTTCTTGTTCTTGTTGGTGGTGTAGAAATGGCCGGTTCCTGCAGAGGATTCCAGCTTGATCTTTTCGCGTCCGCCTTTGGCTGCCATGGTCAGTGCTCCTGATGTGCGGGGTGATTAGAGCTCGCCCTTGGCGCGCAGGTCGGCAACGATCTTGTCGATGCCCACCTTGTCGATCAGGCGCAGCGCGGCGCTGGTGACACGCAGACGAACCCAGCGGTTTTCGCTCTCGACCCAGAACCGGCGGTATTGCAGGTTGGGCAACCAGCGGCGCTTGGTCTTGTTGTTGGCGTGGGAGACATTGTTTCCCACCATCGGGCGCTTACCCGTGACTTGACAGACGCGTGCCATGACGCTTCTCCAGACTCTTGACTGTTGCAGGCTCGGCAACCAGAGCAGGGGGTTGGTGTCTGAATCCGATGAGATCAACTCCTCGGATTTGATACGCCGCCTGATGGCTGCCCTTCGAAGTTTCCGCAGCGCGTGCGCCGCGTGCTTGGCACGTCAGCGCTTTAGCCGCTTTCGGCAAAGACCGCGATTATAGCCAGACTTTGCCCGCGTCCGGTCGCTCAGCTTTGCTGCTCGAGGAAGCGCTGTGCATCCAGCGCCGCCATGCAGCCCGTGCCGGCCGAGGTGATGGCCTGGCGGTAGACGTGGTCCTGCACATCGCCGGCGGCAAACACACCGGGCACGCTGGTCATCGTCGCCATGCCGCTCAGGCCCGAGCGGGTGACGATGTAGCCGTCCTTCATCTCGAGCTGGCCCTTGAAGATGTCAGTGTTCGGCTGGTGGCCGATGGCGATGAAGCAGCCTTTCAGCGTCAGCTCGCGGGTGGCGCCGGTCTGGGCATGCTTCAGCCGGATGCCGGTGACGCCCGAGGCGTCGCCCAGCACTTCGTCCAAGGTTTCGTACAGCTCCAGCACCAGCTTGCCCGCGGCCACCTTCTCGTGCAGCTTGTCGATCAGGATCGCTTCGGCGCGGAACTTGTCGCGCCGGTGCACCAAATGCACCTTGCTGGCGATGTTCGACAGGTACAGCGCTTCTTCGACCGCGGTATTGCCACCGCCGACCACGGCCACGGTTTCGTTCTTGTAGAAGAAGCCGTCGCAGGTGGCGCAGCCGCTGACACCACGGCCCATGAAGGTCTCTTCCGAAGGCAGGCCCAGGTACTTGGCGCTGGCGCCGGTGGCGATGATCAGCGCATCGCAGGTGTATTCGCCGCTGTCGCCCTTCAGGTGGAACGGCCGTTTCGACACGTCGACCTCGTTGATGTGGTCGAACACCATCTGCGTCTGGAAGCGTTCGGCATGCTCCTGGAAACGCTGCATCAGCTCGGGCCCTTGCACGCCCATCACATCGGCCGGCCAGTTGTCGACATCGGTGGTGGTCATCAGCTGGCCGCCCTGGGCCATGCCGGTCACCAGCACCGGCTTCAAGTTGGCACGGGCAGCGTAGATCGCCGCGGAATAGCCGGCGGGGCCGGAGCCGAGAATCAGGACGCGGGCATGCAGGGGTGTGGAGCTCATGGGAGGGTGGTGTTTCAGTGGGCGCGCAGTGTCGCGCCGCGGTGACGGGAGATTGTCACATGGGGGTCGTTGGGTATACCCGTAAGCCTGTCAATCGGCACAATAGTGAAATTGATCAGAAATGCGGCATATTGCCGACGGGTGCCGGGTGGGCCCTCTGGCACTTTCGGGTGCCAGGCCGGGTTGTTCGGCGCCGAACAACAAATCGATGAAGTAAAGGGGATCCCACGATGTCGATGCTGACGAATCTCGACTTGATTCGCCGTGTACCGCTGTTCTCGATGCTCACCAACGAGCAGGCCCAGTCGATTGCCGACAGCGTGGTCAAGCGCCGCTTTCGCCGCGGCGAGTTGGTGGTCGAACAAGGCCGCAAGAGCAACGCCCTGTTCATCCTGCTCAATGGCCGCGCCCGCGTGCTGACCTCCGATACACGCGGCCGCGAGGTGATCCTGGCAGTGCTGGAGTCGGGTGACTACGTTGGCGAGATGAGCCTGATCGACAACGAAGCGCATTCGGCCACCGTGCGCTGCGAGATCCAGACCGACATGCTGATCCTCGGCCGCGCCGACTTTGCGCGCTGCCTGCCGGAGAACTCCACGCTGTCCTACGCCATCCTGCGCGGCCTGGTGCGCCGGCTGCGCCATGCCGACCGCCAGATCGAATCGCTGGCCTTGCTCGATGTGTATGGCCGGGTCGCGCGCACCTTGCTGGAGATGGCCGAGGAAGTGAACGGCGTGAAGATCATCCGCGGCAAGGTCTCGCGCCAGGACATGGCCAAGGTCGTTGGCGCCTCGCGCGAGATGGTCAGCCGCGTGATGAAGGACCTGGAAGAGCGCGGCGTCATCGAGACGCAGGAAAACGGCTCGGTGATCATCAAGGAGCGCGCACCGCAGCCCGAGTGATCCTCCGGGCGGCGTGCCGGCATCGGCGCCGAACCGATGCGCCACAATCACCCGCATGACCTTTCCGCTCGGTTCATTGCGTGCAGACGGTGCGGCCGGTACGGCCGGCGTGCCCCGGTCGCGCCGCCGGTCGCCGCCGGCCTCTGCCGCATCTCCGGCGTGGCGCTGGCCGCGGCAGGTGGTGTTGGCAGCGGCCGCGGTGCTGTGGCTGCTGGTGCTGCTGGCGCTGGCCACGCACAGCGCTGTTGATCCCGGCTTTTCGACCTCCGGCCAGGGCGCTGCCATCCACAACCGCGCCGGCTTGCTGGGCGCCTGGTTGTCGGATCTGCTGCTGTTTGCCTTCGGCTACTCGGCCTGGTGGTTGATGCTGGTGGCTTTGCGGGCCTGGCTGGCCGCGTTGGCGCACTGGTTGCGCGGCACGCCGGCCGACAGTGACCTGCCCCCGCGCTGGGTGTTCTGGCTTGGCCTACTGTTGTTGATGGTGGCCAGCTGTTCGCTGGAATGGACGAGGCTGTACCGATTCGATACGGCACTGCCGGGCGGGCAGGCCGGCGGTGTGCTGGGCACGCTGCTCGGCGGCCTGTCGATGAAATGGCTGGGCTTCGCCGGCTCCGGCGTGCTGTGGATTGCCGGCATGGTGCTGGGCCTGTCGCTGGCCCTGCGCTTCTCCTGGGCGCGTGTCGCTGAGACGCTGGGCGCCGCCATCGAAGGCATCGGTGCACGCCGCGTGCAAGCGCGTGAGCGCATGGAAGACCAACGCATCGGCGAGCAGGCCGTGCGCGAGCGCGAGAAGGTCGTCGAGGTCGAGCGGGCCGGGGTCGAAGACCACGCGCCGATCGTCATCGAGGTGCCGATGGTCGAGGTGCCCAAGTCCACCCGGGTCGCGAAGGAGCGGCAGAAGCCGCTGTTCGTCGAACTCTCCGACACCAAGCTGCCGCAGGTCGACCTGCTCGATGCGGCGCCGACCAACCGCGTCGAGAGCGTCACGCCCGAATCGCTGGAGATGACCTCGCGGCTGATCGAGAAGAAGCTTCGCGACTTCGGTGTCGAAGTACGTGTGGTCGCCGCTTCGCCCGGCCCGGTGATCACCCGCTACGAGATCGAGCCGGCCACCGGCGTCAAGGGCGCGCAGGTGGTGAACCTGGCCAAGGACCTGGCGCGTTCGCTGTCGCTGGTGAGCATCCGCGTCGTCGAGACGATCCCTGGCAAGACGACGATGGCGCTGGAGTTGCCGAACGCCAAGCGCCAGATGATCCGCCTGGCCGAGATCCTGGGCTCGCAGATCTATGCCGATGCCGCGTCGCAACTGACCATGGGCCTGGGCAAGGACATCATCGGCGCGCCGGTGGTCGCCGACCTGGCGAAGATGCCGCACTGCCTGGTCGCCGGCACCACCGGCGCGGGCAAGTCGGTGGGCATCAACGCGATGATCCTGAGCCTGCTCTACAAGGCCGAGGCGCGTGATGTGCGGCTGATCCTGATCGACCCGAAGATGCTCGAGATGAGCGTCTACGAAGGCATCCCGCACCTGCTGTGCCCGGTGGTCACCGACATGAAGCAGGCCGCCAACGCGCTGAACTGGTGTGTCGGCGAAATGGAGCGGCGCTACAAGCTGATGAGCAAGCTGGGCGTGCGCAACCTGGCCGGCTACAACAAGAAGATCGCCGAAGCGGCTGAAGCCGGGCAGAAGCTGCCCAACCCCTTCAGCCTGACGCCCGAGGCGCCGGAGCCGCTGGAGCGCCTGCCCTTCGTCGTCGTCGTGATCGACGAATTGGCCGACCTGATGATGGTGGTCGGCAAGAAGATCGAGGAACTGATCGCCCGCCTGGCGCAGAAGGCGCGCGCCGCCGGCATCCACCTGGTGCTGGCCACGCAGCGGCCCAGCGTCGACGTGATCACCGGCTTGATCAAGGCCAACATCCCGACCCGCCTGTCGTTCCAGGTGTCGAGCAAGATCGACAGCCGCACCATCCTCGACCAGATGGGCGCCGAAGCGCTGCTGGGCCAGGGCGACATGCTCTACCTGACGCCGGGCGGCGGCATCCCGGTTCGCGTGCATGGCGCTTTCGTCAGCGACGACGAGGTGCACCGCGTCGTCGAGTACCTGAAGTCACAGGGCGACCCGAACTACATCGAAGGCATTCTCGAAGGCGGGGTGCTCGATGGCGATGCCGATGGCGCGCCCGGGGCTGGCGGCGGTGGCGCTGACGCCGAAGACGACCCGATGTACGACCAGGCCGTGGCCATCGTGCTGCAGCACAAGAAGGCCTCGATCTCGCTGGTGCAGCGCCATCTGCGCATTGGTTACAACCGGGCGGCGCGGCTGCTGGAACAAATGGAAAAGACCGGGCTCGTATCGGCCATGGCCACCAACGGAAACCGCGACCTGCTGGTGCCGCGACGGGACGAATGATGCGCTGGACACCCCACACCGCCGCGCTTGCCGCGCTGAGCACCATGCTGCTGCTGGCTGCAGCGACCGCGCGGGCCGATGCCGTCGATGCGCTGCGCGAATTCGCCCGCGACGCCAAGAGCGGCCGCGCGGCCTTCACGCAGACCGTCACCTCGCCCGATGGTGCGAAGAAGAAGAGTTCGCATGGCAGCTTCGAGTTCGCGCGGCCCGAGCGCTTTCGCTTCACCTATGCCAAGCCCTTCGAGCAGACCATCGTCTCCGACGGCCGTAAGGTCTGGTTGCACGATGTTGACCTGAACCAGGTCTCGGTGCGGCCTGCGGCCCAGGCGCTGGGCGCGACGCCGGCGGCCTTGCTGGCGGGTGCCGAGCTGGACAAGGACTTCGAGCTGAGCGCTCAGCCGGCCCGTGATGGGCTGGACTGGGTGCAGGCCATGCCGCGTGCGAAGGAAAGCACTGTGAAGCAGCTGCAAGTCGGCTTCCGTGGCAAGACGCTCGCGGCGCTGGAGATCGTCGATGCCTTCGGCACGAAATCGCTGCTGCAGTTCAAGGACGTGGTGGTGAACCCGAAGCTGCCCGAGGACACCTTCAGGTTCGTCGTGCCCAAGGGCGTCGACGTGATCGAGCAGCCCTGAAGGACGCGCTCATGAGTCAATGTGGCTCTGCCACTTGACTCATACCCCCTCGGGGGGCCTGACGCGAAGCGGCAGGTTTGGGGGCGTTCAGTACTTCATCGTCCAGCCGAGCACCAGCGCACGCGCGGGTTCGGCGCGCGTCAGGCCGCGCTGAACGGCGACGCTGAGCGTGCCGCCGTTGTCACCGTCCCAGGCCAGCCCGGTTTGCACGCGGGCCTGCAGGTCGGTGCTGCCGGGCATGCCGCTGGTGTCGCCGCTGCGCTGGCCAGCCACGGTCGCAAAGCTGCGCCAGCGCGGCGCCAGTTCCGCGCTGGCGCTCGCGGCGTAGTGCCGCAGCCCCGGCGCGGCGCTGCCGCTGAGCGTGGTGCTGGGCATGGCGATGCTCAGCTGCAGTGCAGCCGGCGCTGGCTCGGCCGCGCGGCCGCAGGCGCAGGCCAACAGGGCGCAGCCGGCCGCGGCCATCCGCCAATGCAGGGTTTTCATCGCGTGGGGGCAGCTGTGCTGGCGCTGCGCGCTCAGTGCATCACCATGTCCATCAGGCCCATCTCGGCACTGCTCATCATCTGTTCGATGTCCATCAGGATCAGCATGCGCTCGGTGTCGCCGGACTTCACGGTGCCCAGGCCGGTGATGTAGGTCGAATCGACCTGGCCATTGAACTCCGGCGCCGGCTTGATCTGGTCGGTGCGCAACTCCAGCACATCGCTGACCGAATCGACCACGATGCCGACGGTGCGGCCGACCACGTTGAGGATGATCACGACGGTGAAGGCGTCGTACTTGACGTCCTCGAGCGCAAAGCGCATGCGCATGTCGACGATCGGCACGATCACGCCGCGCAGGTTGACCACGCCCTTCATGAAGCCGGGTGCGTTGGCGATGCGCGTCGGCTGTTCGTAGCCGCGGATCTCCTGCACCTTCAGGATGTCGATGCCGTATTCCTCGGCGCCAAGCTTGAACGAGAGCACTTCGCGCGGCGTGCCATGCACGGCAGCCGCCGCCACGGCGGGATTCATCAGGGCCGGTGAGGAGTCGATCGTCGGGGTGGCGCTCATGGCTGTGTCCTGCGGTTCGGAAGGGGCTGTCGGGATGGCAGCGCAGCCAGTGTCCGGCAGCCCCTGCCGCACCGATCGGGCAAAAAGGCCGGTGCGGGTGCTGCATTTCGGGAGTGCCGACACGGCTGAGACAATCGGGCGCATGACCGCCCAGGACTCGCTGTTCGACGATGACGAACCGGCCGCCGGCGTTGCGGCCCCGGTGGCGCCCGACGCTCCATTGGCCGAACGCCTGCGCCCTCGCACGCTGGACGAAGTGATCGGCCAGATCCACCTGCTGGGCCCGGGCAAGCCGCTGCGCGTGGCCTTCGAGACCGGCCGCTTGCATTCGATGATCCTGTGGGGCCCACCGGGCGTCGGCAAGACCACGCTGGCGCGACTGGTGGCCGGCGCCGTGCGCTCGCGTTTCATCGTGCTGTCGGCCGTGCTGGCCGGCGTCAAGGACATCCGCGATGCGGTCGAGCAGGCCAAGGCCGAGCGCAAGAACGGCCGCGGCACGGTGGTCTTCGTCGATGAGGTGCACCGCTTCAACAAGGCCCAGCAGGATGCGTTCCTGCCGCATGTCGAGTCGGGCCTGTTCACCTTCATCGGCGCGACCACCGAGAACCCCTCGTTCGAAGTGAACTCGGCGCTGCTGTCCCGCGCCACCGTGCATGTGCTCAAGCCTTTGGAGGCCGACGACCTGGTGCAGCTGATCGCCCGCGCGCAGGTCACCATGCAGGCGCCGCCGCTCACCGACGCTGCACGCGACAGGCTGATCGGCTATGCCGATGGCGACGCCCGCCGGCTGCTCAACGCCTACGAAACGCTCGCCGAACTGGCCGGCACCGAGCGCAGCGAGCCGATCGACGAAGCCCTGCTGGAGCAGGCGCTGGGCGAGATGCTGCGCCGCTACGACAAGGGCGGCGACCAGTTCTACGACGCGATCTCGGCGCTGCACAAGTCGGTGCGCGGCTCCGACCCCGATGCGGCGCTGTACTGGCTGGCGCGCATGCTCGATGGCGGGGTCGACCCGCGCTATGTGGCCCGCCGCGTGATCCGCATGGCCAGCGAGGACATCGGCCTGGCCGATCCGCGTGGCCAGCAGCTGGCGCTGCAAGCCGCCGAAGTCTACGAGCGCCTGGGCTCGCCAGAAGGTGAACTGGCGCTGGCCCAAGCGGTGGTCTACCTGGCGGTGGCGCCGAAGTCGAACGCCGTCTACAAAGCCTGGGGTGCGGTGCGCGAGTTCGTCAAGGCCGATGGCACGCGGCCCGTGCCGCTGCACCTGCGCAATGCGCCGACGCGGTTGATGAAGAACCTGGGCTTCGGCCGCGACTATCGCTATGCGCACGACGAAGCCGGCGGCTTCGCGGCCGGCGAAAGCTATTGGCCAGAAGGCATGGGGCCTCAGCGTTTCTACCAGCCCGCGGGGCGTGGCCTGGAACAGCGCATCGCCGACCGCCTGGCCGAGCTGCGCCGGCTGAACGAGCAGGCGCCGAGCGCGCCGGACGACGCGCCGCAGAACCCGCGCTGAATCGCCATCGAATCCGACGATTGTTCGGCCGCCCAGCGGGAATCTCCCCCCATTTGCGCTGGGGACCCCCTCCTACAATCCCGCCCAGCCCGCTGCCGCAGCCTGTTTCAGGCTTGAGCGGCCGGGTTCTTGCTACCAGCCAGAAGAAGCGCCGCCATTCAAGGCGGTGACGGACGGAGACCCACTGATGGATACTTTTCTGCAGCAGATCATCAACGGTCTGGTGCTGGGCAGCATGTATGCGCTCGTGGCCCTGGGCTACACGATGGTCTACGGGATCATCAACCTGATCAACTTCGCGCATGGCGAAGTGCTGATGGTGGGCGCGCTGACCAGCTGGACCATCGTCACCACGCTGCAGGGGCTGGGCCTGCCCGGCTGGCTGCTGCTGCTGATCTCGCTGGTGGCGGCCATCGTCGTCTGCTCGGTGCTGAATTTCGCGATCGAGAAGATCGCCTACCGCCCGCTGCGCAGCGCGCCGCGGCTGGCGCCGCTGATCACCGCGATGGGCATGAGCCTGCTGCTGCAGACGCTGGCGATGATGATCTGGAAGCCCAGCACCAAGTCCTACCCGATCCTGCTGCCGTCCGAACCGTTCGAGATCGGCGGCGCGGTGATCAACGTGACGCAGATCCTGATTCTGGCGGTCACCGCGGTCACGCTGGCCGGGCTGATGTACCTGGTCAACCACACCAAGCTCGGCCGGGCCATGCGCGCGACGGCCGAGAACCCGCGCGTCGCCGCGCTGATGGGCGTGCGGCCGGACATGGTGATCTCGGCCACCTTCATCATCGGCGCCGCGCTGGCGGCGCTGGCCGGCGTGATGTATGCGGCCAACTACGGCTCGGTGCAGCACACCATGGGCTTCCTGCCCGGGTTGAAGGCCTTCACCGCGGCGGTGTTCGGCGGCATCGGCAACCTCGCCGGTGCGGTGGTGGGCGGTGTGCTGCTGGGCTTGATCGAGGCCCTGGGCGCGGGCTACATCGGCGCGCTCACCGGCGGTGTGCTAGGCAGCCAGTACCAGGACATCTTTGCTTTCATCGTGCTGATCCTCGTGCTCACGGTGCGGCCGCAGGGCCTGCTGGGCGAGCGTGTGGCCGATCGCGCCTGACACCGGGGAGCACACCTCATGAAGAACAAACTGGTCGTCTTCCTGCTCGCCGGCATCGCACTGCTGGTGCTGCCCTTCATCGCTCAGGCTGCCGGCAATTTCTGGGTGCGCATGATCGACTTCGCGCTGCTCTACGTGCTGCTGGCGCTGGGGCTGAACATCGTCGTCGGTTATGCCGGGCTGCTGGACCTGGGCTATGTCGCGTTCTACGCGGTCGGCGCCTACATGTTCGGCCTGCTCGCATCGCCGCACCTGACCGACACCTTCGAGGGCATCAAGGGGCTCTTTCCCGGCGGCCTGCATTCGCCGGTTTGGTTGGTGATTCCGCTGGGGGCGGCGATCGCGGGACTCGCGGGCGTGCTGCTGGGCGCGCCGACGCTGAAGCTGCGCGGCGACTACCTGGCCATCGTCACGCTGGGCTTCGGCGAGATCATCCGCGTGTTCATGAACAACCTGGACCGGCCGCTGAACATCACCAACGGCCCGAAGGGCTTGCAGCAGATCGACAGCATCAAGATTCCTTTCGTCGGCATCGACCTCGGCAAGCCGGGCTCGCTGTTCGGGCTGGAGATGTCCTCGGTCACCAAGTACTACTACCTGTTCCTGTTGCTGGTGATCGTCAGCGTGGTGATCTGCTACCGGCTCGAGCGTTCACGCGTCGGCCGCGCCTGGATGGCCATCCGCGAAGACGAGATCGCCGCCAAGGCCATGGGCATCAACACCCGCAACCTGAAGCTGCTGGCCTTCGGCATGGGCGCCACCTTCGGCGGTGTCTCGGGCGTGATGTTCGCCACCTTCCAGGGCTTCGTCTCGCCGGAGTCGTTCTCGCTGCAGGAGTCGGTGATGATCGTCGCGATGGTGGTACTGGGCGGCATCGGCCACATCCCGGGCGTGGTGCTGGGCGCCGTGCTGCTGGCGGCCTTGCCCGAAGCCTTGCGATGGGTGGCCGGTGAGCTGGACCTGCAACGCCTGACCGACGGACGGCTGGACGCCGCCATCCTGCGCCAGCTGCTGATCGCCCTGGCGATGATCGCGATCATGCTGGCGCGGCCGCGTGGGCTGTGGCCTTCGCCCGAACACGGCAAGGCGGCGGCCACGCCGACCAAGAGTTGAGGGATCACGGAACATGAGCGCAGCAGTCCTCAAGGTCGGCAATGTCTCCAAGCGCTTCGGCGGTTTGCAGGCGCTGTCCGATGTCGGCATCACGATCAACGCCGGCATGGTCTATGGCCTGATCGGCCCGAACGGCGCCGGCAAGACCACCTTCTTCAACGTCATCACCGGGCTGTACACACCAGATTCCGGCAGCTTCGAGTTGGGCGGCATGCCCTACAAGCCCAGCGCGGTGCACGAAGTGGCCAAGGCGGGCATCGCGCGCACGTTCCAGAACATCCGGCTTTTCTCCGAGATGACGGCACTGGAGAACGTGATGGTCGGCCGCCATGTGCGTTCCGGCTCCGGGCTGATGGGCGCGATCTTCCGCACCGCCAAGTTCAAGGCCGAAGAAGCGGCCATCGCCAAGCGTGCGCAGGAGTTGCTGGACTATGTCGGCATCGGTCGCTACGCCGAGTACAAGGCGCGCACGCTGAGCTACGGTGATCAACGCCGCCTCGAAATCGCACGCGCATTGGCCACCGACCCGAAACTGATTGCGCTGGACGAACCCGCCGCCGGCATGAACGCCACCGAGAAGGTGGTGCTGCGCGAACTGATCGACCGCATCCGCAACGACGGCCGCACGATCCTGCTGATCGAGCACGACGTCAAGCTGGTGATGGGCCTGTGCGACCGCGTCACGGTGCTCGACTACGGCAAGCAGATCGCCGAAGGCACGCCGGCTGACGTGCAGAAGAACGAGAAGGTGATCGAGGCCTACCTCGGCGCCGGCCACAAACCGCACTGAGCCAGGACCGAGCAGATGAGCGACATACTTCTCAAGGTGAGCGGCCTGAAGGTGGCCTACGGCGGCATCCAGGCCGTCAAGGGCGTGAGCTTCGAAGTGCGCCAGGGTGAACTGGTCAGCCTGATCGGTGCCAACGGTGCCGGCAAGACCACCACGCTGAAGGCCATCACCTGCACGCAGGCGGTGGCTGGCGGCACGATCGAATTCATGGGCCGCAGCATCGCCGGCCAAGGCCCCTGGGACCTGGTCAAGCAGGGGCTGGTGATGGTGCCCGAAGGGCGCGGCACCTTCGCCCGCATGACCATCGTCGAGAACCTGCAGATGGGCGCCTACGTGCGCAACGACGCCGAGATCCAGGCCGACATCGACAAGGTCTTTGCCATCTTCCCGCGGCTCAAGGAACGCGCGGCGCAGCTGGCTGGCACGATGTCCGGCGGTGAGCAGCAGATGCTGGCGATGGGCCGGGCGCTGATGGCGCGGCCCAAGGTACTGCTGCTGGATGAGCCGTCGATGGGGCTGTCGCCGATCATGGTCGACAAGATTTTCGAGGTGGTGGCCGACATCCACAGCCGCGGCACCACCGTGCTGCTCGTCGAGCAGAACGCCAGCCGCGCGCTGCAGCTGGCCAACCGCGGCTACGTGATGGAGTCCGGCGAGGTGACGATGAGCGGCGACGCCAAGGCGCTGCTCAACGACCCGAAAGTGCGCGCAGCCTACCTCGGTGAATGAGGCCTGGCGCCTGACTTCGGCCTGGCGCCTTCCGCGACGGATCTGACATCCGGCTCCCGCACCGGCCTGGGGCTTACCCTGGGCATGGTCGAACTGCAAGGCAGCTTTAAGGTCCGGCCCGTTACCGTCGCGGCCACGCGCCGGGGTGGCGCGGGAGATGGACCATGCTGTATCGACTCCTCGGCCTGCGAACCTTGGCGTTCCGCGCCGCCCTTGTTGCGCTGGGCTGCGCTGCAGGCGGGGGTGCGGCAGCACAGGATGGCGGGCCATTGCGCGTGGGCTTCATCTGCCCGACTACCGGCGGCTCGGCCGATTTCGGCAACAGCGCGCGGCTGGGCGCCGAACTGGCGGCGCGTGAAATCAACGAGGTCGGTGGCTTCCTCGGCCGCAAGATCGAGCTGGTGCAGCGCGACGATCAGGCCAACCCGGATCGTGGGCGGCAGGTGGCCGAGGGCCTGGTGCTGAAGGAGAAAGTGGCCTTCACGATCGGCTTCTGCAACACCGGCGTGGCGATGAAGGCGCTGGACGTGTTCCAGGACAACCAGCACCTGCTGATGGTGCCGGTGTCCACCGGCTCGGCGGTGACGGCCAAGTACCCGGCGGCGCAGAGCTTCATCTTCCGCATGTCGCCGCGCGACACGCTGCAGGCCGGCTTCATCGTCAACGACATCCTGGTCAAACGCGGGCTCACCAAGGTGGCCGTGTTTGCCGACCGCACCGGCTACGGCGAGGGCGGCTTGAAGGACGTGCTGCGCTTCCTGGCCGAGCGCGGCGTCGAACCGGTGCTGGTGAGCCGCTTCGACCTGGGCGTGACGAGCCTCCTCGCCGAGGTGCAGCAAGCCAAGGCCACCGGCGCGCAGGCCGTGATCGGCTACACCGTGGGCCCCGAACTCGCGGTGCTGGCGCGCGCCCGCAACGAGGCCCGCTACGACGGCCTGCTGTACGGGCCGTGGCCGATGTCGTTCCGCACCGTGTGGGAACGCTCGAATGGCGGCGCCGAGGGCGCGATGATGGTGCAGTCCATCATCCCGAACCTGGCCAACGAACGCCGCAGTTCGTTCATCGCGCGCCTGAAGCGCCACGCCGGCAAGGAGCCGGTGGCCTCGCTGATGGCTGCCGCGCAAACCTACGACGCGCTGCACCTGATGCTGCGCGCGCTGTTCCAGACCCGTGGCGACACCTCGGCGGTGAAGCTGAAGCAGGCGCTGGAGCAGCTGGACAAGCCCTATGTCGGCGTCGTCACCACCTACGAACATCCGTTTTCGGCGAATGACCACGACGCCATTTCGACCAACATGATCTGGCTCGGCGTGTGGCGCAAGGGTGAGATCCGCTTCCAGTACGCCGAAGACGACAAGCGCGCCGGCTTCATCCGCCGCAAGGAAGGGCCGTGAGCGACAGCTCCAACAACGCCAGCGCTTGATCGACGTCATCGGCGCCGAGGTTCAGTGCCGGCGCTATCGCACAAAGTGTGCGGCCCGATGACGAGGCCCGGATCAACCGGCGCAAGCAGCTGGTCGAGGCACGATTGCGCCATCGCGGATCCGTCGAGCAGCGGGGTTTTTGCGCCTTTGTTCATCGGCTCGAACAGGCTTTCATGTCCGGTTCGATACAAAGCGGAGACGCCGACGAGACGGCGGGTTCGAAGAATCGAAGGACCGTCAGCGGCCTTGTGGAGGCGGCACGGTTTGTTCTCAACCCATCGATTGAAAGGAAGCACGATGAGCATGATCAGTGCAGTCGGCGGCGCCAGCGGCGCATGGTCCGACGTCAGCAGTTCGCGCGCCAGCGCCATGAAGGACAGGATGTTCGCCAAGGTCGACAGCGACAGCAGCGGCACCGTGGACACCACCGAGCTGCAGGGCATGCTCGACCACATCAGCAGCACGGGCGGCCCCTCGCTGGGCAGCGCGGACGAGTTGCTGAGCAAGATGGACAGTGACGCCGACGGCAGCCTCAGCAAGGACGAGCTGGATGCCGGCATGAAGAGCCTGATGCCGCCGCCGTCGTCGACGGTGGATTTTGCGCAGCAGCGTGCGGGCGGCATGCCGCCACCCCCGCCACCGCCGGCGGGCAGCGAGGCAAGCGACGGTTCGGCGAGCACCGATCCGCTGGACACGAACGGCGACGGCAGTGTCTCGGCGGCCGAACGTGCCGCCGGCGAGCTCGCGGATCTGATGAAGGAGCTGGCCTCGGCGATGGACAGCGACGGAGACGCCGCCGTCAGTGCCAGCGAGATCGGCAGCTTCAAGAGCCAGGTCGATTCGGCCGGCGGGGTCAGCGTGGAATCGCTGAGCAAGCTGTTGCTCAAGGCCTATGGCGAGTTCGCGGCGAACCTCACCCAGACGTCCACGCTGGCCAGCGCGGCCTGATGCGCGGGGCATGGCCACACGGCGCTCCACGGCATGCCGTCAGCCCGTCATTGCACGAAGCCGTTCGGCGATGCCCTTTCTTTCGTGTGACCGCAGGCTTCAGTCGACCTTGGCGCCCGAGGCCTTGACGACGGTTTCGTACTTGGCCAGTTCGGTTTTCACGAAGGCTGCGAACTGTTCCGGCGTACTGGGCGCCGGCTCGGCCAGCAGCGTGGCCATGCGGGCCTTGAGTTCGGCGCTGGCCAGCGCGTCGACAAAGGCCTTGTTCAAGCGGGCTAACACCTCGGCTGGCAGCCTGGCCGGCCCGAACAGGCCGAACCAGGTGCTGACATCGAACTGGCCCAGGCCGTCGCCCTTGCCGCTGTCGGCGATCGTCGGCAGTTCGGGCATCGCGCTGGCGCGCTGCGGCGTGCTCACCGCGATCGCCCGCAGCTTGCCGGACTTGATGTTCGCTGCCGCCGCGGCCAGGTTGTCGAAGTTCAGGTCCACCTGGCCGGACAGCAGGGCCAGCTGCGCCGGGTTGCCGCCGGCATAGGGGATGTGCACCATGAACACCCGTGCCTGCGCCTTGAACATTTCGCCGGCCAGGTGGCCCGCGCTGCCGTTGCCGCCGGAGCCGTAGTTCAGCTTGCCGGGGTTCTTGCGCGCATAGGCGACCAGGTCATGCACGCTGCCGATGCCCAGCCGCTGCGCGGTGTCGCTGTTCATCACCAGCACGTTCGGCACCTGGGCGACGCGGGTGATCGGCGTGAAGTCGCGGATCGGGTCGTAGGGCATCTTCGAGAACAGCCACGGATTGATCGCATGCGTGGCGACGGCACCCATCACCAGACTCAGGCCATCCGGCGGCGACTTGGCCACCAGGTCGGCGCCGAGATTGCCGCCGGCGCCTGGCTTGTTCTCGACCACCACGGTGCCCAGTGAATCCTTCACCGCCGCGGCCAGCGCGCGGGCCACGATGTCCAGCGGACCGCCGGGCGGGTAGGGCACGATCAGGCGGATGGGGCGTGCGGCGGGTTGCGCCCGTGCCGATGGTGCCATCAAGGCACCGGCGGCGATGGTGGCCAGGGAGAGCAGGGTGGTGCGACGTGTGGACATGCGCGCAGCATAGTGCAGCGCCTGCAGGCCAGTCCTGCGGACCTGCCTGAGCCGATGCCGCTGGCAGCGCGATGCGCTTCAGTGCTTGTCGAGTTCCGAGGTGAACGCGTCGGCGTAGAACTCGTCCGCCGGCAGGCCGCAGCGGCTGACGAAATCGCGCTGTGCGGCATCCACCATCACCGGCGCGCCGCAGGCATACACCTGGTGACCGGACAGGTCGGGCAGGTCGGCCATCACCGCTTCGTGCACGAAACCGGTCCGGCCGCGCCAGTCGTCTTCCCGCCGCGGCTCCGACAGCACCGGGACGTAGCGCAGCGACGGCAGGCTGGCGGCGGCCTGTTCAGCCCAGGCCTGCTGGTAGAGATCGATCTTGCTGCGGCAGCCCCAGTACAGCGCCGTGGGCCGCGTGAGGCCCAGGTCCTGCATGCGTTCGACGATGGCCTTGATCGGCGCGAAGCCGGTGCCCGAGGCCAGCAGCACGATGGGCTTGCGGCTCTCCTCCCGCAGGTAGAAGCTGCCGAACGGGCCTTCGATGCGCAGGATCTCCTTCGCCTTCATCGCACCGAACACATGGTCGGTGAACAGCCCGCCGGGCATGTGCCGCAGGTGCAGTTCGATGGCCGGCGGGTCGTTCAGCCGGCCCGGCGCATTGGCCATCGAGTAGCTGCGCCGCGCGCCGTCGCGCAGCAGGAATTCGATGTACTGGCCAGCGTGGTACTGGAAGCTCTGGTTGGCCGGCAACTGCAGCGTCAGCACCGCCACATCCGGGGCCGCGCGTTCGATGCTGATCACGCGGCTGGGCATCTTCAGGATCGGAAAGTCACCGGCGCCGGGCACGCTGCGCGCTTCGACGATGCAATCGGTCTGCGGCGTGGCGCAGCAGGGCAGGATCAGCCCTGCGTCTTCTTCGGCAGCCGACAAGGCCTTGGCCTGGTGGGCGCCATGCAGCACGCGGCCCTCGATCAGCCGGCTCTTGCAGGATCCGCAGGCCCCATCGCGGCAACCGTAGGGCATGCCGATGCCCTGGCGGATTGCGGCGGCGAGGATCGGTTCGTCGCGCGCCACATTGAATTGCCGGTCGGCGGGCTGCAAGGTCACTCGGAAGGTCATGATGGGGCCACTACACTCTGCCGCCATTGTGCCCGCCAGGGGCTGGCGGCCCATGCCCGCGAGAGGGCCTCGCTTTCCTGCACCCGCGACATCATGCCTTTGACTCCATCCGCCCTGCGGCGCCCGACCCTGCTGGTGGTGGGCTGTGGCGACATCGGCCTGCGCGTGCTGCGCCTGCTGCGCGGGCGCTGGCGGCTGCTGGTGCTGAGCTCTTCGGTCGAGCGTGTGGGCGAACTGCGCGCGGCGGGCGCCGTGCCGTTGCAAGGCAACCTGGATGAACCGCGCACGCTGGCCCGGCTCGCCGGCCTGGCCGATGCCGTGCTGCACCTGGCGCCACCCCCGGGCAGCGGCAGCAGCGACTCACGCACCCAGGCGCTGCTGCAAGCGCTGGCCCGCAGTGGGCGCGTGCGGCGTCTGGTGTACGCCAGCACCACCGGGGTGTATGGCGATGCCGGCGGTGCCTGCTTCGACGAGACGCGTGCCGTGCGGCCGGCCACCGAGCGGGCGCTGCGGCGTGTCGACGCCGAGGCGCGTGTGCGCTGGTATGGACGCGGCTTCGGCGTGGCGGTGACGGTGCTGCGCATTCCGGGCATCTATGCGCTGGACCGGCCCGGTGGCCACCCGCGGGAGCGGCTGTTGCGCGGCACG
Organism: Aquabacterium sp.; assembly: GCF_035476535.1. GTDB lineage: Bacteria > Pseudomonadota > Gammaproteobacteria > Burkholderiales > Burkholderiaceae_C > Pseudaquabacterium. The sequence continues at coordinate 44,980 of NZ_DATILJ010000272.1, forward strand.
CCGGTGCTGCGCCCCGAAGACGATGTGTACACCAATCACATCCATGCCGACGACCTGGCGCGGGCCTGCGTGGCGGCACTGCACCGCGGCCTGCCGCAGCGCGTGGTGCACGCCAGCGACGACAGCACGCTGACGATGGGCGACTACTTCGACCTGGCGGCCGATCTGGGCGGCCTGCCGCGACCGCCCCGCATCTCGCGTGAGCAGGCGCAGCAGCAGTTGTCGCCGGTGCAGCTGAGCTTCATGAGCGAATCACGCCGCTTGCAGAACCGGCGCCTGAAGCAGGAGTTGAAGCTCAGGCTGCGTTACCCGACCGTGCACGAAGGGCTGTGGGCCGAGCAGGGCTTGCGCTCGCCCGGCATCAAATCCCCCGCGGCCGCTTCAGCGTCTTCATCCGGTCCACGCTGAACACCTTCACCGTCTGCGACGTGCCGTCGCGGCGGATGTCCAGCACCACCTCGCGTTCAGGCGCACCGCCGGACCACAGCGTCGTCCACAGCGCCTCCAGCGCATGCACCTCGGTGCCATCGACGCGCAGGATCTGGTCGCCGGCCTTCAGGCCCGCCACGTCGGCCGGGCTGTCGTCGTTGACGCGCACCACGCGCACATCACCGTTCTGTTCGACGCAGTTGACACCCAGCCAGGCCCGCCGGCTCGACGCGCTGCTGCCGACGCGGCGCAGTTCGTCGAGGATCGGCGACAGCAGGTCCACCGGCACGAACATGTTGCCCGGCACCCGGTCCGGGTCTTCCGGCGGCGCAGCATCGGCCAGCACCAGCGAGCCGATGCCGACCAGCTCACCCTGTGCGTTGAACAAGCCCGCGCCGCTGTGATCGCGGCGCGGCGGCGTGGTGAACAGCGCGCCGGTGATGTGGTACTCCCAATAGCCGGAGAAGGCTCGTCGCGACACCAGCCAGGCCGGGCTCACCGCGCCGTCTTCGCCGCCGCTGGCGATCATCATCACCTCGCGCGGTGCGAGCGCGGCCGAGCGGCCCAGCGGCGCGGCCTCGATGCGCAGCGGCGCCAGCGCCTGCACCAGGCCGAAACCGGTGGCCACGTCGTAGCCGATCACCCGTGCGGGAATGGTGCGCTCATCGTCGGTGACGATCTGCACCTGATCGGCTTCGAGCACCAGGTAGCCGATGGTCAGCACCAGCCCATCCGGGCCGATGACGACGCCCGAGCCGTTGCGCACCGGGCCCAGCGTGGCGGTCGAGCGTGCACCTTCCACCGCCATCGCCTGCACGCCGACCACGGCGTTCTGGGCTCGCTGCAGCGCTCGCGAGCGGTCGCTGAGATCGGCCGTCGCGTCGGCTGAGTCGGCGGCCAGAGCCGCTTGCGACCAAGTCAGGACGAAGGCCGCCAGGACGGCCAGCAGCGCCGTCCAGGCGACCGCGGAGACACGGGGAAGTCGAGGTTTCATCACTGCGCTCCCGAAGTGATGGGATGAACGCAGCATGATCCGTTCCCGCCGCGAAGGCGAGCGCGGGGTTATTTCGGACTAGGGGTGGTGGCTCAGCGCCGCCGCGATGGGCCGAAGGGCAGGCGGCCGCGCCAGTAGCTGATCATCAGCCACGCACCGAGCATGCCGCCCAGGTGCGCGAAGTGGGCGACGCCCGCGGGGCCGAACAGGCCCAGCAGCAGTTCGAGCGCGCCGAACACCGCCACGAAGGTGCGTGCCTTCATCGGGATCGGCGGGATGATCAGCATGATCACCCGGTTCGGGAACAGCATGCCGAACGACAGCAGCAGGCCGAACAGCGCGCCGGAGGCCCCCACGGTGGGGGCGCGCGAACCCATCAGCCAGGTGACCAGCAGTTGCGCCGCCGCCGCCGCGAGCACGCTGGCCAGCAGCATCTGGAGGTAGCGCTTGGTGCCCCACAGCCGCTCCAGTTCGCCGCCGAACATCCACAGGCCGAACATGTTGAAGAGCAGGTGCGTGAAGTCGCCATGCAAGAAGGCATAGCTGAGGACCTGCCAGGGCCAGAAGAGGCCGCTGCTGAAGGGCCAGAGCGCCAGAAAGGTGTCCAGCACGCGGGCCAGCACCAGCTGCAGGCAGAACATCGCCGTGCAGATCAACATCAGCGCCTGGGTGACCGGTGGCAGGGGGGGCATGGAGCGGATGGGGAGTGGTGCCCTCGGCCAGACTCGAACTGGCACGCCTTGCGGCGGCGGATTTTGAATCCGCTACGTCTACCGATTTCGTCACGAGGGCCGTGATCGCACGCCAGAGGCAGCGTGGGCGCGGATTATGGCATGGGGGTTCTGCGGCGTTCGCGGGGCGCTGACACAATGGTCCTCGGAGGTACCGCGTTCCATGTCCAGTTATCAGACCATTGAGGATGTGATCGGCCGCACGCCGCTCGTTCGCCTGCAGCGCCTGCCCGGCGCGGCGACCGAAGCGCGCGGCAACGTCATCCTCGGCAAGCTCGAAGGCAACAACCCGGCCGGCTCGGTGAAAGACCGGCCGGCGATGAGCATGATCCGCCGCGCCGAAGAGCGGGGCGACATCAAGCCCGGCGACACGCTGATCGAGGCGACCTCGGGCAATACCGGCATCGCGCTGGCGATGGCGGCCGCCATCCGCGGCTACCGCATGGTGCTGATCATGCCGGAGGATCTGTCGATCGAGCGTGCGCAGACCATGAAGGCCTACGGTGCCGAACTGATCCTGACGCCGCGCTCGGGCGGCATGGAGTACGCGCGCGACCTGGCCGAGCAGATGCAGCGGGATGGCAAGGGCCGTGTGCTCGACCAGTTCGCCAATGACGACAACCCGCGCGTTCACTTCGAGACCACCGGCCCCGAGATCTGGCACGACACCGAGGGCCGGGTCACGCATTTCGTCAGTGCGATGGGCACCACCGGCACCATCACCGGCGTCGGGCGCTACCTGAAGTCGAAGAATGCCGCGGTGCGCATCATCGGAGCGCAGCCAGCCGAAGGTTCGCGCATCCCCGGCATCCGCAAATGGCCCGAGGCGTATCTGCCGAAGATCTACGACCCGGCGCAGGTGGACGAACTGGTGCTGGTCAGCCAGTCCGATGCCGAGGACATGGCGCGCCGGCTGGCCCGCGAAGAAGGCCTGTTCGTTGGCATCTCGGCTGCCGGTGCTGCGTGGGTCGCGCTGCGCATGGCGCAGACGCTCAGCCATGCGACGATCGTCTTCGTGGTCTGCGACCGCGGCGAGCGATACCTGTCCACCGGCGTCTTCCCCGCCTGAGCCCGCTGCAGCATGGCCTACCAATTCCGCTTCTGCCCCAACTGCGCCACGGCACTCGCCGAAGTCGAATCACTCGAAGACGGTGGCCTGAAGACCCGGCTGCGCTGCCCGGCCTGCGACTGGACCCACTGGAACAACCCAACGCCGGTGCTCGCCGCGGTGATCGAATGCGGCGACCGTGACGGGCAGCTCTTGCTGGCGCGCAATGCGGCGTGGTCGGCGCGTTTGTTCGGCCTGATCACCGGCTTCATGGAGGCCGGCGAAACGCCCGAAGAAGGCCTGATACGTGAGGTGGCCGAAGAAACCGCGCTCGAAGCGGTGACGACGAAGCTGATCGGCGTCTACGACTTCCAGCGCATGAACCAGGTGATCATCGCCTACCATGTGTTGGCGCGCGGCGAGATCCGCCTGTCGCCCGAGCTGGCCGAATACAAGCTCTACGCGCCCGCCGATGTGATGTGCTGGCCTGCCGGCACCGGCTATGCGCTGGCCGACTGGCTGCGCTCACGCGGCCATGAACCGCGCTTCATGGAATGGCCGAAGCGCTCCTGACTCTCTCTACCGATCACGGACCGACGATGCAAGCCCAGAAGGAAATCGACACGCGTGGCCTGAACTGCCCGCTGCCCATCCTGAAAGCGAAGAAGGCGCTGTCCGAGATGGCCAGCGGCGACGTGCTGAAGGTGCTGGCCACCGACCCCGGCTCGGTGCGCGACTTCCAGGC
>NZ_DATILJ010000273.1:0-3318 GCF_035476535.1 Aquabacterium sp.
TGCCGGGCGGTTATGCCGACCTGGTGCGCGTGCCGCATGCGCGCTACCTGGTGCCCATCGGCACACTGGCGCCGGAGCGCGCGGCCACCTTTGCCTGCGCCGGCATCACGGCGTTCGGCGCGATCCGCAAGCTCGATGCGCTGGGTGCCGACGATCATGTGGTGGTGGTCGGCTGCGGCGGTGTCGGCATGACGGCGGTAGCGCTGCTGTCGGCCACTTCGGCCGCGAAAGTCGTCGCGATCGACCCCGACCCGGCCAAGCGCGACGCGGCGCTGCACCATGGCGCGGCACTGGCCTTCGACCCGGACGATCCGCAGGCGCTGAAGACGATCTCCAGCGCCTGCCAGCGCAACATCGCCGCGGCGCTGGACTTCGTCGGCAGCCAATCCAGCTCGTCGCTGGCGATCGGCCTGGTGCGGCGCGGCGGGCAGGTCATCGTCGTCGGCCTGTTCGGCGGCGAGTTGCGACTGCCGCTGCCCAGCCTGCCGTTGCGCGTGCTGCGGCTGGCCGGCTCCTATGTCGGCAGCCTGAATGAGCTGCGCGAACTGGTGGCGCTGGCTCAGACGATCACCCTGCCGACGATCCCACTGGACCTGCGGCCACTGGCCAGCGTGAACCAGGCACTGGACGATCTGGCAAAGGGCCGAGTCGTCGGCCGTGTCGTGCTGCAACCTTGAGCTATTTGCGCCCGGACAGGGCCGCATAGGCCGTGGCCAGCGCCGCCGCCAGCCGCGCGTTGTTCAGCACCAGTTGGATGTTGCTGGCCAGGCTGTGGCCGCCGGTCAGCGCGTTCACGCGCTGCAGCAGAAAGGGCGTGACGGCCTTGCCTTGCACGCCTTGCGCCTGGGCTTCGGCCAGAGCCTGCGTGATGACCTGGTCGATCACTTCACGCGCTAGCGCATGGCGCTCGGGAATCGGATTGGCGATGACCAGGCCACCGCCCAGCCCTAGGTCCCACTTCACCTGCATCAGCCGCGCGATGTCCGCCGCGTCGTCGATGCGATGGTCGACACCGAAGCCGCTGTCACGGCTGAAGAAGGCCGGCAGGCTGCTGGTGCGGTAGCCGATCACCGGCACGCCGTGGGTCTCCAGGTACTCCAGCGTCAGCCCCAGGTCGAGGATCGACTTGGCGCCGGCGCAGACCACCGCCACCGGCGTGCGCGCCAGCTCCTGCAGGTCGGCCGAAATGTCCAGGCTGGTCTCGGCGCCACGGTGCACACCACCGATGCCGCCGGTGGCGAAGACGCGGATGCCGGCCAAGGCCGCAATGATCATCGTCGCGGCCACCGTCGTCGCGCCCAGGCCGCCACGCATCACCAGGTAAGGCAGGTCGCGCCGGCTGACCTTGGCCACGGCCTGGCCGCTGCGGCCGAGCAGCTCGATCTGCTCGCGCGTCAGCCCGGCCGTGAGGCGGCCGGCGATCACCGCAATCGTCGCCGGCACCGCACCCTGCGCGCGCACTTCGGCTTCGACGGCCAGTGCCGTCTCGGCGTTCTGCGGCCAGGGCATGCCGTGCGAGATGATGGTCGATTCCAGCGCCACCACCGGCCGGCCGGTGGCCAGCGCATCGGCGACTTCGGGGTGCACATCGAGCAGCGCATTCATCGGGTGTCCTCGGGCGGGCGGCAGGCCGCGTTGCCTGCATTGTGCGCAGACCCGGGTGCCACAATCCGAGCCCGATGCTGAACCGCTTGCGCCAGCGCCTGCCGCTGTACCTGGACCTGATCCGCTGGAGCCGTCCTGCTGGCTGGCTGCTGCTGTTGTGGCCGACGCTGTCCGCGCTGTGGATTGCCGCCGACGGCTTTCCGGGCTGGCACCTGCTGGCGGTGTTCACGCTCGGCACGGTGCTGATGCGCAGCGCCGGCTGCTGCATCAACGACGTGGCCGATCGCGAGTTCGACCGCCATGTCAAACGCACGGCCCAGCGGCCCGTCACCCGCGGCGCGCTGCCGGTGAAGGAGGCGCTGATCGTCGGCGCGGTGCTGGCGCTGGCGGCCTTCGTGCTGGTGCTGACGACCAATGCGCCGACCATCCTGCTGTCCTTCGCGGCGCTGGCCATCACGCTGGCCTACCCGTATGCCAAGCGCTTTGTCTCGATGCCGCAGGCGGTGCTGGGCGTGGCCTTCAGCTTCGGCATTCCGATGGCCTTTGCCGCCGCGCAAGGGGGCCGCGAATGGAGCCTGGCCGCGATCAACGCCGCTGTGCCGCCGCAGGCCTGGTGGCTGATGCTCGGCAACCTGTTCTGGGTGCTGGCTTACGACACCGAATACGCGATGGTCGACCGCGACGACGACCTGAAGATCGGCATGCGCACGTCGGCGATCACGCTGGGCCGTTTCGATGTGATCGGCGTGATGGCCTTTTATGCGGTCTATCTCGCCAGCTGGGCGGCCATCGGCCGCAGCCTGGGATTGGGCCGCGCATTCCTGCTGGGCATAGCGGTCGCGGCCGCGCAGGCGCTGTGGCACTTCACGCTGATCCGCCGGCGTGAGCACGACGGCTGCTTCAAGGCCTTCCGGCTGAACCACTGGGTCGGCGCAGCGGTGTTCGCCGGCGTTGCGCTGGACCTGGCGTTGCGCTGAGCGCAAGCTCGCCCACGACCCGGCTCTGCAGGCCGGGTCGCTTCGCCAGCCAGCTGTCATGCCGCAGGGCATGACAGCTGCGCGGGCTCAGCCGAACTCGTCACCCAATTCCGCCGCGCGCCGCTGCGCCGCCCGCACGGCTTTGACCAGCGCCGGCGCGACGCCATCGGCCTGCATCGATTGCAGCGCCGCGTAGGTCGTGCCGCCCTTGGAAGTGACCCGCTCACGCAGCACCGACGGCGGCTCGTCGGACTGCGCGGCCAGCGCCGCCGCGCCGTCGAAGGTGGCCAGCGCCAGGCGTTTGCCTTGCTCGGCCGTCAGGCCCATCTCAGTGGCCGCGGCCATCATCGCTTCGACGAAGTAGAAGACATAGGCCGGGCCAGAGCCGGATAGCGCAGTCACCGCATCGAGGTCGGCTTCCTGCGGCAGCCACATCAGCTGGCCGGTGGGCTGCAGCACCTGCTCGACCAGCGCGCGTTGCTCGGCCTGCACCTCGGGCGTGGCAAACAGCCCGGCAATGCCGCGGCCGATCAGCGCCGGCGTATTGGGCATGCTGCGCACGATGCGCGTGGCGCCGGTGGTCCGCATGATCGCACTGCAGCGGATGCCGGCCATCACGCTGAGCTGCAGCGCACCGGCCACGAACGCGGCGGCCGGCGCCGCGGCTTCATTGAACAGCTGCGGCTTCACCGCCCACACCACCAGCGCGCTGCCGGACAGTGACGCATCGGCCGCC
>NZ_DATILJ010000274.1:0-9446 GCF_035476535.1 Aquabacterium sp.
TCGCTGCGGCCGGCGCCGCCACGCCGTCCACGCACGCCAAACAAGGCCTGGCCGCGCTGACGCTGGGCGCGCTCGGCGTCGTCTACGGCGACATCGGCACCAGCCCGCTGTACACGCTGGCCACCATCTTCAGCCCGGCCACCGGCGTGGCGCTGAACGGCCCCAACCTGATCGGCGCGGTGTCGACGATCTTCTGGGCGCTGATGCTGGTGGTGACGCTGAAGTACGTGATCCTGATCCTGCGCGCCGACAACCGCGGCGAAGGCGGCGGCCTGGCGCTCACCGCGCTGGCGGCGCAGGCTGTCAGCAGCCGGCCGGCGCTGCGCCGCGCACTGCTGCTGCTGGGCGTGTTCGGCGCCACGCTGTTCTACGGCGACAGCATCATCACGCCGGCGATCTCGGTGCTCGGCGCGATGGAGGGGCTGGAAGTCGCCGCGCCGGCGCTGAAGGCCTATGTGCTGCCGTTCTCGCTGGTGGTGCTGGTCGGGCTGTTCCTGCTGCAGCGCTTCGGCACGGCGCTGGTGGGCAAGCTGTTCGGGCCGGTGATCCTGCTGTGGTTCCTGGTGCTGGCGGTCACCGGCGTGCAGCAGATCCTGCGCGAGCCGGCGATCCTGGCCGCGCTGAACCCGCTGCAGGCCGCGCGCTTCCTGGCCGAACGCGGCTGGCAGGTGTGGGCCGCGCTCGGCGCCATCGTGCTGGCGCTCACCGGCGCCGAGGCGCTGTATGCCGACCTCGGGCACTTCGGCCGCCGGCCGATCCAGCTGGCCTGGTGTGCGCTGGTGCTGCCGGCGCTGGCGCTGAACTACCTCGGCCAGGGCGCGCTGCTGATGCACGACCCGGCTGCCGTGGCGAACCCGTTCTACCGCCTGTTCGCGCCCGAATGGGTGCTGCCCGCCGTGCTGCTGGCCACGCTGGCGGCGATCATCGCGTCGCAGGCCGTCATCTCGGGCGCCTATTCGATGACGCGCCAGGCCATCCAGCTGGGCTTCCTCCCGCGCATGGCGCTGCGCCACACCTCCGCCCGCGAGGCCGGGCAGATCTACATGCCGGCGGTCAACTGGGCCTTGCTGGTCGGCGTGGTGGCCGCCGTGCTGTTCTTCGGCAGCTCGGCCGCGCTGGCCGGCGCCTACGGCATCGCAGTGACGGTGACAATGTTGATCACCACCGCGCTGACCTTCTTCGTCGTGCGCCACGGCTGGAAGCTGCCCGCGCCGCTGGCCATCGGCGCCACGCTGTTCTTCCTGATCATCGACGCGCTGCTGGTGGCCGGCTGCGCGGTGAAGTTCTTCGAGGGCGGCTGGTTCCCGCTGCTGCTGGGCCTGCTGCTGTTCGGCGTGATGAGCACCTGGGCGCGCGGCCGCGAGCAGTTGGTGGCCAGCATCCGCAGCGAAGGCCTGGCGCTGCAGCCCTTCATCGACAGCCTGGACCTCGGCAGCGTGAACCGTGCGCAGCGCACCGCCGTGTATGCCGTGGCCGATGGCGAGACGGTGCCGCAAGCCCTGCTGCACAACCTGAAGCACAACCAGGTGCTGCACGAGCGCAACCTGATCATGACCGTGGTGTTCGCCGAGACGCCCTGGGTCGCCGCGAAAGACCGCCTGGAGATCGAGGCGCTGGGCCCCGGCTTCTGGCGCGTGCGGCTGCACTTCGGCTTCATGGACACGCCGGATGTGCCGCAGGCCTTGTCGCTCGGCGCGGCCCAGGGCTTGCCGGTGCCGCTGTTCGAGACCAGTTATTTCCTCAGCCGCGAGACCGTGGTGCCCACCCCCGGCACCGGCATGGCGCAGTGGCGCGAAACGCTGTTTGCCGCGATGAGCCGCAACGCCGGCGGCGTCGCGGCCTTCTTCAGCCTGCCGGACAACGCCGTGGTGGAGCTGGGCACGCGGGTGCAAATTTAGTACCCCCCGGAGCGCCTGCGGCGCCTCCCCCCAGGGGGCGCCGCCAATGGACCGGCAGAGCCGGATCCATGGCGGCCGCTGGGGCGCACAGGCGCGCTCACTTCCACGCGAAGCGCGGCTGCTCGAAATGCTGGACCCGGGTCTCGCGACCGAGCAGGCAGACCTCGCGGAACTGGTAGAGCATCGCGGCGGTCGGCGCGGCGATCCAGCCCTGGCCGACCGGCATGCGCAGCACCGGCACGTCGCTGTCGTCCATCGGCGTGAGCATCGGCGCGTCGGCGCGCAGCAGTTCCGTCAGCGGAATGCGGTGGATGCTGGCCACTTCGTCGGGGTTGGGCTGCAGGCCCATGGCTGCGCCGGTCCACATCACCACCGGCGTGATGGCGTAGCCGGAGCGCGTGATCACGTCGTCAAGCAGGCCGATGATGGCGCCGGCGTCCAGCACCAGGCCAACCTCTTCGTGCAACTCGCGCAGCGCGGCCTGCTGCGCCGTTTCGCCTTCGTCGACGCGGCCGCCGGGCAGCGCGAACTGGCCGGCGTGGGCGCGCAGCGTTGCCGCGCGCCGGGTGACGATGATGGCGGCCTGCTCGCTCCACTGCGCATGGCGCGGCAGGCCGGGCAGCTCGCCGCCGTGGCCTTCATCGGTGAGCACCATCGCGACCGCGGCGCGGCGCAGGCCGGCGGCATCCGGCTCGTGGCGTTGCCATTGCGCCAGGCGCTGGCGCACGCGGTTTTCGAAGGCAAGGTCGCGCAGCATCGTGCGCCGGTTCAGCCGTGGAAGACCGGCGCGCGCTTCTCGAGGTTCGCGCGCACGGCTTCCACCTGGTTCGGCGCGCCCATCAGCGCCACCTGCTCGTTGGATTCCGCCTGCAGCAGCGCGGCGTCGCCGGTACCGGCCGCGGCCTGGTTCAGCAGGCGCTTGGCAGCACGCACGGCATCCGGGCTGCGCTGCGCGATGCCGGCGGCCATCTCGCGCGCGGCGGCCAGCGGGTCGGCGCAGACGCGGGTGGCCAGGCCCAGCTGCACGGCTTCTTCGGCGTCGACGACACGCCCGGTGTAGGTCAGCTCGCGCACCACGTCGTCGCGCAGCAGGCCGCGCATCAGCACGATGCCGGCCATGTCGGGCACCAGGCCCCATTTGACTTCCATCACCGACATCTTCAGGTCCGCGCTGATCAGCCGGATGTCGGCGCCCAGCGCCACCTGCAGGCCGCCGCCGAAGGCCACGCCGTGCACCGCGGCGATCACCGGCACCACCAGTTCGCGCCAGCCTTGCGCAACGTACTGCGCGGAATTCATCGTGCCGTGGCTGCGCGGGCGCAAGTCGCGAAAACCGCCTTCGCCGGCCGCGGCAATCTTGTCCATGCGCCCCATGTCCAGCCCGGCGCAGAAGGCCCGGCCTTCGCCGTGCAGCACCACGGCGCGCAGGCCGCGCTCGGACTTGAGTTGATCGATCGCGGCGGCGATGGCATCGAACATCGCGAAGTCCAGCGCGTTCATCTTGTCGGGGCGCGCCAGGCACACCTCGGCCACGCCCAAAGCGTCGATGCTGATTCGAATGCGGTCTTGCACGGCGGCCTCCATGAAGTGACGGCGTCATTGTGCGCCGCAGGGCGCGATCGACCGTGTCACCTGCGCAGCAGCTGCACCGCGCTGATGCGGGGCCGGTGCCGGGCCGGCCGGCGCCGGTTCTCAGCGCCGGCGCGCGAAGGTGTCGGCGTCGAAGCCGACGGTGATGCTGCCATCGGCCCATTCGACCACCGGGCGCTTGATCACGCTGGGCTGCGCCAGCATCAGCGCCTGGGCGCTGGCGGCGTCGACCACGGCGGTGCGCTGGGCCTCGTCGAGCTTGCGCCAGGTGCTGCCCTGGCGGTTGAGCACGCGTTCCCAACCGGCCGCCGCCACCCAGGCCGGCAGGCGCGCGGGCGGCACGCCGGCCTTCTTGAAATCGTGGAATTGATAACTCACATCCTGCTCAGCCAGCCAGGCGCGGGCGCGCTTGACGGTGTCGCAATTGGTGATGCCGTACAGCGTGATGCTCATTGTCTGGCTCGGTCGTTGGGGGCGTCGCAGGCCGGGTCGATCATGTGGCCGCCGCCGTTGAGCACGCGGCCCTCGGCGCTGAGCGTCACGGCGAACCACAGGCAGTCGTTGGTCTGGTAGCGCCAGTACCAGGTTTCGCGGTTCTGCCACTCGGGGGCACGGCGGGCCGGGCGGCCCAGCAGGCGCAGCAGGTCGTCGCGCGGCAGACCGTCGACCACCTGCGCGAAATGCGCATCGTCGAGCACCTGGGCCCATTGCTGGGTGCGGCCGGCGGCGTCCAGGTCGACCATCCAGGTGGTGCGGCCCATGGGCCCGCGCGCGAACTCGAGCCGGGTGGTGCCAGAGGGCATCACGTAGCGGCCGGTGGGCGGGCCCATGCGGGCCGCCACCTCGGCCTCGCTGAGCCCGGCCTGCAGCGGCACGGCGCAGCCGGCAACCAGCGCCAGGCCGGCCGGGAGCGTGATCAGCAGGGCAAGGCGTGTCTGCGTTTTTTTGGCGGCTTGCATCGCTGGCCTCCGGGAATGAGGAGGCCCGCATCATCGCGCATCCCGGATGCCTCTACCGCCGGCGGGGCGGCCGGCGGCCCCCTCATCACCGCCCGACGGGGCGCGGCGGCAGCGACTTCAGGTACAGGTAGGCGGCATCGATGTCGGTGTCGCTCATGCGCGCCAGCGATTCGAAGGGCATCACGATGCTGACCCGGCTGCCATCGGGCCGGCGGCCCGAGCGCAGCATGGTGCGGAATTCGGTGGCGCTGGCATAGCGCGGCATCGCGCTGCCGGCGCCGGGCGTCAGGTTCGCGGCGTCCGGCCAGTCCGGCGGCGCGCCGGGAATCTTGCCGCCCGACAACAGCTGCCCATGGCAGCCCAGGCAGCTGTTGGCCACGTACTGGCCGTGGGCCAGGCTCACGCCTTCGGGCACCGGCTGCGGCGGCGGCAGGCCGTGGTCGATGCGCTCGGCCGCATCGGGCATCAGGCCCAGGCCATACATCACGCGCACTGGCAGTGGCAGCTGCAGCACCGCCGGGCCACCGCTCTTCGGCGGCATCTGGCGCACGTAGGCGGCGACGGCGGCCACGTCGGCATCGGTCCAGCGCGCATAGTCTTCCGAGGGCATCACCAGCAGCGGCTGGCCCGAGGGCTTGACGCCGTGGCGCAGCGTGCGCTCCCAGTCCTCGCCCTTGTAGTGCGCCACCACGTTGCCAGGCCCCGGGCTGATGTTCGGCCCGGCCAGCCGCAGGCCGATGCCGTCATCGTTGATGAAGACACGGCCGGCGCCGTCCTGGCCGTGGCAGTCCGTGCAGCCGCGTGACTGGTACAGGTAGCGGCCGCGTTCGATGCTCGCGGCATCCTCGGGCAGTGCCAGCGCATAGGCGGGCAGCGCCACGGTGCGCGTCATGCGCGACTGGCTGCGGTGGTTGGCGAAAGCCAGCGTCGCGGCGGCGGCGGCCAGCACGGCAGCCAGGCCGATCAACGGGAACTTGATCCAGCGTTTCATGGTGTCGACATTCGAAAGGTGTGTCGGGGCATACGGCTCACAGCCACAGCCGGATGAGCGAGAAGTCGTGGTTGCTGCCATTGGCCTCGCCGGCCTGGATGGCGCGCACCGTCGGCACGCGCTCGTCGGCCTGCAGCACCAGGCCGTGGGCCTGGTCGCCCTTGGTGCCGGCGGCGGTGGGATGGATCACGATGCCGCCGGTGCCGAAGCTGGCGTCCAGCGTGCCGTTGGGCAGCAGGCGCAGCGCAGCAAAGTCGCCGGCCGAGCTGTTGCCGGAATAGGCCCAGCCGCCCAGCACCAGCTTGCCATCGGCCTGGCGCACCACGGCGGTGGCCGAATCCCAGTTGGTCGGCACGACGCCTTGCACGAACTTGCCGCCGTTGCCGAAGGCCGTGTCCAGCGTGCCGTTGGCAGTCAGTTGCGCGGCAGCAAAGTCATTGTTGATGGCACCGGCCAGCACGGCCTGGCCGCCCGGCAGCAGCGTGACACCACGGGCGCCGCCGATGCTCGAAGTGAACAAGGCCATCACCTTGCCGCCGTTGCCGAAGCCAGCGTCGAGGCTGCCGTCGGGCAGGTAGCGTGCGGCCTGGAAATCGCCGTCGCCGCCAACGGCGAGGATGCGCTGCTCGCCCGCCACCGTGGCCAGGGCCAGCGCGTAGATGCTGTCGCGTCCGGTGTTGGATTTCAGCGGCGTGATCACCTTGCCGCCACTGCCGAAGCCGGCGTCGAGCGTGCCGTTGCTGTTGTAGCGCGCCAGTGCGAAGTCGATACCGCTGGTGCTGCCGCTGTTGCTTTCGCCGGCGACCACGATCTTGCCGTCGGCCTGGATCGCCACGGCCCAGGCGCGGTCGGTGTCGCCGCTCATTGCGGTGGTCACCTTGCCACCGCTGCCGAAGCCGGCATCCAGGCTGCCGTCGGCGTTGTAGCGCAGCACCAGGAAGTCCAGGCCGCTGGTGAGCTGGTCGCTGGCGCCGGCGATGACGATCTTGCCGTCGGGCTGGACCGCGATCGCCGCGGCCGCGTCGCTGCGCGTGCCGACCTGCGTCACGACCTTGCCGTCGGTGCCGAAGCTGGTGTCGAGGCCGCCGTCGCGCCGGTAGCGCACCAGCGAGACGAAGGTGCCGGTGGGCATCGTGCTCGACCCGGCGACGATGACCTTGCCGTCGGCCTGCACGGCCGCCGCATTGGCATAGTCCTCGTAGCCGACCGGCGTGATGTTGACGCCGCCGCCGAAGCTGGTGTCGATGTCGCCCGGCGCGCCGCGCACGGTGACGGTCACCGCCTGGTGCAGCACATCGCTGCCATTGACCGCGCGCAGCCGCGCCACGGTCGGCAGCGAATGCGGCGCGCTGGTCTGCGCGCTGAGCCGGATGTCGGCGGTGCTGCTGCCGGCCGGGATGGTGATGACATTGCTGGTGACGCCGGCGGGCAGGCCGTCCAGCACCAGTTGCACGGGGCCGGTGAAGCCGTTCTGGCGCGTCAGCGTGGCCTTCAGCGTGGCCGTGCTGCCTTGCTGCACCGGCGTGCGGTCGGCCGACAAGGCCAGGCTGTAGTTGGCCACCGGCGTGATGAAGTCCGTGACCTGGCCGACCAGCACCGGCGCGGCGCCGAAAGGCCCGCCCATCACGTAGATGCCGTTGTGCACATAGGGCGTGCCGGCGGCCGTGACGACGCCCAGGTAGGCCCCCGTGTCGGGGTAGTAGCGGAAGCTGAAGGGCTCGGCGCTCAGCGTGGCCGGGTGCGGCGGGAAGTAGCCCGGGAAGGTGACTTCCGCAAAGTCCATCAGCTGGCGCGCGGCTTCGGTGGCATCGACCGCCGCGGTGGCGGCAGCCGGTGCGGCCAGTGCGGCCGACAAGGCCTTGGCGCGCGGGCCGGTGCTGGCGCCGGTACCGGCGCCGGCTGCCAGCGTGCTCGCGGCATCGGCCGCCATCGTCTCGCTGCCGCCGCCGCAGGCGCTCAGTCCGAGGGCCAGCAGCACGGCCAGCGTCAATTGCGTGAGGGTGGTCTTCATCATGGGTCTCTCCAGGGCATTCAAGGGGGGATGGATGCACTGTAGAAATCCGGGCGCCGCGGCACATCGCCCGTTCGGGCCACGCGGCCCGCCGTGAAGAGCTATGCCGACGGGCCGGCGGCGGGGGAGGCGCTCAGCAGCAGCAGCTTGAGCGGCGCGGCGCCGATGTTCGCGACCCGCGTCTCGTCCTGCGGCGGCAGCCGCACGGTGCACGGCGCCTGCACGCGCTGCGGGCCGCTGGCCAGCGCCAGCCTGCCGGCGCCTTCCAGCACCAGCAGCACGGTTTCGTCAGCGCAGGCGGCCAGAGCCGCCTCGGCGCCGGGCTCGATGCCGTAGTGCCAGGCCTCGAAGCAATGCAGGCCCTGCGCCGCGCCGGCAATGCAGCAGCGTTGCACGCCGTCCAGCAGTTCGCGCGGCAGATGGGTGTGGCTGAAGACCAGCATGGGCCGATCTTGTGCGGCGGCCCATGCACTGCGCATCCGCCAAAGGAGCCACCCTCCCCCTGGCCGCTGCGCGAGCGCCTCCTCCCCCCGGCTTACCTCAGCTGCGCGTGCCACCAGGCCGAGGCCTGGCCGCGGCTGGCCACGCCGAGCTTGCCGAGGATGCTGGCCACATGCTGCTTGACGGTGTGCACGCTCAGGTCCAGCGCGCGGGCGATCAGCTTGTTGCTGTTGCCGGCGGCCATCAGTGCCAGGATCTGCGCTTCGCGCGGCGTCAGGCGTTCGCCACCGCCATCGGGCGCGGACCCGGCGGTGGGCAGTTCGGTGGCGGCCGGCACGCGCACGGCGGGCACGACCGGCGGCGCTAATGGCGCTGATGACACGGATAGCACGGATGGCGCAGCGTCGATCGGCACCGCCGCGGCGAACCGCACCCGCTGCACGCGGGCCAGGAAGTCGCTCAGCCGCGCCAGTTCCGCGGCCGACAGCCGGCCCTGCCAATCGGTCTGCTGCAGATCGCGCAGCACCGGCTCGCCGGCCAGGAGGGTGGCGCCGCGCTCATCGTCGCCCGGGCCCTGCAGCAGCGGCTGCAGCGCCGCGGCCGCGGCATCCAGCCGCTGCTGCCGGCACAGCGCCCAGGCATGCAGCGCACGGGCCTGCACGCCGGCACACAGGAAGTAGGCCTGCAGGCCGTCGCCCAGCGCTTCCAGCCCCTGCACCGCATCGTCGACGCGATCCTCGGCCAGCGCCACCATCGCATCGACCAGCGCATGCACGCCCCGCCCTGAGGGCCACTCGGCCGCATGCCGGGCCGCTTGCAACGCCGCCGCCATCTCGCGCAGCAGCGCCCAGTCCTGCAGCAGCCAGGCGGCGCGGGCCTGGTTGAACAGCATGCCCGCTTCATGCGCGCGGCGGAACGAGACGCTGGCCGCGCGGCGGATGTCGTCGATCAGCGCCGCGCCGGCGGCGAGGCTGGCCGGCGCATCGCCCTGCAGCGCGGCCATCAGCGCATGCACCATGCGGTTGTCGGTCTGGATCATGCGCGGGCTGCCCAGCCAGCGAAAGTCATCATCGGCGCGCGCCAGCCAGGACGCCGCCTCGGCCTCGCGGCCGGCCATCAGCGCCTGCCAGGCCTTGGCATGCCAGGCGCCGGCACGCAAGGAACTGGGCCGCTCGCCGGCCATCTGCAGAATCGCATCGGCATAGCGCACCGCCTGGGCCAGCGATCCAGGGGCGCCGATCATCATCACCTGCAGCGGGCACTGCTGCCACAGCCCGGGGTCCGGCACGCGCAGCAGCGCCGCCAGCATCAGCGACTGCTTGGGCGCCACATCGGCACCGCGGCCGCAGACCACCGCGTCGCAGGCCTCGCCATAGTGGATGAAGGCCATCGCCGCATCGTCGAAGCTCAAGCAGCCCAGCCGCGCCAGGATGCGTGTGCCTTCGTCGAAACGGCCGACATGCTGCAGGCCGGCGCACAGGTGCGCGCTGGCCAGCGCCGCGTCGCGCTCGCGGCCGGCGGCGGCATAGCCGGCCACCGCGTGGTGCATGCAGTGC
>NZ_DATILJ010000275.1:0-18508 GCF_035476535.1 Aquabacterium sp.
ACCCCGGCGGCTCCATGAACTTGCGCGCCAGGTCGAGGATCGCTCGCGACTGGTAGCGGTCCGCCAGTTCGCGCAGGCGCTGCGCGAACGCGGCGTAGCGGGTGCCCAGGCTTTCGATGTGATCGGCATGGGCGCGGATGCTGCTCATGTTGCCGGTCTGGGCCAGGCCATAGAGCAGGTCCATCTCGGCGGTCGGCGGCGGGACCAGCGCCGCCGGGGCCGCGGTATCGGCGGGCTGGGCTGCGGCCTTGTCGACGATCCAGTCCAACTGCAGCAGCCGGCCGATCTGGTGCAGCAGCGCGTCCAGCGCGATCGGCTTGGGCAGGAAGGCGCTGGCGCCGACCTCGCGGCTGGCCTGCTGGTCGGCCGCCGAGGCGCTGGCCGAGACGACGATGATCGGCACCTGGCGCAGGGACGGCTGCTGGCGGATCTGGCGCGTCGCCTCCAGGCCGTCCATGCCCGGCATCACGCTGTCCATCATGATCAGGTCCGGCGCCTGGGCCTGCGCCTGCTGCAGCGCCGCGGCGCCGTTGTCGGCCTGCAGGGTCTTGAAGCCCAGTGGCGACAGCAGGCTCACCAGCAGCGCACGGTTGGCCGCGACATCGTCGACGATCAACAGCTTGCGTGTCTCGCCGCGGTAGCCGACCGGGCGCAGCGGCGCGAGCGATGCCTCGCCGCGCGCCGCCTGCGTGGTGGTCGGCAGCGCCAGGTCGAACCAGAAGCGGCTGCCCTGGCCGACCTGGCTGTCGAGCTGGATGTCGCTGCCCATCAGCCGCACCAGCTGGCGGCTGATCGATAGGCCCAGCCCGGTGCCGCCGAAGTGGCGCTGCACGTCGGCGGCCTGCTCGAAGGGTTCGAAGATGGCCCGGTGTTGCGCGGGCGGAATGCCGATGCCGCTGTCCTCGACCTCGAAGCGCAGGGTCACGCTGTGCTCGCCCGTTGCCAGCGGCCGCAGGCGCAGGCTCACGTTGCCCTGCTCGGTGAATTTCACCGCGTTGCTCAGCAGGTTCAGCAGCACCTGGCGCAGGCGCTGCTCGTCGAACAGCACGGCCGACGTCAGGCCGCTGGCATCGTCGAAGCTGAACTGCAGGCCTTTCTCTTCGGCCTTGATGCAGATGATGTCGGTGATCGCGCGCAGGAACGCCGCCAGCGACACCGGCTCGGGGCGCAGATCGATCTTGCCGGCTTCGATGCGCGACAGGTCCAGGATGTCGTTGATCAGCCGCAGCAGGTGCTCGCCGCTGCGCTGGATGGTGTGCAGGCCGGCGATCTGCTGGTCGTCCAGGGCCTTGTCGTACAGCAGGATCTGGGCGTAGCCCAGGATCGCGTTGAGCGGCGTGCGCAGCTCGTGGCTCATCGTCGCGAGGAAGGTGCTCTTGGCGCGGTTGGCGACGATGGCCGCGTCCTTTGCGCGCTGGGCCTCGGCGAACACCGCCTCCAGGTGCTCGATGCTGTGCGCCAGGCGCTCGGTCATGGTGTTGAAGCTGGTGGCCAGCACGCCGATCTCGTCCTGCGTCTCCACCGTCGCGCGCGCCGACAGGTCGCCGCCGGCCACGCGTTCGGCCACGCCGGTCAGCCGCTGCACCGGCCCGACGATGCGGCGGCGGAAGGCGAAGGCCATCACCACGCCCAGCACCACGGCGGCCAGCCCGCCGGCCATGGTGTAGGTGCTGGCATCGGCCAGGCGGCCGCGGGCACGGGCCAGCTCGCTCTTCAGCTGCGCCTGCTGGCGCGAGGTGACCTGGCCGAGCAGCACGATCATCGCCTCGGCCTGTGGCGCCACCTGGGTGCGGTAGAGGTACAGGTCTTCGCGGGCGTGTTCGCCGTTGAGGATGGCGACGATCTGCAGCGCGTGCTCGGCGATCTCGGCGCGGTGCCGCGCGATCGCATCCAGCCGGGCCCGTTGCGCGGCGGACAGCTGCGGGCGCCGGGCCGACAGCGAGTTCCAGATCGTGGCGTTGGTGGCCAGCTGCGGGCCGTAGGTCAGCTTGAAGTTGAGTTCACCCGAGGCGGCGTAGGCCATCAGGTTGGTCGTCAGCGCGTCGAACGAGGTCTGGAAGGCCAGCAGCTCGCTCATCGGCCCGCCGTTGCGCGGTGTCGGTTCGCGAGCCTTCTGCAGGCCGATCAGGATGTCGATCTCGTCGAGCACGCGCACCCGCAGCGCCTGCAATTCGACCCGGCCGATGCGCAGCGCGGGCCGGTTCTTCAGCGGGTTGTCATGCAGGTCGAACAGCTGCAGCGGCAGATCGGCCCAGCGCTGGTAGATCTGCGTCAGTTCGGCGACCCAGCGGGCCTCGGTGTCGTCCGGCCGGCCGCTGGACATCGCCTGCAGCGCCGCCAGGCTTTTCTCGAAATCCTGGCGCGCGCGCCGGTAGTGATCGATGTCGGCCGGATCGCCGAGCACCAGGTAGCCGCGCACATGCAGCTGCACCTTCAGCAGGCTGGCCTGGGCCTGTTCGGAAGCGACCCAGACGGGGCTCCGCACCTGTTCGGTGAGCTCGATGTCGCGGATGGCATTGCGCCCGGCCACGAAGGCCAGCAGCACCACCAGCAGCGTGACGGCTGCCAGCGCCGCGAAGGCCAGCGTGAGCTTGCTGCCGAGTCCGAGGCGGATCAGTCGGTCCACGGTGCCCTACAGGCCCAGCGAGGCCCGGTAGGCCCGTCGCTGCGCATCGCGCCCGAGGCGCAGCGTGGTTTCCTCGAAGCTCAGCGCCGTGGCCTTCAAGGCTGCCTGCGGGCTGACCCGGCCGGCCGCGGCTTCCGCCAGGTGCTGATTGAAGGCCTGCCAGTAGCTGTAGGTGCCCGGGATGCGCAGGTAGGGCAGTTGCAGCGGGTTGCTGAAGGTGTCGTGGTAGGCGTGCAGGTAGTCGCGCACATCGGCCTCGTCCCAGCCGGCTTGCAGGTAGGCCTTCACCCGCGCGCTGCCGTCGGGCGGCAGGAAGTGGTAGCGGCGTCCGGGGTCGATGCCGTCGGAGCCGCGCGCCGCATAGGCCATGGATTTGTCCTTGGTGGCCAGCAGCGCCAGCAGGAAGTAGGTGGCGGCCGGCGCTTTCGAGTGCTTGGCGATGACGCCGGCCCACGACCCACCGGTGGTGTTGCCAACCCGGTTGGGCAACTCGGTGCGCATCCAGCGGCCTGACGCGATGCTGTAGTACTCGGTGCTGCCGGGCAGTGCTGCGGTGCCGACCTTGCCCTTGACCTGGCTGCCCTGCTGCTGCGCCAGCGCGCCCAGGTCGCCCCAGCTGAAGCTCAGTGCCGCGCGGCCGGCCAGGAAGTGGTCCCAGCTCCTGCCGGGCTCCCAGCCCAGCATCTCGCGCGGTCCGAACTGCACCAGGTCGACCAGCGTCTGCAGCGCCCGCACATGGCCGGGGCTTTCGATCAACGGCTGCATGCTCTGCGGGTCGAACCAGTAGAGCCGGGGGTTGCTCGGCCCGATGACGAAGGAGGCCGACAGCGACATGAAGTGGAACATGCCCTGGTTGCTGGCCTTCAGCGGCAGCGACAGGCCGTGGTCGGGCACGCCGTCGCCGTTGAGATCCTGGCCGTTGAAGTACTCGGCCATGTCGCGGAACTGCTGCCAGGTCCGGGGCACTTGCAAGGGGTAGTGGAATTTCTGCTGGAAGGCCTTCTTGTGCTGCGCATCGGCCAGCAGGTCGCGGCGGTAGTACAGCACCTGGCCATCGTGGTCGTTGGCCACCATGTACTTCCTGTCGCCGTAGCTCAGCAGCGCGCGCGGCGCCGGCAGCACGTCCTCGATGTCCCACTGCGGGAAGCGCGGGTCCTTGTGGTACTTGTCGTAGGGCAGCAGGTGATCGCCGGCCACCAGCTCGCCCAGCCACCAGGCGCTGGCGAGGAAGCTGTCGTAGCGGCCGGTGCGGTGGGTCACGTCGGCATAGAAGTGGTCGAACAGCTCCATTGAGCCGACCTGCACGGTCTTCAGCGTCGCGCCGGTGGCGGCTTCGAACTCCTCCCTGACCTCCAGCACCGGCGTGGCGATCACGCTGCGGGGTAGCAGCATCGTCACCGTCTGGCCGGCAAAGCGGCACTGGCCCGGCGGGCAGGGCGGCAGCAGGCGTGGCGGGACGATGTCGCTCGGCTTGACCACGGTGACCGTGGCGCTGCCGAAGGGCTGGACGTCCGGCGCCGCGGGCGTCGAGGCTGCCGGGCCCCCGGTGGCGGCCGACGTGGCCAGGGCCAGCAGCAGGCCGGCACACCGGTGACGCTGGGCAGGCCGATGATCATGCGCCGGCCGCACGGCTCACAGCCCCAGCGAATCGCGGTACGCGCGCCGCTGCCGCTCGCGGCCGAGACTGATGGTGATCTCCTCGAAGTCGACGGCCGTCGCCTTCAGCGCCGCCTCGGGGCTCAGCTGGCCGGCAGCGGCCTCGGCCAGGTGCACATCCAGCGCCTGCCAGTAGCTGAAGGCGCCGGGAATGCGCAGGTAGGGCAGTTGCAGCGGGTTGTTGAAGTCCTCGAAATAGGCCTTCGTGTAGTCGCGCACATCGGCTTCGTGCCAGCCGGCCTTCAGGTAGGCGTCGAGCTGGCCGCTCCCATCGGGCGGCAGGAAGTGGTAGTGGCGCCCGGCGTCGATGCCGTCCCAGCCGCGTGTCGCATAGACCACGGACTTGGCTTTGTGGGCCATCAGCGCCAGCAGGTAGTAGGTGGCCTGCGGCACCTTGGAGTCCCGCGAGATCACGCCGGCCCAGGAACCGCCGGTGGTATTACCGACGCGGTTCGGCGCTTCGGTCTTGATCCATCGCTGCTGCGCGATGGCGTAGTACTCGTCGCTGCCGGGCAGGTGCGCGGTGCCGACCTTGCCCTTGACCTGGCTGCCCTTGTCCTGCGCCAGTGCGCCCAGGTCGCCCCAGGTGAAGCTGAGCGCCGCGCGGCCCGCCAGGAAGTGATCCCAGCTCTTGCCCAGGTCCCAGCCCAGCATGTCCTTGGGCCCGAAGCGCACCAGCTCGACCAGCGCCTTCAGCGCCCGCACATGGCCCGGGCTTTCGATCAGCGGTTTCATGGTCTGCGGGTCGAACCAGTAATGCCGGGGATTGGCCGGCCCGATGACGAAGGGCGCCGAGAAGGACATGAAGTGGAACATGCCTTGCGCGCCGACCTTCAGGTGCATCGACAGGCCGTGGTCGGGCGCACCATCGCCGTTCAGGTCCTTGCCGTTGAAGTACTCGGCCGCATCGCGGAACCGGGCCCAGGTCGTGGGCACTGCCAGCGCGTAGCCGTACTGCTGCTTGAACGCCGCCTGGTGCTGCGGGTCGTCGAACAGGTCGCGGCGGTAGTACAGGACCTGGCCGTCGTGATCGTTGGCGACCATGTACTTCTTGCCGCCGTAGCGCAGCAGCGCCCGCGGGCCCGGCAGCACGTCATCGATGTCCCAGGCGGGGAAGCGCGGGTCCTGGTGATATTTGTCGTAGGGGATGATGTAGTTGCCGGCCACCAGTTCTCCCAGCCACCAGGCGCCGGCGATGGCCGCATCGTACTTGCCGCTGCGGTGCGTCAGGTCGGAGATGAAGGTGGGGAAAAACTCCTGGTGCGTCAGCTGCACCAAGGTGAGCCGGGCGCCGGTGGCCGCTTCGAACTCCTCCTTCAGCTCGCCGAGCACACCGCCCTTGTCGCTGCGCACCTGCAGCACGGTGACCTGCTGGCCGGCGAAGGGGCAGCGGCCGGGGCGGCACGGCGGCACCACGCGCGGCGGCACGATATCGCCGGCATTGACCACCGAGGCCTGGTAGGCCTCGCGTTTCGGTTTCGCCGGCTGCGCCCCGGCGCCGCAGGCGACGGCGGCCAGCATCACCAGCATCAGGCCCCGGATCCCGATCTTCGTGGTCATGGCGCTGCCTCTGTCCCAAAGCCTTGTGCGGACTATCTTGAACTCGAATGCAGGGTGTGTCGAGCGCGCGCCACAGGCCTGTGCTGCGCTGTGCGCCCGGCGGTCGGGGGGCTAGACTGAGCACTTCCGCCACGCCAGCGCAGGCCGTGCCAGCCGAGACCTCCCCCGCCCACGACGCGACGATCCTGGTGGTCGACGACCTGCCGGCCAACCTGGAGTTGGTGGCGCGGCACCTCGAGCACCAGGGCTACCGCGTGACGGTGGCGCAGGCCGGCGACGAAGCCATCGAGCGCGCGGTGCTGGTGCGGCCGGCGCTGATCCTGCTGGACGTGATGATGCCCGGCATCGACGGCTTCGAAACCTGCCGCCGGCTGAAGGCCCATGAAGACTTGCGCGAGATTCCGGTGATCTTCATGAGCGCGCGGGTCGAGACCGGCGACAAGCTGATCGGTTTTTCCAGCGGTGCGGTGGACTATGTGGCCAAGCCGGTGGACAGCGCCGAGCTGCTGGCCCGTGTCGAAACCCACCTGGCGCTGGCCGCGCTGCGGCGCCAGCTGTCGGCGCAGAACCTGCAGCTGCGCCGCGAGATCGCCGCGCGTGAAGAGGTGCAGGAGGCGCTGAAGCGGTCCAATGCCGAGCTGGAACAGCTGGCCTATGTCGCATCGCACGACATGCAGGAGCCATTGCGCATGATCGCCAGCTACCTGCAGCTGGTGGCCAAGCGCTACCACGACCAGCTCGACGCGAACGGCCAGGAATTCATCGGCTTCGCGGTGGATGGCGCCAAGCGCATGCAGGCCTTGATCAATGACATGCTGGCCTATTCGCGGCTGGGCACCAAGGCCCGTCCGCTGGCCCCGGTCGACGCGGCGGACGCGGTGCAGCTGGCGCTGCAGCACCTGCGCGTAGCGATGGAGGAAAGCGGCGCTCAGGTCGCGTGCGGCGTCTTGCCGACGGTGCTGGGCGATGCGCCTCAGCTGGTGCAGCTGCTGCAGAACCTGGTAGGCAACGCGATCAAGTTCCGCGGCGGCACGGCGCCGCAGATCCGCATCGACTGCGTGCCCGACGACGCCGGCTGGTGCTTTTCAGTGCGCGACAACGGCATCGGCATCGCGCCGGAGTTCGGCGAGCGCATCTTCGTGATGTTCCAGCGCCTGCACGGCCGCGACGCCTATCCCGGCACCGGCATCGGGCTGGCGCTGTGCAAGCGCATCGTCGAACGCCATGGCGGGCGCATCTGGGTCGAACCCGCCGAGGGCGGCGGCTCGGTGTTCCGCTTCACCTTGCCGCGGGCCTGAATCCCCGGGCCGCGCGGTAGGATCATGCGCATGATCATCTTGCAGGCTGCCGACGCGTGAACACACCGATGAACGCACTGCCGGCCCGGCTGGCCATCGTCGACGACGATCAGGACCACGCGGCCTACCTCGCGCAGTACCTGCAGCCGCGTGGCGTGGCCGTCACCGCCTACCACGACAGCGACGAGTTCCTGACCTCGCCGCAGGCCTTCGAGTTCGATTTCTACGTCATCGACCTGATGCTGCCGGGCGTCGACGGCGTCGACCTGATCCGGCTGGTGCGGCGGCGCGGCCCAGCCGGCATCGTCGTCGTCTCCGGCCGCATGGACACCGATGTCTTCGAATCGGTGATGCGCGCCGGCGCCGACATGCACCTGATGAAGCCGGTGCGCATGGAACAGGTGGCGCTGGCGATCGAGGCGGTGCACCGCCGCATCGAAGCCGGCCGCACGCAGGCCGGGGCCTGGCGGCTGGACCGCAAGGCGCGGCAGCTGATCGCCCCCGAGGGCACGCGCATCGACCTGAGCGAGAACGACCAGGCGGTGGTCGAGTGCTTCGTCGCCGCGCAGGGCGCCACGGTGACGCATGCCACCTTGTGCGAACGGCTGGGGCGCGACCCGGCCGCCGAGGCCGACAACCTGCTGCACGCGGCGATCTACCGGCTGCGCCGCCGCATCGAGCGCGCCACGCCGGCCGGCGTGCCGCTGCATGCCGAGCCGCGTGTGGGTTATTCGTTCCGCGGCAGCCTGACGGCGACCTGAGCGCCCGCGCCGCTGGGCATCACGCCTCCGGGATGGAGGGTGGGGCCGCGGGCAGGCGACTGTCCAGCCCGGGCGGTTGCAGGCCGTCACGCAGCACGTCGGCCATCACTGCAATGTCGCGTGCCACCCCCGAGGCCGCCAGCACGGCCGAGGCCAGCAGCCCGGCGGTTTCCGCCAGCTGCGGGTCGCGCCGGATGGCGCGGATCACCGGCGCCAGGTCGTCGCACAGGCTCTGCAACTGCTCGCCCTGCACCGAGACCAGCGCCAGGCGCGACAGCAAGTTCCGCAGCGCATCCCTGGCCTGCTTCTGCGGGTCGAGTGGCGGGTTCAGCGCTGGCATCATGCGCCTGCTGCCTGCAGCCGGAAGGCGCCGACCACGTCCGTCAGGCCCTTGGCCTGCTGCTTCAGGCTCTCGGCGGCCGCCGCACTTTCTTCCACCAGTGCGGCGTTCTGCTGCGTGCCGTGTTCCAGCGAGCCCACCGCCTGGTTGACCTGGATGATGCCGCTGCTCTGTTCGGTGGTGGCGGCATCGATCTCGGCGATCAGGTCCGTCACGCGGCCGACCTGCTGCACGATCTCGGCCATCGTCGCGCCGGCCTGGTCCACCAGCAGCGTGCCGCCGTGCACCCGTTCGACCGAGTCGTTGATCAGCGTCTTGATCTCGCGCGCAGCCTGGGCGCTGCGCTGGGCCAGCGAGCGCACCTCGCCGGCCACCACCGCGAAGCCGCGGCCCTGCTCGCCGGCCCGCGCGGCTTCCACCGCGGCGTTCAGCGCCAGGATGTTGGTCTGGAAGGCAATGCCGTCGATGACGCCGATGATGTCGGCGATCTGCGTGCTGGCCTCGCTGATCTGCTTCATCGTCGCCACCACCTCGTGCACCACGTTGCCGCCCTTGCCGGCCACCGCCGCGGCGGCATTGGCCAACTGGTTGGCCTGGCGCGCGCTGTCGGCATTGGCGCGCACGGTGTCGGTCATCTGCTGCATCGACGCGGCGGTCTGCTGCAGCGCGCTGGCCTGCTGCTCGGTGCGGCTGGACAGGTCGGCGTTGCCGGTGGCGATCTGCGACGAAGCCGTGGCGATGCAGTCGGCGCTCTGGCGCACCTGGCCGATCAGGGTCAGCAGGTTGCGCTGCATCTGGCCCATCGAGGCCAGCACGCAGCCGGCGCGGGCCTGCTCGGCGCCGGGCACCGGGCTCAGGTCGCCGGAGGCCACGCGCTGCGCCGCGTCGCTCAGCTCGGCCGGTTCGGCGCCGAGCGCGCCCGCCAGGCGCCGGGTGATGAAGACGCCCAGCAGCAGCGAGGCCAGCCCGGCCACGGTGCAGCTGGCGATCAGGATCCAGCGGTTCGTGGCGTAGTGCGATTCGGCATCCACGACGTCTTGATGCGCGTGCTTCTTGCTGGCATCGGTGAACTCGCCGGTGGCCTTGCGCAGGGCCTCCAGCAGCGGCTTGCCGCGCTGGTTCATCTGCTCCATGGCCTTGTCGCGGGCGCCGCTGTGGATCAGGTCCACGATGGCCTTGGCCACCGGTGCGTAGGCCGCTTCCACCCGTTCGATCTCCGCCACCAGGTCGCGCTCCTGCGGATCGCTGTCCTTGGCTTGCCGCACTTTCTGGCCCAGGCTGGTCAGGGCCTTGACCAACTCCTCCTGCGTGCTGGCGAGGATCTGGGTCTCGGCCTGGCGCTCGGCGGGCTCATCCTGCAGCAGCAGGTTGCGAATCGAGATGGCGCGCCGGTTCGCCGCCAGGCGCACGGTCATGGCCAACTCGTCCTGGGCCAGC
Source organism: Aquabacterium sp. (assembly GCF_035476535.1). Taxonomy (GTDB): domain Bacteria; phylum Pseudomonadota; class Gammaproteobacteria; order Burkholderiales; family Burkholderiaceae_C; genus Pseudaquabacterium. The sequence continues at coordinate 9,679 of NZ_DATILJ010000275.1, forward strand.
GACTCGTGCACGAAGGTCGCGAAGTCGTCATGCGATTCGCGCAGCGCGTGCAGGCACAGGACGGACACCAGCACCATCAGCGCGGTCAGCGCGCCGAAGGCCAGGCCCAACTGCAGGCGCACCGTCATCGGCCTGCCGGAAGGGGCGTTGGCAGGCGCTCTGGTGCCCGCATCGACTCGCATATTCATCATGTGTCTCCGACCGCTACGCGCGGCATGACGCGACCTCAAACTGCAGGCTCCGATGCGGCGGGGTCGCCTCACTGCTCCGGGACTCCCGCGCCGCGAATCATGGGAGGCGGCTCGGTCTGTAAATGATCGCTTGAATCAGAACTGATTGCAAACTAGAATAGAGCGAGATTTATGGTTCACATCGCTCATGCCATTACGACAACGTCCCAGCCGGCCTGCCAACGCGTCGAAGCGTCATCACCCTGTGTCGGGGGTTGTTGGCTTGAGCACAGCCACGGGCTCGCCCTATAGTGGTTCAGGCGCACAAGCCGCGCCGGGGAGCTTGGCGATGAGCATGTTCGAGCAGATGCGGGCCATCGAGATCCTGATGGTCGAAGACAACCCCGGCGATGTGCGCCTGACGCGTGAAGCATTCAAGGACGGCCGGATCTGGAACCGGCTGCATGTGGTCGAAGACGGCCTGGCCGCGCTGGACTTCCTGTACCGACGCGGTACCCATGCCGATGCGCCGCGCCCTGACCTGATCCTGCTGGACCTGAACCTGCCGCGCATGGACGGGCGCGAGGTGCTGTCGGTGATCAAGGCCGACCCGTTGCTGCGCATCATTCCCGTGGTGGTGCTGACCACCTCGCAGGCCGAAGAAGACGTGCTGCGGGCCTACCACCTGAGCGCCAACTGCTATGTCACCAAGCCGGTGGACTTCGAGCAGTTCATCCGCGTGGTGCAGGCCATCGAGAATTTCTGGCTGACGGTGGTGCGATTGCCGTCACCGTGAAGGAGCCCATCATGTCCCCTCCGATCCGGCTGTTATTGATCGAGGACGATCCCGCCGACGCACGCCTGATGACCGAGATGCTGGCCGATCTGCGGGCCGAAGGCCTGGACGTCGACCTGGCCTGGACCGATACGCTGGAGTCCGGTCAGAAGCTGCTGGGTCAGGGGCGCGTGGATGTCGTGCTGCTGGACCTGGGCCTGCCCGGCAGCACGGGCCTGCCGACCTTGCTGCGGCTGCTGGCCGGCAGCCCCTGCCGGCCGGCGCTGCTGGTCTTCAGCGGCCTGGGCGACGAGGAGACCGCGGTACAGGCCATGCGCGCCGGCGCGCAGGACTACCTGGTGAAGGGCCAGGTCGACGCGCCGCATCTGGCGCGGGCCATCCGCCATGCCATCGGCCGCGCGCAGGCCGGCCAGTCGGCGCGCGAGCGCAGCGCCGAAATGCTGGAGGCCAAGGATCGTGCCGAAGCGTCCAACCAGGCCAAGAGCCACTTCCTGGCCAGCATCAGCCATGAACTGCGCACGCCGCTGAGTGGCATCCTGGGTTTTGCGCAACTGATGCAGGTCGACGACAGCCTGAGCGAGCGGCACCGCCACTCGGCCGAGATGATCCAGCGCAGCGGTGAACACCTGCTGGCGCTGATCAACGACATCCTCGACCTGGCCAAGGCCGAAGCCGGCCGACTGGAGCTCAACCCGCGGCCGTTCGAACTGGCGTCGCTGATACGCGTCGTCGACGGCATCATCCGCGTCAAGGCCGCGCAGAAGCCCGCGCTGGCGCTGAGCTTCGAGTTGAGCCCCGAACTGCCGACGCATGTGCTGGGCGACGAACAGCGGCTGTGCCAGGTGCTGCTGAACCTGCTGGACAACGCGGTGAAGTTCACCGACGCCGGCGCGGTGACGCTGCGCCTGCTCCGCAATGGGCCGGCGCGGGTGCACTGTGAGGTGGACGATACCGGCACCGGCCTCACCGAAGCCCAGCGTGTGCGGCTGTTCCGCCCGTTCGAACAAGTGGGCGAGCGCACGCAGCGCTGCCAGGGCACCGGGCTGGGCCTGGTGATTTCGCGCCAGCTCGTGCGGCTGATGGGCGGCGAGTTGCGCGCCGAGCCGCGGCCGGGTGGCGGCAACCGCTTCGGCTTCGACATCGATCTCGCCCCCGCCGCGGCGGCATGACGGAGCTGTTGTGAACTGCGCCGCGCGTGTGCAGCGGCCGGGTAGCTCTGCCTGGCTGCTGGCTTTCCTGCTGAGCTGCGGGGTGGCGTGCCTGCTGTCGTTCGCCGCGCCCGGCACGGCGCGGGCCGCCGATGCGCTCGGCGACTGGCGGGCCGAGATCGAGCGCGTGCGCCTGCTGGCCGAGAACGACGCGCCGCGCGCGATGGAAGCCACGCTGCAGCTGCAGGCCACGATGCCGGCCGGCGCGACGCCCGCCGACCAGGTGCGCGCCTGGAACCTGCGCACACGCATTGAAATCTACCTCGCGCAGACCGACGTGGCCGGAGAACATGCCGAGATGGCGCTGGCGCTGGCCGGCCGGCACGGCGACCGCATCGGCCAGGCCGAGGCCGACCTCAACATCGCGCTGAACGCCGTCAACCAGGGCCGGCTGGATGCGGTGGCGGCGGCCACCGTGCACAGCATGGCCATGCTCGAAGGCGCCGACCGGCCCGAGCTGCTGGGCGAATCGCTGCTGCGCACGGCGATGATGTACCGCCGGCGCGGCCAGATCGAAGAGTCGGTGACGCTGACGATGCAGGCCATGGAAATCGCCAAGCGCAGCGGCGTGCCGATGGCGCTGGCCTTTGCCCACCAGGGGCTGGCGATCTCCTTCGAGCAAAGCGACCGGCTGGTCGAGGCGCGGCAGCACTACCAGCAGATGCTGGAGCAGGCGCGTGCCGCGCAATCCGGGCTGGTGGAAGGTTATGCGCTGGCCGGCCTGGGCGCGGTGGCCGTCCGGCGCGGCGACTTTGCCGAGGCCGAGCGCCACGTCCAGGCCTCGATGCAGATGTTCGAGACCACGGGCACGCCCTACAACCTGGCTTTTGCGCGCTATGCCCTGGCCAACATGCGGCACCTGCAAGGCCGGCCCGATCAGGCCCTGGCGCAGCTGGACCACGCGCTCGAGATCTACAGCCGCTACCCGAACCGCATCGGCCTGTGGTTCGTGCTGAACAAGCGCAGCAGCTGCCTGCAGGACATGGGTCAGCTGGGTGCTGCGCGCACCGACGCCGAACGCGCGATGGCCATCGCCAACGAACTGGGCTTCACGCCGTACAAGGCCGACAGCGCGTCGCGCGTGGCGGCCATCGCCGCCGCGTCCGGCGACCACCGCCGGGCCTACGCGTTGACGCAGGAAGCGGCCGATCTGTCGGCCAAGGCGGCGCGCGAGCGTGCCAACACCCGCCTGGTCGAGTTGGCGCAGCGCTACGAGACCGAAAGCAAGCAGCGCGAGATCGCCGAGCTGACGCGGCGCAACGAGCGCCAGCGCCACGAGCTCGAGCAGCGCGAACTGCAGCAGCGCTGGCTGGCCTCGGTGCTGGTCGGCAGCCTGCTGGCGCTGGCCGCGATGGTCTACCTGCTGCGGCGCCTGAAGCGCTCGCAACAGGTCCTGGTGTCGACCAACCGCACCTTGCGCCAGACGCAGGACGACCTGCAGGCGCTCAACACCGGCCTGGAACAGCGCATCAACGACCGCACGGCCGCGCTGCGGCAGCAGGCCCGCTACCTGCGCACGCTGATCGACATGCTGCCGATGTGGGCCTGGTTCAAGGACACGCAGAGCCGCTACCTGGTGACCAACCGCGCGCATGCGCAGGCCAGCGGCCACGAGGTGGAGCAGATGATCGGCCGCAGCGACAGTGAACTGCGCCCGCCCGCGCTGGCCCATGCCTCGTTGGTCGACGACGCCGAGGTGATGGCCTCGGGCGAGCGCAAGACCGTCGAGCATGCCAGCGAGGACGAGACCGGCACGCAGTGGATGGAGGTCTACAAGGCGGCGGTGCGCGACGAGGACGGCACCTTGCTCGGCACCGTGGGCGTGGCGCGCAACATCAGCGAGCGCAAGGCCGCCGAATCCGCCCGCGAGGCGGCGCTGGCCGAGGCCGAGCGCCTGGCCCGGCTGCGCAGCGACTTCCTGGCGCAGATGAGCCACGAGCTGCGCACGCCGCTCAACGGCATCCTGGGATTCGCCGAACTGCTGCAGACGGAAGCCAACCTGAATGACCGCCAGCAGCGCTCGCTCGGCATCATCCGGCAGAGCGGCCAGCACCTGCTGAACCTGATCAACGACCTGCTGGACATGTCGCGCATCGACGCCGGTCGGCTGGACCTCTATCCCAGCCCGGTGAGCCTGGCGGCTTATGCCCAGGCGGTGGGCGACATGGTGCACGGCCGGGCCGAGGACAAGGGCCTGCAGCTGAGCATTGAACTGGGCCCCGACCTGCCGGCCGCTGTGCGGGTGGACGAGTTGCGCCTGCGCCAGGTGCTGCTGAACCTGCTGGCCAATGCCGTGAAGTTCACCGACGCCGGCCAGGTGACGCTGCGCGTGGCGCGGGCCGAGACCGGCCCGGTGTCACGCACGCGGCCCACGGTCCGGCTGCGCTTCGAGGTGCAGGACAGCGGCATCGGCATGTCCTTGCCGCAGCTGGCCAAGCTGTTCCAGCCTTTCGAACAGGTGTCCGAGGAACGCCGGCGCCGCGGCGGCGCCGGCCTGGGCCTGGCCATCAGCCGGCAGTTGGTGCGGCTGATGGGCGGCGACATCCAGGTCGACAGCCAGCCCGGGCTGGGCAGCCTGTTCGCGTTCGAGATCGAGGTGCCGCCTTGCGCGCCGCCCACCGTCGCGGCCGAGGAGCGGCAGCTGGTCCGCCGGCCCGAAACGGACGTCGAGCTGCGCCGCCGCCTGGGGACGGCGCTGCCGATGGCCAAGGTGGCGGACGAGCGGCTCGACGCCCTGAATGAGGCCTGGGCCGTTCCGCCGCTCGACGAACTGCGCGAACTGCAGCGCCTGGCGCGCGTCGGCGACATGCGCGAGATGATGGCGCGCACCGGCCGCCTGCAGCGGCAGCAGCCGCAGTACAGCGCCTTCGCCCAGCACCTGCATGACCTGGCGCGGGACTGCCGATCCCAGGCGGTGGCCGCGTTCGTGGACCACTACGCGATGCAGCGCGTGGCCTCGCTGGCACAGGGCGGCGCTCAGGCCACCGGGCTACCGCGCGACGGCGCGTGAGCCGCCGAGGCAGCGCGTGGCGGCTCGTGCCGCATCGTGCACTGCCGCGATGAAGGCGGTCTGCGCGCGCTGCGTCGGCAGCGTCAGCGTCAGCGCGCCGACCAGCTCGCCGGCAGGCCCCCACACCGGCGCCGAGACGCCGGTGACGCCCGGCACGCGGTCGTCGCTGAGCATCACCACGCCGTCGCGGCGGATCTGCGCGTAGAGCCGGCCGCGGGCGCCGGTGAAGGCCAGCAGCACACGGCCGCCCGCGCCGCGGTCCAGCGGCAGAATGTCGCCGGCGCGCACATGGTCGCGCAGCACCTGCGGTGAATCCACCCGCAGCAGGCACAGCCGGTGCTCGCCCTGGCGCACATGCAGCGACACGCTTTCCTGCGTGGTGGCCACCAGCTCGCGCATCACCGGCATCAGCTGGGCTTCGAGCGAGAACGACGCGGTGTAGATCGCGCTGAGCCGGGCCAGCTCGGGGCCCAGGCCGTAGAGCCCGTCCGCCGTGCGCTGCAGCAGCCGCGCATGCACCAGCGAGGCCAGCAGGCGCAGCACCGTGCTCTTGTACAGCTGCGTGCGTTCGGCCAGTTCGGCGAGCGACAGGGCCGCGTCGCCTGCGCGGTAGCAGGCCAGCAGGCTCAAGGCCCGGTCGACCGCGGCCGCGCCGCCCGGCGCGGCGTCCTGATCGGCCACGGAGGCCTGCGCGGCTTTTTTCGGCATGGTGGGAACCCCCCTTGCGGCAGAGTCTGACATGCCGGCCCCGGTCCGGGCGCGACGACGCGCGGGGGTCAGACGACCGACTCCGCCACCCGGGCCTGCTGCCGGCTGCGCCACACGAGGTCGAGGCCATCGCACACGGCCGGCAGGCCGCAGCGGCGCGACTGCTCGATCAGCGCCGCCAGGCGTGTTGGTGCGTCGGCGTGCGGCAGCAGGCCGTTCACCACTGCACTGAGCGTGCGCACGCCGGCACTTGTCTGCACCAGCGTGAGGCAAGCCAGTTCGTCCAGCTGCGGCGAACGCAGCGTCAGCGCCCGGTGCAGGTCGCCCTGCGTCTGCAGGATCGCCGCGGCGCGCAGCGTTCCGTCGTCGACAGTCCTGTTGATGATCATGTTCATGAGGTGCTCCATAGCAAGCTGCGGACCCGCTGCGCCACGGTGGCCGACGGCGGCGCCCGTTCCGGCAAATCCTTCACGGATGCCTGGCCCGGGCCGCACGCTGTTTGACAGCCGGGCGGGCCGGATCTATGATTCATCTAACAGAATTCGATTCTATCTTACAGAATTTTCGGAGACCATCGATGACGTCCTGCGGGGTCCTGATCAGCGAGGTTGGTCCGCGCGACGGCTTGCAGAGCGTGGCGCGCACCATGCCCACGGCCGCCAAGCGGGCCTGGATCAGCGCGCTGCACGCAGCCGGCCTGCGCGAGATCGAGGTCGGCTCGTTCGTGCCGGCCCGGCTGCTGCCGCAGATGGCCGATGGGGCCGAGGTGGTGCGGCACGCGCTGGGCCTGCCCGGGCTGACGGTGATGGCGCTGGTGCCCAACCAGCGCGGCGCCGAAGCGGCGCTGGCCGCCGGCGTGCACAAGCTCACCATCCCGGTCTCGGCCAGCGCGGCGCATTCACTGGCCAATGTGCGCAAGACGCGCGAGCAGATGGTCGACGAGCTGCGCGGCATCGTCGCGCTGCGCAACGAACGGGCGCCGCAGGTCCGCATCGAGGCCGGCCTGTCCACCGCCTTCGGCTGCACGATCCAGGGTGCGGTGGCCGAAGACGAGGTGGTCTGGCTGGCCGAGCAGGTGGTGGCTGCCGGCGTCGACGAAGCCGGCCTGTCCGACACCACCGGCATGGCCAACCCGGCCCAGGTGCGGCGCCTGTTCCAGCGGGTGCGCGCGGCGATCGGCGACAAGACCGGCGCCGCCCACTTGCACAACACCCGCGGCCTGGGCCTGGCCAACTGCCTGGCGGCCTACGACGTGGGCGTGCGCACCTTCGATGCATCGCAGGGCGGCCTGGGTGGCTGCCCCTACGCGCCCGGCGCATCGGGCAACGTGGTCACCGAAGACCTGGTGTTCATGTTCGAGGCCATGGGCATCGCCACCGGCGTCGACCTGCACAAGATGATGTTGGCGCGGCAGGCGCTGCAAGCCGGGCTGCCGGGCGAGCCGGTGTACGGCATGACGCCGCAGGCCGGCCTGACCCGGGGCTTCGCCTATGCCGACGGCCGCCGGCCGGCCACAGAAGCGCTGCTGGACGCCGGCGCGGGAGCCGCGTGATGAACAAGCCCCAAGCCTTGCCGCTGCAAGGCATCCGCGTCATCGAATTCACCCACATGGTGATGGGCCCGAGCTGCGGCATGATCCTGGCCGACCTGGGTGCTGAAGTCATCAAGGTCGAGCCGCTGGCCGGCGACAACACGCGCAAGCTGCTGGGTTCGGGCGCGGGTTTCTTCTCGATGTTCAACCGCAACAAGCAGAGCCTGGCGGTGGACGTGAAAGACCCGCGCGGCCGCGAGATCGTGCTCAAGCTGGTGGCCGGCGCCGATGTGTTCAGCGAGAACTTCAAGCCCGGCACGATGGACAGGCTGGGCTTCGGCCCGGCGGCGCTGGCCACGCTGAACCCGCGCCTGATCCATGTCTCGCACAAAGGCTTCCTGCCCGGTCCTTACGAGCAGCGCACCGCGCTGGACGAGGTGGTGCAGATGATGGGCGGCCTGGCCTACATGACCGGGCCCGAGGGCCGGCCGCTGCGCGCCGGCACCAGCGTCAACGACATCATGGGCGGCATGTTCGGCGCCATCGGGGCAATGGCGGCGCTGGCGCAACGCGAGAAGAGCGGCCGCGGCCAGGAAGTGCAGAGCGCGCTGTTCGAAAACAACGTGTTCCTGGTCGCGCAGCACATGATGCAGTTCGCTGTCACCGGCAAGCCCGCCGCGCCGATGCCGGGACGCATTTCCGCCTGGGCCGTGTACGACGTGTTCACGGTGAAGGACGGCGAGCAGATTTTTCTCGCGGCGGTGAGCGACACGCAGTGGGCGCTGTTCTGCGACGCGTTCGGCTTCGGCGATCTCAAGGCCGATCCGCGTTTGAAAACCAACAATGATCGAGTCAACTCGCGCGATTGGATGATGCCGATCCTGCGCTCGCGCCTCGCCGATCACACAGCCGCTGAACTCAGCGCGGTCTTCGAGAAGAACGGCTTGCCGTTCGCACCCATCACGCAGCCGGAAGACCTGTTCGACGATCCTCACCTCAACGCGACCGGCGGCCTGGCGCCGCTCACGCTGCCCGATGGCCGCGAAACCCGCGTGCCGCTGTTGCCGCTCACGTTGGATGGCGAGCGTCCCGGCGTCCGTTCGCAACCGCCGCGCCTGGGCGAGCACACGCGCGAACTGCTGGCGCAGGCGGGTTACAGCGCGCAGGACATCGACGCATTGCTGTCTGCGGACATCATCCGCTGTTAACTGCAACGCAATCGGCCCAATAGACTGGTCGATTCGACACTTCCATGCGCATAATCAGCCCCTATGTGTGCCCCCACGCTTCTCACTTCGTGTAGTGCGCTGCCCCCCGAGGGGGCGTCAGCCTCCTTGAGGCGGCTCGGCGGAGTCTGATGGACAAACTCAAGCAGCTGGAGTCCTTTGTTTCGGTCGCCACCCGGGG
>NZ_DATILJ010000276.1:0-15973 GCF_035476535.1 Aquabacterium sp.
CAGCAGCACCGGCACTTCCCAGATCGTGTCGGCAGAGGCGCCCGCGGGGCCGAAGCTCGAGGCCTCGCGCCACTGCAGCAGGTCGTCGGAGGTGTAGACGACCAGCTTGCGCTCCAGCGCCAGCACGATGAGCATCACCCAGCGGCCGCTGGCCTCGTGACGGAACACGTAAGGGTCGCGGAATTCCAGCGAGCCGATGTCCAGCAGCGGGTTGCCGGACCAGCGCACGAAGCTGTCGCCGCCGTCGACGCTGTAGGCCAGGCACTGCGACTGCACCTTGCTGCGCCGGTCATAACGCGTGTAGTACGCCAGCAGCACGGGCGCCGTGCTTCCCGCCGGCGCCAGGCCGCAGGTATTGCGCTCGTCGATCACGACACTGCCGGAGAAGGCCATCTCGTCGTCGGTGGCCGGCAGCGCCAGCGGCCGCTCGTCCCAATGGATCAGGTCGGTGCTGACGGCGTGGCCCCAGCCGATCTCGCCCCAGGTCGCGCCCGCCGGGTTGTGCTGGAAGTACACGTGGTACTGGCCGTTCAGCACAAAGAGCCCGTTCGGGTCGTTGATCCAGTGGCGCCGCGGCGAGAAGTGCAGGCGCGGGCGCCAGGCGGTGGTCTCGGGAATGTGGCTATCGTTCAAGATGGGCGGCCTATTGATGGAAACTTCATTGAGAGATTCATGGGAGCTGGATTTCATGGGACGTGGAATTCACGCGATCACGCACCGCCCCGCGCCGTCGAAGCGGTGATGGCGGCGAGCGGCGACCCCGACGGCACAGCCCGGCGCCAGCGTGCGATCGGTGCTCAGCGCCGTGAAGCTGGCGTCGCCCAGGCGCAGCCAGACCAGCGACTCCGCGCCCAGCCGCTCGATGCGCAGGACCTGTGCGGCATCGCCGGCAACCAGCACCACGTCTTCGGGGCGGATGCCGACCTGCGCGACCTGGGCTGCCACGAGTGCCGCGGCGGATCCCGCGCCCAGCGCCTGCAAGGCGGCGGCATGCGTGGCGTCGACGGGCAGCAGGTTCATGCGCTGGCTGCCGATGAAGCCGGCGACGAACACGTTCGCCGGCGTGTCGTACAGCGCATCGGGCGTGCCCACCTGTTCGAGCCCCTGCGGACTGAGCACGACGATCTGATCGGCCAAGGTCATCGCCTCGATCTGGTCGTGCGTCACGTAGACCGTGGTCGTGCGCAGGCGCTTGTGCAGCTCGGCGATCTCGGCACGCAGCGTGCCGCGCAGCGACGCATCCAGGTTCGACAGCGGCTCGTCGAACAGGAAGGCGCGCGGCCGGCGCACGATGGCGCGGCCGATCGCCACCCGCTGCCGCTGCCCGCCCGACAGCTGCGCGGGCTTGCGCTGCAGCAGCGCCTCGAGGTCGAGTTGCCGTGCGGCATCGACGATGGCGGCGTGGCGCACGGCTTTCGGCACGCGGGCGATCGCCAAGCCGAAGCCGATGTTGTCGTACACGCTCATGTGGCCGTACAGCGCGTAGTTCTGGAACACCATCGCGACGCCGCGCGCCACTGGCGGCTTGTCGTTGACGCGCACGCCGTCGAACAGCAGGTCGCCGGCACTGATCGCTTCCAGCCCGGCGATCATGCGCAGCAGCGTGCTCTTGCCGCAACCCGAAGGCCCGACCAGCACGGTGAAGCTGCCACGCGGGATCGCCAGATCCAGGGCGGAGAAGATGGCGCGTTCGGCGCGCTCGTCGTAGCGCTTGTGCACGCCGCGCAGCTCGATTTCGAGCGAGGAAGCATCGAGCAGAGGCATTTGGCTACCGATAGACATTCTGGTCGTCGATGGAAGTGCGAAGGTCGTATCCACGGCATCAGCCCTTGATGCCGCTGCCGACGACCGAGCGCACGAAGTGCTTCTGGATGACGAGGAAGAAGACCAGCACCGGCAAGGTGATCAGCGAGGCGTAGGCCATGATCTCCCCCCACTGGTTGGTGCGGCCGAAGAACTGCTGCAGGCCGACCATCACCGGCCGCGCCCCGCCGGTCTGCACGGTCATCACCGGCCACAGGTACTGGTTCCACATCCCCAGGAAAATGACGATGGACGCGGTGGCGACCGTGGGCTTGCACAGCGGCAGCACGATGCGCAGGTAGATCGTCATCGCGCCCGCGCCGTCCATGCGCGCGGCCTCGATCAGTTCGTCCGGCAGGTCCTTGAAGGCCTGGTGGAAGAGGAAGACGCAGAACGCGTTGGCGACGAAGGGCATGATCTGCACGTGCAGCGTGTCCAGCCAGCCGAAGACCAGGCCGCCTTGCTGGACGTCGAACCACGGCAGGTGGGCAACGACCAGCATCATCGGGATCGCCAGCACGTCCATCGGCACGATCAGCAGCGCCAGCACCAGCGCCAGCACGCCGTGCCGGCCGCGCCACTTCAGCTTGGCGATCGCGAAGGCCAGCGCGCTGTTGACGAACACGCCGGCAACGATCGTGATCAGCGCGATCGCGGTCGAGTTCAGCAGGTAGCGGCCCACCGCGCTCTTGTCGAACACATTGCGGTAGTTCACCAGCGACCAGTGCGCATCCGGCAGCAGCGCGGCCGGGTTGGCGATGTTGGCAAAGATGGCGTCGGCCGGCTTGAACGACGCGGTGAACATGAAGAGCAGCGGGTAGGCGAAGACCAGGCCGGCGAGCACGAGGGCCGCGGCCAGCAGCAGGCGGATGGCGAAACTGCGCGTGTTCATCGATCCATCCTCGCCAGCACACGCTTCTGGGCCAGCGACAGCGCGAGCACCAGCACGAAGAAGACCAGCGCCATCGCCGAGCCATAGGCGACATCCTGGTCGCGCACGCCGACCTGCACTGCGCGGTGCATGATCGTCGTCGTCGCGTCCAGCGGCCCGCCCTTGGTCAGCACGTCCACCTGCGTGAACAGGCCGAATGCGGCGATGGTCGTGGCCAGCAGCACGAAGACCAGCGTCCGGCGCAGTCCGGGCAGCGTGACATGCACGAACTGCTGCCAGCGCGTGGCGCCCTCCACCTGCGCGGCCTCGTAGAGTTCTTTCGGGATCGACTGCAGGCCGGCCAGGAAGACCAGCATCTGGAAGCCCGCACCCTGCCAGGCCGACATGATGGCGATCGATGGCATCGCCAGCCGCGCATCGCCCAGCCAGTCGGGCTGCGGCGCGCCGGCGCCGAGAAGCGCCATCAGCGCGCGGTTCACCAGCCCTTCATCGGTGTGCAGCAGCAGCCCCCAGACCACCGAGACGACGACCATCGACGTGACGACCGGCGCGAAGAACACCGTGCGCAGCAGCGTGCGTCCGGGGAACGAGCGGTTGACGGCCAGCGCCATGGCCAGCGCCAGCACGGTCTGCAGCGGCACCACCAGCAGCGCAAACCAGAAGGTGTTGGCGACGGCGCGCAGGAACTGCGGGTCGCGCGCGGCAACGATCCAGCGCCGGCCGCCGAGCTCGGCACTGGCCAGGTACTGGTAGCCTTCGTGCATCGATGCCGAGGCGCGCCGGAGCTCACGCCACTGGCGCATCGGCGTCTTGTCCGCTTCAGGCGCGACGGTGACCACGTGCATGCCGAACAGACGCCCGTACTGCGCCAGGCCCACCCACGCCGCTTGACCGCCTTGCAGCAGCTTGGCGTTGCTGAAGCTGGCCGCCACGGCCAGCACGAAAGGCAGCACGATGAAGATGCCGAACAGCAGCAGTGCGGGGGCCGCCAGCACAGCCACCTCACGCCACGCGGCGCGGCCGAAGGCACCTGCAGCCAGGAATGCCGGCGCCGGCCGCGGCGCGGCTTGCGCGTCAGTGGCCATAGCCATGGTTGCGCTCCAAGTCGGCGTGGATGGTGTCGGCGGCGCGGTCCAGCGATTCGGCCACGTCGCCGCCGTCGCGGATGTCCTGCATCGCTTTGGCGAAGGCGCTGGAGATCACCGGATAGGCCGGCGTCTCCGGGCGCAGCACCGCCCAGGCGCGCGCGAATTCGAAGAAGGGCCGACCCTCGCCGCCTTGGCGATAGAGCTCGGTGCGATCGGCCGCGGCCGCCAGCGTCGGCATCAAGGCCGTGCGGCGCGAGAAGTCGGCGATCTCGTCGACGGTGATCAGATGTTCGAGGAAGGCGCGTGCGCCTTCAGGCTCAGCGCAGGTGGTGGAGATCGCCCACTGCCACGAACCGGCACCGATGCGCGGGCCGCGACCGAAGTCCGGCGGCGGCAGCACCACCAGGTCGTCGCCGACGAACCGGCGGTATTCCGCCATGTCGAACGAACCGCTGTACTGGAAGACGGCGCGGCCGCTGGTGAAGACATGGTCGTCGATCGGCTTGCGCGAGACCAGGCGCTCGGTGAACAGCGACGCGAAATAACGCCCCACCGCCACGGCCGCCGGGCTGTTGATCACGCCGTCGGCACGGCGGTAGGTGCGCCGGTCGATCAGGTCCGCGCCGGCGCTCTGCCACCACGGCGAATACTTGTACGACGGCCACTCGTCGCCGCGGTCGGCGTGCATGTCCAGCGGGTAGCGCCAGCCGGCGGCCTTCAGCGTGCGCAGGATGCTGCGGAACTCCTCCGCGGCATACGGCCGGTCCATCGTCGCCAGGCGGATGCCGTGGCGCTGCAGCACCGAGCGGCGCGCAAACAGCGCGAGGGCCACGTCGAACTGGCCCACCGCGTAGAGCTTGCCGGCATAGCCGCTGCGGCCGCCGGGGATCAGTGCATCGACACCGGCCGGGCGCAGCGGCCCCTCGAGCGCGCGGATGTGGCCGGCCCAGGCGAAGTTGGGCACCGTCGGCTGGTCCAGCGTCAGCACGCAGGGCAGCCGGCCGGCGAGCGCCGAGGCCACCACGGCCTGCTGGTACGAGCCCTGCGGCAAGGTCTCCACGCGCACGCGCCAGCGCTGCTGCTGCGCGTTGAAGCGCTCGACCGCGCCGGCGCTGGCGACCATCTCGGCGTCGCCGGTGTCGTGACGCCACATCACCAGCTCGCGCGGCTGCGCTGCCGCGGCACCGGCGGCAGCGAGCAGCCCCACGGACAGGCCCACGCGCAGGCCCACGCACAGGCCCAGGAGCGACCGGCGTCTCATGATGGATGGCGCCCGACGACCGAGTCGCGCATCACGACATCGCAGTGGATTCGCTCGGTGCCGGCATCGTCCTCGCCGCAGGCAATCTCCGCCGCGCGTTCGCCCATGCGCATGTAGGGCAGGCGCACGCTGGTCAATGGTGGATCCGTCGCGTAGACCAGCATCGCGTGGTCATCGAAGCCGAGCACCGAGACCTCGTCGGGCACACGCACGCGCCGCTTGTGCAGCGACTGGATGATGCGTGCCGCCATCTTGTCGTTGCCGGCGACGATGGCGGTCGGCTTCGGGCTCGCGAGCAGGCGGCCGATCTCGGCGTCGACGAACCAGAACTCGTCGCCGCCTTCGGCCGGGCGGGCGCCCTGCACGAACACCGGCTCGGGCTGGCTGTGCGCGCGTGCCGCCTTGAGGTAACCCGCGTGGCGCAGCTGGGTCGCACGCATGTCGGGGAAGAGCTCGAACACCGCGACAGTGCGGTGGCCTAGTTCGTAAAGACGTGAGAGACCATCACGCGCGCCTTGCTCGTCATCGGGCAGTACGGTGCCGGCAACGTCGACGCCGCGTGTGTAGCAGTTGAGCAGCACGATGCGCAGGCCGGCGGCCCGCTCCAATGCGGCGGCCGGCATCGAACGATGCGAGTGCGACGCGACGATCAGTGCGTCGATGCGGTGTTCGGCCAGCTCGTCGATGGCGCTCGGGATCTCGCTGGCGACGCCGGCGGTTTCTGCGATCAGCAGCCGGCGGCCGGTGCGGTGCGCCGCCGCCTGCAGGCCCTTGATCAGCTCGAACGAGTCCGGGCTGGTGGTGATGCAGTCGGACAGCACGCCGACGAGGCCGGTGCTGGCGCCCTTGAGCGCGCGCGCGGCACGCGACGGGCGGAAACGCAGTTCCTGCATCGCGGCGACGATGGCTTCGGCCGTCTTGGCGGACACGCACTGCGGATCGTTCAGGTAGCGCGAGACGGTGCGCACGGACACCTGCGCGGTCAAGGCCACGCCGTAGATCGTCGGCGCGGCGCTCATGCTTGTCTGTGTTTGTCTATCGATAGCCATTTGCGGCATGATATCGACCTGAGCCGACAGGCGTATTCGGGTGAACCCCAGGAGCCGGGTGCGTCAAGCAGAGGTCGGCCGTGCGTTCGACAGCATCGCCGGCGTGGTCGGCCCGCACCATCCGCACACAAGCGTTTCGTCGGGCCGCCCCGACGTCCGGTTGTCAGCCTGCCGCGGGCACCGCGAGGACCTGGGCCACCACTTCGGCCACGCTCAGGCGCTGGCCGGCGGCATAGGCGGCCGCGCTGCGGGCCGGACCCATCACGTGCTGCGCCAGGCGCTGAACGCGTCGCAACTCGTTCACATCGCGCTGCGGCAGCGGCCCGAAGCGCGGCGGCCAGTACACGCTGATGAAGCCGGCCAGCCGCACGCCGAGTTCCGCTTGGCCGATGCGCAGCATCGCGTAGGGCAGCGTGGTCAACACGGCAGCCAGGTGCCGCGGCGCCAGCGCCTGCCAGGCCAGCTGCATGCTGGCGCGCATGTCGGCGGCGGCCTCGGACCAGCGCCGCAAACCCCGCTGTGCGCCACCGCGCACGTTCAGGCTGGCCGCCAGGCGCAGCCAGGCCTGCAGCTGGCGTGCTTCTTCGACGACGGGGTCGATCTCGGCCCACATGGCCTGGTAGTCGTGCACGTCGTAGGCCAGGATGGCGAGCCGGTAGCGCGCCCGCATCACGCCCACGCGGTCGCCGCGCGCCGACCAGAGCGCTTGCGCGCTGCGCTGGAGGGCCGCCGCCTGGGCCGGGTCGTGGCCGCTCACGACATCGGCGCGGCAACTGGCGATGCGCGCCTGCGCCTCGGTATCGCTGGAGACGATCAGGGCCTGTGCCTCGTCCAGCAGCGCGAGGGCGGCGCTGGCTTGTTTCCTGTAGTAGGCGGCTTGCGCGGCCAGCAGCAGGGCGCGGGCGCGCAGCGCCGCCGGCTCGAGCGGCGCAAGCGCCAGGCCTTCATCGATTCGTCGCAGGCTCTCGATGCCGTGGCCGCCCAGAAACTCCAGCAGGCCGAGCAGGCCCAGGCCGCGGCTCTTCAGTGCCGCGTCTTGGCAGACCTCCAGCGCCGAGGCCAGGGTCGCGAGGGCGGCGCCGGGCAGCTTCACTTCCTCCAGCGTCAGGTCCAGCGCCAAGGCCAGGGCGATGGCGCGCTGCGGTGCTGCGTCGGCCAAGGCATGCGACATCGCCGCCACCAGGTTGGGCAGTTCGGCCTGCAGCGTCGGCAGCGAGGGTGTGACCGGCAGCGCCTGCGCCCAAGCCAAGGCCCAGGCGCCATGGCTTCGGCGCAGCGCGATGGCGGCTTCGGTACTCAGCTGGCGTTGGGCAAACTCGCGGATCGGCTCGTAGAGCGCAAAACGCAAGGTGTCGCCTTCGGCTTGCAGGCGAAGCAGGGAGTGCGCGAGCAGTTCGTCCAGCAGCCACGCGATGCTGCCGGCCGGTGTGGAGGTGGAGGTGGCGCACACCGCCGCCGCCGCCTCGGTGCCGAACCCGCCCTGGAACACCGTCAACGCGGCCAGCAGGGCGCGCTGGGCCTCGCCGAGCAAGGCCCAGCTCCATTCGATGGTGGCCTGCATCGAGTGGTGGCGGCTGTCCTGGCGGCCGCGCTGCGGTGCGCGTTCCAGCAGGTCCAGCGCGCTGGCCTTGCCTTCGCGCGCCTGGCGCAGGGTGGCGGCCATCTCGGCTGGCGTCATGCTGCGCACGCGCGCGGCGGCCAGCTCGATGGCCAGTGGCATGCCGTCCAGCAACTGCAGCAGCTCGATCACCGCGGCCCGGTTGCCGGCGTGCAGATGAAACTCGGCGCGCGTGGCCCGGGCGCGTTCGACGAACAAGGCCACCGCGGGGCTCGACGCGGCCTCGTCCAGCGTGGCCTGCGCCGCCGGCAGGTCAAGCGCGGCCACCAGGATTTCGCGCTCACCCGGCAAGGCCAGTGCGCGGCGCGAGGTGACCAGCTGGTGCAACAGCGGGAGCCGGGCCCCGAGCTCGCCGACGACTTCCGCGCCCTCGTCGACCACCTGTTCGAAGTTGTCCAGCACCAGCAGGGCGCGCCGGCCGTCCAGCGCGCTCACGATGCCGGCCAGCGCGCCGGCCTGGCCCGTCGGCAGGTTCAGCGACAGCAGCACCTGGTCGAGCACCTGCTGGCGCGTGCGGCAGGGCGCCAGGGGCAGCCAGGCCACGGTCTCGAAGTCGCATTGGGCGCTCATCGCCTGCGCCACTTCGACCGCCAGCCGCGTCTTGCCCGTGCCCCCCGGGCCCATCAAGGTGACGAGGCGGTGCTCGCTCACGGCTTGCCGCAGCTGCCGGGCCTGGGGATCGGCGCCGACCATGCGCGTCAGATAAGCCGGCAAGGCGGCGTGGCGCGGGCCGGTGGTCGGGAGGGCAGGGGGTGCCGATCGGGCTGTTGCAGCGCCTGGGTCGCCTGGGTCGCTTGCGAGCCTCGCGAAACTTGCAGTCGGCGCGCTGGGTGCGCGCAGGCGGTCGAACAGCCCTTCGAGGCGCAGTCGCTCGTCGCCTATCCATTCGTCGTAGAAGCCGGGCAGCAACTCCCCCGTGTACAGCGCGCGGGCCTGGTCGTGCTCGCCGCGCTTGAAAGCCGCTTCAAAGACCACGGCATCGCACTGCACCCGGCCGGCGATCAGCCGGATCGTGAAGCGGTCCGCCTCGATGACCTGGAAGCCGGCGTGCTCCGCGGGCTCCAGCACCTGCTTGAGCGTCAGCAGCGTCTGCCGCAGGCGCTGCTTGCCGGCGGCGGCGGCGACCTCCGGCCACAGCAGCTCGACCAGGGTTTCGCGCGGGTGGGCCGCGTCGGGCTGCAGGCACAGGCGTGCCAGCAAGGCCATGGCGGCGCGGGTGCCGAGCTTGCCGTGGCGTTGTCTGCCGTTGCTGAGCTCGAAGGCGCCCAGCAAGCGCAGGTGCCACAAGCCGCCGGCGGCCGCAGCCGGTGGCGCTTGGGGGGGCGTGGGCCCAGCCGGAAGCTGCATTGGCGCCAAGACAGTGTCAGCCTGGACCGCCAGACCCAGGCGCCA
Organism: Aquabacterium sp.; assembly: GCF_035476535.1. Lineage (GTDB taxonomy): Bacteria > Pseudomonadota > Gammaproteobacteria > Burkholderiales > Burkholderiaceae_C > Pseudaquabacterium. The sequence goes on from NZ_DATILJ010000276.1 coordinate 9,104, forward strand.
CCCCGGCACAGGGGCCGCGATGGCACGGCAACGCCAGTGAGGGATAACGTGGCATGGGCCGGGATTCTAGGGGCCTGCTGCCGCCGGACCCGCGGGCAGCGCAGCTGCCATCCGGCGCCATCAGGTGCTCTGCCGCACGACGAGTTCGTAGCCGACGTCGATGCTGGTCGTTGGCACCGGTTCGCCGCGCATCAGCGCCAGCAGCATGCGCGCCGCCGCGGTGCCGATGTCCGCGCGCGGCGTGCGCACGGTGGTCAGCGGCGGCAGCATCTGGTCGCTGCCCGTCAGGTCGTTGAAGCCGGCCACGGCCACACGCTGCGGCACCGGCAGCCCGAGCCGCAGCGCGGCCAGCAGTGCGCCTTGCGCGAGGTCGTCGTTGCAGAAGAAGATGGCTTCCACCGGCGGCGTGTGGGCGACGATCTGTTCGAACATCGTGCCGCCCAGCGCCAGCGAAGAAGGCGCCGGGTTGACCCACTCCAGCGTCGGTGCATGCAGTCCGGCCGCCTTCATCTCGCGGCGCCAGCCGTCCAGCCGCTGCAGCGTGCGCGGGTCCAGCTGGGCGGCGGCGAAGGCGATGCGCCGGTGGCCCAGGCCGAGCAGATAGCGGGTTAGCGCTGCCGCTGCATCGGCCTGCGAGAAGCCGACGCAGTGCACGTCCGGCGACTGCGAGGTTTCCATCAGGTGCACGCAGGGCACGCCGCTGGCCTGGATCAGCGCGCGTGTCGTGGCGCTGCGGTCCAGCCCGGTCACCAGCAGGCCGGCCGGGCGGTGCTGGAGCTGCTCGCGCAACAGCTGTTCCTCTTCGCCGGCGTCGTAATGGGTGACGCCGATCAGCGTCTGGTAGCCCGCCGGCCGCAGCGTGCGCTGCACGCCTTCGAGCAGGTCGACGAAGAGGGCGTTGGAGAGCATCGGGATCAGCAGCGCCACATGGGTGCTGTGGCGTGAGGCCAGGGCTCGGGCGGCCGGATCGGGCACGTAGCCGAGCCGCAGGGCAGCAGCCTTCACACGGGCGACCAACTCGGGATCGACGGCGCGTTCGCCGCGCAGCGCCCGCGACACGGTGATCGGGCTCACGCCGGCGGCGCCGGCGACATCGGCGAGCGTGACCCGACCGGTGGCACGGGAACGAACAAGGCTGGGCGGCATCGGGGATGGGGTCTCACTCGTTTGCGGGTGCCGTAAGGATAGCGATATCCAAGCGTTCATCGCAAGAGCCGTCAGGTGGCGCGGCCACCCGCTTCGGGAATTTTTACCAGGTAGGAGTGCCAGGAGTTCCTTGCGCATTGGTGGGTATAAGGGTAAACACCAATCATCTTTGGATAGCGCTATCCTACTATTGCGACCGTGCCGACGATCTGGCGCACTGCACCGCCCCTCGGCCGGTTCGAACACCCGTAGGAGACCCCTCATGAACCCGATCAAGACTCAGCTCGCGGCCTCGCGCCGCGCCATGGTGCTCACTGCCGCCGCACTCGGCCTCACCGCGTTGGCCGGACCGGCAGCGTGGGCGCAGGCTGCGTGGCCGAGCAAGCCCGTCACGCTGCTCGTCGGCTACCCGCCCGGCGGCCAGACCGACTTCGCCGGCCGCGTGCTGCTGGCGAGCCTGGGCAGCGCGCTCGCGCAGCCGGTGGTCATCGACAACAAGGCGGGGGTGAACGGCAACCTCGCGGCGGCCGACGTCATGAAGGCGCCGCCCGACGGCTACAGGCTGCTCGTCGGCAACGGCTCGATGACCATTGCCGCGCATGTCTACACCACGCTCGGCATCATCGATCCGCGGCAGCTGACGCCGATCGGCACGATGCTGCAGTCGGCGCTGGTGCTCGCGGTGCCGGCGAGCTCGCCGATCAAGACCTACGCCCAGTTCGCCGAGCATGCCAAGGCCAAGAGCAAGAGCGGCGAGGGCATCGACTACGGCACCGGCGGGGTCGGCGCGCTGCCGCATGTGACGATGGAGTTGCTGCGCGAGCGCCTGGGCAGCGTGAAGATGAACCACGTGCCGTACAAGGGCAGCAGCCCGGCGATGACCGACCTGATCGCCGGCCGGCTCGATGCGATGTTCGATGCCACCTCGGTCATCGCGCCGTTCATCAAGTCCGGCCAGCTGCGGCCGCTGCTGGTCACCAGCGACAAGCGCGTGCCCGCCTTCCCCGATGTGCCCACCGCCGCCGAGGCCGGGCTCAAGGATTTCACCATCCTCTCGTTCATCGGCCTGTACGGACCGCCCGGCCTGCCCGCGGACATCGTGAAGAAGGCCAACACCGCGCTCACCACGGCGCTGAAGGATCCGACCGTCACCAAGAGCATCCTCGACCGCGGCGACGAACCCGGCGGCAGCACGCCCGAGCAGCTGGGCGCCCTGACGCGCAGCCAGTTCAAGACCTGGGGCGACGTGGTCAAGGCCAACAACATCCGAGCCGATTGATGGCCCACCCCCGTAGCGGCCTGCGGCCGCCTCCCCCTCAAGGGGGCCACGCCGGCGGACCGGCAGAGCCGGATCCGCGGCGTGCGCTTGGGTGCGCGGCTTCGGTCATCGTGGGTGCCACTTTGGTGCCCGTGGGTGCTGACATGCGGGTCCCGGGGACGGTCCCATGACTTCACTGGTCGTGATGGGCGTGTCGGGCTGCGGCAAGTCGCGGGTCGGGGCGCTAACGGCCGAACGGCTCGGCCTGCCGCTCGTCGAAGGTGACGAGTTCCATTCCGAAGCGAACCGCGCGCTGATGCACCAGGGCATTCCGCTCACCGACGCGCACCGCGCCGATTGGCTGGCCGCCTTGGGCGCGGAGCTTCAAGCGCGCCCCGGCGGCGCGGTGCTCACCTGCTCATCACTGAAGGCCTCCTACCGCGACAGGCTGCGCGCCGCGGCGCCGGGGCTTCGCTTCGCCTGGCTCGACCTCGATGCCGCAGCCGCCCTGGCGCGCGTTGCGCAGCGTTCCGAACACTTCTTCCCGGCCGGGCTGGTGGCGACGCAGTTCGACGCGCTGGAGTCCCCGCTCGGCGAGCCCGGCGTGCTGCGCCTGGACGCACTGCTGCCACCGGAGCTGCTTGCAGAACATGCCGTGCGTTGGATCAGCGACACCGATGAGCGCAAGCCATCGTCAGAACACGACGCCCGCGTAGAGGATGACATTGGCGTAGGACGAGCATTCGCCGGTCCGGACGATGGCGCGTGCCGTTCCTGATCGCTGCTTCAACGCGTCGTGGGCGATGCTGTGCAACGCGGCATCGCCGAGCCGCCGGTGCAGCACCGTTTCGAAATGCGGACTGTGGGTCAACATTTCCGCCGCATAGTCGGCACGCTCGACCTGCATCTCGCTGAGCACCGCATCCAGCACCTGCTCGAACGAGGGCACGCCTCGGGTCAGCGCCAGATCGATGCAGCGCGTGCCTGGCGGCACGGGCAGGCCTGCATCGGCGATCACCACCAGGTCGCCATGCCCCAGCGTTGCGACCAGATGCGACAGTTCACCATGCAGCAGCGGCGTCTTCTTCATGGGCGCCCAGACACCTTCAGCGGCAACTCGCTGCTGCGCGGCATGGCGGCCTGCGCACCCGCCCTGGTCACGCTGATCGCAGCGGCCTGCTGCGCGTATGCGATGGCTGCGGTCATGCTGGCACCGCCGCACCAGGCGGCGGCGTAGGCACCGATGAAGGTGTCGCCGGCCCCGGTGGTGTCGACGGCCTGAACCACCGGTGCCTCCAGGTGCACGTTGCTGCCGTCGCAGGCCAGCTGAACGCCATGGGCCCCGAGCGTGATGATGACGGTGGGGGGGCCGAGCGTGCGCAGGCGGTCCGCCGCGGCAGTGGCATCAAAGGCCGCACCGGGCGCCAACTGGAGCAAGGCCGCGGCTTCGGTCTCGTTGGGCACGAGCACGTCCACCTGGGCCAGCAACTCGGGCGGCAAGGCCTGCGTCGGCGCCGGGTTCAGCAGCACCGGCACACCGGCCGCATGCGCCAGGGCGATGCCATGCTGCACGGCGGGCAGGGGGCACTCCAGCTGGCAGATCAGCAGGCCTGCATCCTGGATCGTCGCTTTTGCGGCATCCACCTGCGCGATGCTCAAGGCGGCGTTGGCACCCGCGTCCAGCACGATGCAGTTCTGCGCCGCGTCATCGACCAGGATCATCGCGACGCCGGTGCTGGCGCCGCTGATGCTGTGCAGGTGCTGGGTGTCCATGCCTTCGGCAGCCAGGATGCGGCGCGCGTTGTGCCCGAACGCGTCGTCGCCGACGCAGCCGATGAAGCTGACCGACGCGCCGAGCCGCGCTGCCGCGACGGCCTGGTTCGCGCCCTTGCCACCGGGCAGTGTTTGAAAGTCCCGCCCGTGCACCGTTTGGCCGGGCAGCGGCATCTGCGAACAGCGCAACACCAGATCGGTATTGACGCTGCCCAAGACCACCACGCGCCGGCTCATCGCCTTGCCCCGACGTACGGTCCGGTGGATTGCCGGATCACCAGCGCGGGCTGCAGGATCGCGCGCTGCAGTTCCCGATCGGGCTGCGTTATGCGCTGCAGCAGCAACTTCGCCGCGAGTTCACCGGTCTGATGCTTGGGCTGCACGATGCTGCTCAGCGGCGGGTTGCTGAACGCGGCCAGCGCGATGTCGTCGAAACCGATCACGGACAAGTCTCCCGGAATGCTCAGGCCCTTGGCCGCCGCCGCGCAGATGGCGCCGATGGCCATCAGGTCGTTCGATGCGAAGACGGCACTGGGCCGGTCTGCCGGCGATGCAGCATCGAGCAAGGCAGTCATCGCTGCATGGCCGCCGGCACTGGTGAAGTCAGCGCATCGCAGCAGCTGGTCGTCCGCGGCCAGGCCGGCCTCCTGCAGGGCACGCTGGTAGCCCTGCACGCGTTGGCGCGCCGACGACAGCGCTTGCGGCCCCGCAATGCAGGCAATGCGCCGATGCCCGAGTTGCAGCAGGTGCTGCGTGGCCAGAAAGCCGCCAGCCTCGTGGTTGACCTCCACCAGATCGGCCGCCAAGTCATCGATCTCGCGGTCGACGACGACTTGGGGCATGGTGGCCGCACGCAGGGTGTCGAGCAGTTCCACGTCGCTGCCGGACGACAGCACGATCAAGCCGTCGACCTGCTTTTCGCTGAGCAAGCGCACGTAGGTGCTTTGCTTCAAAGGGTCGTCGTCCGAGTTGCAGAGAATGACGTTGAAGCCTGCGCCATAACAGGTGTCTTCGATGCCTCGGATGATCTCTGCGAAGTACGGGTTGGAGTTGTTCGGAATCATCATCCCGACCGTGTGCGTTCGATTGCTCTTCAGGCTGCGCGCCAGCGCGCTGGGCACGTAGCGCAATTCCGCTATCGCCTGCTGCACGCGCAGGCGGGTCGCCTCGCTGACAAAGCGTGTGTCGTTGACGACGTGCGACACCGTCGCCACGGACACCTGCGCGTGCAGGGCCACGTCTTTGATGGTGCTCATCGCCGGGACTCGAAACTGTTTTGCATGACGTGGGTTCAGGCGGCGCCGCGGGTCAGGCGTGCGCGGTACACATCCAGCACCACGGCCAGGATGATGACGAAGCCGGTGACCATCTGGCGCAGGAAATCACTCATGCCGATCAGGATCAGGCCATTGGCCAGCACGCCGATGATGCAGGCCCCAAGCAGCGTGCCGACGATGGACCCGCGGCCGCCGCTCAGGCTGGTGCCGCCGATGATCACCGCGGCGATGGCGTTGAGTTCGAAACCGATGCCGGAGATCGGGCTGGCAATGGTCAAGCGGGTCATGTAGATCACGGCACCGACGCCGACCGTGGCGCCACAGATCACGAACGCGGCGATCTTGTAGCCCATCACGTTGTGACCGGCCAGCCGCACCGCTTCTTCGTTGTTGCCGATGGCGTAGATCAGGCGCCCGAACACTGTTCGGTTGAGAACAAACCAGCCCAGTGCCACCAGCGCCAGGGCCACGAGGAAGATCGCCGGCGCGCCGAGCAAGGTGGCGCTGCCGAAGTTGTTGAATGCATCGGGAAACTCATAGATCGAGCGTGCCTGCGTCCATTGCAGCGCCGCGCCGCGGGCGATATTGAGCATGCCCAGCGTGACGATGAACGACGGAATGCCCCAGTACGCCGACACCGCACCATTGGCCAGACCGCAACACGCGCCGACAGCGATGCTGGCCAGCAGCGCCAAGCCTATTGCGACGCCGCTTGCCAGGCCCGTGTCCAGCCCCTCGAGCTTCAGCACGGTGCCGGCAACCACGGCACAGAAGGCCATCACCGAACCGACGGACAGGTCGATGCCGCCGATCAGGATCACGAAGGTCATGCCGACGGCCAGGATCACGTTGATCGAGATCTGCGTGAAGATGTTGGTGATGTTGCTCGGCGTCAGGAAGATCGGCGAGAGCAGCGCAAACACGGCCACCAGGCAGACCAGCGCCACGCCGATACCGGCTTCGCGCAAGGCCACTTGCGACTTCTGGCGCAGCGAGCGGTGGGCAGCTGCCGGCGCTGCCACGGACGGGGTCGGATTCATCATGGGGAGCACCTGTTCTCAAGCAGCGCGTGCGGGTGAAGCCTCAAGCCGCGCATGCGCGGGGGCGCCGCTGTCACGCGTGTATTCCTGGTAGGCCATCGCGAGGATGGCCTCCTCGTCGAACTGTGCACGCGGCAACTCGCCGGCCAGCACGCCGCGGCTCATGACCAGCATGCGATCGCACAGACTCATCAGCTCGCGCAGATCGGACGAGACCACCAGCACCGCCAGGCCATCGGCGGCCATGCGCTCGAGCAGCGCGTGGATCTCGGCCTTGGCGCCGACATCGACACCGCGCGTCGGTTCGTCGAGCAGCAGGACCTTCGGTTCGCGCAGCAGCCACTTGCCCAGCACCACCTTCTGCTGGTTGCCGCCG
>NZ_DATILJ010000277.1:0-18120 GCF_035476535.1 Aquabacterium sp.
TGCGCTGAGGGCCGACGATGGACTCGCTCTCCAGCACCCCGAAAGCCGGCCCGACCCTGGCTTCGCTCCTGGCGCCGCGTGGCAGCGAGGTGTCGGACAATCAAGCCGGTGGCGAGCAATTCGCGCGCCTGCTGTCCGCCAAGTCGGACGACAAGACCCCGGTCTTCGCCAAAGGCTCGGAAGGCGCCAATGGCGTCGCTAGCACTGATAACGCCGATGGCGCCGATAGCGCGGATGGCACCGAGGCTGACGACGATGTCGCGGTGGACCCGTCAACAAGCGCCTGCCCCGACACCGCCGGTCTGCAGCGGCCGCCCCTGCCACCGGCCCTGCAGGCGAGCGTCGGCGATCGACCGCTGTGCGCCGCGCGCGATCTCCGTGACCTGCCGGTGTCGACCACCTTTGCGCGGATGAATGACGCCGCTGCGCCGGTGGGGTCGGCGCTGCTGATGTCGGCGCCCGCGGTCTGGGAGGTGTCGATGCAGGATTCGCGCGGCGTCGCGATCACGCTCCGCGCCATGCGCCCGGCCGACGTGCAACTGGCGGGCCAGGCGGCGCCTTGGACCTTGGCGATCAGCGCGCCCGGGCTTGAAGCGGCCGCCTTGTTGCGCCACGCGCCGCGGCTGGACGAACGCTTGAAAGCCCGGGCGTTGACGCTGACGCATGTGCGGATCGAGGGCGACGACGACGCGTCGCGGTGATCGGCTGCGCGTGCGCGGCGCCCACTCGACGTCGTGGCGCTCGCCATCATGCAAAACTACCGCACAAACCGTGACCGACCGCGGCGCGGCTCGCCAGTGCAGTGTTCCACACAGCGTCGAACACTGCACGAGACGTCAAGGACACCATTGACCTCGGACCCCATGACGACAATCACCTCCTACGGCATCCAGCCGGGCGAGCCCTTGAAAGCCGTGCGCATCCGCGTCTGGCTCGTGCACCTGGCGTGCCTGGGCATCTTCTTCTTGCCGGTCACCCCCGCATTGCTGGCCTGGTCGCTGGCCGGCTACTTCCTCCGTGTCTTCAGCTGGGAAGGCGGCTCGCATCGCTACTTCTCGCACCGCAGCTTCAAGACCAGCCGCGGGTTTGCGCTCTTCCTCGCCATTCTGGCGGCGGCAGCCGGCCAACGGGGCCCGCTCTGGTGGGCGGCGCATCATCGCAACCACCACCGCCACTCGGACACCGAGCTCGACCTGCACTCGCCGGTCACCCGTCCCTTCTGGTACGCGCACCTGGGGTGGCTGCTGGACCAGAAGACTCTGGACACCAACCTGGATGATGCCAAGGACCTGGCGCGGTTTCCGGAGCTGGTCTGGGTCAACCGCTTCCACTATCTTTTCCCCCTCGTCGTCCTGGCGGCCTGCGTTTTGTTGGGCCAGTACACGGCCGCCTTCGGTCATTCAGGATTGGGCTTGGCCAGCGCTGTCTGGCTCTTCTTCCTGCCAACTGCGCTATCGCTGCATGCCTCCTTCGCTGTCAACAGCCTGACCCATGGCTTCAAGCCTGGCTTCTGGCACCGCCGGCCGTACCAGACCTCGGACACCACCACCAACGTCTGGTGGCTGGCCATCCCGACACTGGGTGCGGCTTGGCACAACAACCATCACCGCTACATGAATTCGGCCCGTGCAGGATTTCGCTGGTTTGAGCTCGACCTCACGTATGCCATCTTGAAACTCCTGGCTTTGCTGGGGCTCGTCTGGGACTTGCGGCCCGTACCGCAGGACGTGCATGAAGAAGCCGCCCGACAGTGATGCGCGCGTCGAGGGCTGAGCGGGCGCAGCGGCATCGGTCCGCGCCCTCGACCCGATAGAACTCAGCTGCCCAACGCTCACGCCCTGCGCTCTGCCGGGTCTTCTGCCGCGGCCTCCCGGTTGCATGGGTGGGCCCGCCCAAGCGAAGCAGAAGTGCCAAGCAGATCACATCCCGATCCCCGAACGCGACTTCGCGTGAACGCATCGCCGCCCAGCCGCAACACATGGCGCGAACCCGGTTGACACCCCGCGTCAGCCGCACCCCGCACCAGGAGATGCCCGCATGAGCAGACCGACCCCGCGCCCGCACGCTGTCACCGGCACCGCGACCACGCGCCATGACCCGGCGCCGGCCGACCTGCCCCAGCAGCTGCGCGACGCACTGGCCGCCGCCTTGATGGCTTTCGCCGCCGACCCGGGCCCCGACGCGCAGCCGCTGCGGATCGCGCGTTCACCCCGTCCCATCGCCCCTGCGCAGCTGGCCGCCGCCCATGCCGGCAGCGCCCAGCAGCGGCAGCAGGCCCGCGCGACCTACGAGCGCTGTCTGCACCACTACCGCACCATCGTGCGCCCTGGCGATCTGGCTCTGGCGACCGACGACGTCGGCGCCGCGCTGTCGCACTTCGCCGCGGCCAACATCGCGGTGCTGCAGGGCGTGCAGGCCACGCCGGCGATGCGCACGCGGCTGGAACGCCAGCTCGGCGTCATCGTGCGCGCCAGCCCCGCCTGGCAAAGCGCGACGCTGCGTGATCGCCAGGCCTATGCCGAGCAGTTGGGCATCCTCTCGGTGCTGATCACGCAGTACGCCGCGCTCGCGCCGCGGCAAGGGCAGCCGGCGATCGACAACGTGCGGCGCGGCGCGCGGGGCTACCTGCGCCAGCTGCTGGGGATCGACCCCGATGCACTGGCCCTCGGCCCCGACGGCCTCACGCTGCGCGAAGCGCAGGCGGCCTGAATCTGCCGGACATCGCACGATGGACATCGGGCCGCTCATGCCTTCAGTTAGCCATGCCGCTGCGCCGGACGCCGCGGCCTGGTCCGCGGCGGCCGAGCCGGAGGCGATCGGCGAGCCATCGCAGGCCGGCTTGCAGATCGCCTCGTTGCAGGCCGGCACGGTGCAGCCCGCCCGCCCGCCTGCCGTCGCGCTGGCCGACGCTGCGATGCGCGACGACCCGGCGCTGCCCCTCGCCGATGCCCACAACGGCTTTGCGCTGCCGGCCGACCAGCTGACGCCGGCCATGCTGAGCAGCCTGCATGTGCAGGCTGGCGACGCCTGGGCGCTGCTGCATCCCGGCGTTCATGCGCCGGCGACGCCCCGGCCGGGCACCCGCGACGAGGCGGACTTGCATGACGAGCGCGGCGATTCGCCCGCGCGCGACCACGAGGACGACGACACCGACACGACTGTGCCGGAGGCCGACGCATGCGACCCGCAGGCTCAGCCCGAGCCGGCGCCGGCCGAGCCCTGGTGCGACACCCTCACCGGCGTGCTGAATCACCTGCTCGCCGCACCGAACCAGCCGCTGGCCTTGCAAACCGCCGCCGACGAATGGGGCCGCGGCCGCTGCGTGGTGCTGATCTGCCCGCGTTCGCACGCAGCAGCGGGTCCGGCCTGGGGTTTCGTGCTGTGGCCACGCGGCGCGCGGCGCAGCGCGGCGCACCCGCAGCCACATCACACCCTGCCGTGCCAGGCGCTGCTGGGCCAACGGGTCGACGCACGTCTGCAGTGGGCCGGCCCGCCCGCCGCCGTGCGCTGGTGCCACGTGCGCGTGGTCAAGGACCACCATCCCCGGCGCGGCCGCCAACTTTTGGCGATCGATGCGACGGGCAGCACCTCGGGCCCGGTGCCCTGCGAGGTTCAGCTGGGGCCGGTGTGGGTCGGTGCGCCGCGCTGGCGTGAAGCCAGCGTCCGCATCGACGCCGTCAAGCGTTTCTGGTCCGCCCTGGGCGGTCAGTGGAGCGTGTTCGTCGTGGTCTGCTCGCGGCCGCTGAGCGGCACGCCGGCCTTGGACATCGTGGAGGCATGATGCTGCAATCGATCGCTGCCGGCAGCGTGCCGCTGCCCTGTCCTGTCCCCCCGTCGATCGATTGGCGCGCTGCGCTGTCGGCGCTGGGCGACGCAGTGGCCGTGATCGACCTGCACACCCGCACGCTGCGCTGGACCAGCGCGGCCTGGTTGTCCCTGCAACCGAATCTGCGGCCCGGCCTGTCGCTGGCCCAGCTGGAGCGCGCCCTGCCCGGCCTGGCACCGTCGCACTGGGCGGACAGCGCGGCACCGCGGCGCCTCAGCCTCGGTGCATCCGGCGAATGGGAAGCGCAGATCGCCCCGCTCGACGCCGGCCACCGGCTGCTGCGCCTGGCCGACCGCCGCGAGCAAGGTCGCGTGCTGCAGCGCCAGCTCGACGATCGTGAACAACTGCTGTTCACCTCCCGCGTTATCTCCGTCGGCGAGATGGCCACCACGCTGGCGCATGAGTTGAACCAGCCGATCGGCGCCGCGGCGAACCTGCTGCGCGGCCTGCGCGCCCGCCTGTCGCGGCGCGGGATGGACAGCGACGAATCCGATGCGCTCGATCGTGCGATCGAACAGGTGATGTTCGCGTCGCGCGTGATCGTGCGCATCCGCGAGTTCACGCATTCGCACCAGCCGCGCCATGCCCGCGTCGACCTCTCGGCGCTGCTGCGCTCCAGCGCCTCGCTGCTGGATTGGGACTTGCGGCGCACCGGCGCACGCCTGACGCTGCAGCTGCCCGATGAACCGGTGCTGGTGCGCGGCGACGAGGTGATGTTGCAGCAGGTAATCGTCAACCTGATGCGCAATGCGCTCGATGCGCTGCGCACCGATCCGCCCGAGGATCCGCACTTGAGCCTGCGCCTGGTGGTCGGCGCCAAGGAGGCCGAGCTGCAGGTCTGCGACAACGGCTGCGGCCTGGGCGACGACGCGGCCGCCAAGCTGTTCGTGCCCTTCGCCTCCAGCAAGCCCACCGGCATGGGCATCGGCCTGTCGATCTGCCGCTCCTTCGTCGAGCTGCACCAGGGCCGGCTGTGGTTCAGCCGCAATGCCGAGCGCGGCGCCACCTTCCACCTCGGCCTGCCGCTGCTGGCGGCCAATTCGTCAACGCCCGCTTCGGCACCCGCTTGCACACCCGCATCGTCCCCCGTCCAGTGAGATCCGCCATGAGCGCACGCACCGTTTACATCGTCGACGACAACACCGAGTTCCGCGAATCGACCCGCTTCTGGCTCAGCGGCTGCGGCTTCGACGTGCAGACCTGGGGCGACCCGCACGAAGCGATCGAGGCGCTGTCGCGCCGCGACCGCGGGCAAGCCGCCTGCCTGATGCTGGACGTGCGCATGCCGCAGCTGTCCGGCCTGGACGTGCATGACCGCCTGCTCGAACGCCGGGCCGGCCTGCCGGTGATCTACATGAGCGGCCATGCCGATGTGCCGCTGGCGGTGCAGGCGATGCAGAAAGGCGCCGTCACGCTGCTGGAAAAGCCCTTCGACGATGAAGCGCTCGAAGCGGCATTGGCCTCGGCTTTCAGCGCCGGCGAACGCAGCGCGGCCGCACCGGCCCTCGACATCGCTGCGCAGACGCCCACGCCCGGACCGATGCCCACGCCCGCCCCGGCGCCGCAGCCCGATCAGGACGAGGCGCAGCGGTGCTTCATCACCCGCGAAGCCACGCTGACGCCGCGCGAGCGCCAGGTGCTCGGCCATGTCATCGAAGGCACCTACAACAAGAACATCGCCGACCGCATCGGCCTGTCGATCAAGACCGTCGAGCTCTACCGTGCCCGCGGCATGGGCAAGATGAAAGCGCGCTCGGTGGCGGAGCTGACGCGCATGATGATCAGCCGGCGGGCCGGGTGATGAAGCAGCTTGCCAGCACGCCGCTGGACCACCAGGCCACGGTGCCACTGGACTACCAGGCCACCGTGCGGCTGGCCCGCCAGGCCACCGCACCGCTGGATCATCAGGCCACCGTGCCGCTGCTGCGCGGCCACGCCGATCCGGGCATCTGGTTCGAGGCGCCGACCGCCTTCGGCCCGCTGCGCCTGCACTCGGATGGACCGGCCCGCCATGCTGTCGACGCAGCCATCGCGCTGCAGCGCTGCGAGGACTTTCTGGCCGGCCTGGATGACTGGACGCAGCAGATGCTCGATTGGCGGCCGCAGCCCCTCACCGCGCCGCACCCCGCCATGGCAGCGGCAACCCGGGCGACCGGGGCGGCCACCACAGCGGCCACCCCATCGCTCACCCCATCGCTCACCCCATCGCCCACCGCAACGGCCCGCCTCGAGTGGCGCGACAGCAGCCATCGCCTGGCGGTGCCCTGGGCCTGGTTGCGCTCGCTGCCGGCGCCGGCCGCCGCGCTGGCCGCCCGGCTCAGCTGGCCGGCCGGCGATGCGGTCCTGGCCATCGCGCGGCTGCGGCTCACGGCCGATGAGTTGCAACAACTCGAACCCGGCGGCGCGGTGGTCTTGCCGGCCTCGATGCAAGCGGCCTGGCATGGGCTGCTGCGCGGCGCCGGCGAGCCGGTCTCGGCGGCCGCCGGGGTACCCGTGTTGCTGTCGCCGCCGCGGGCCCCGCAACTGGTGCGCGGCCCGGCGCCGCCCGGCACGCTGGCCGCGGTGGGCGACGACGCGGGAACGTTGTGTGAAGTGCGGCTAGCACTCGCGCACGGCCTGGGTGCCGATCGCCTGGCCGGCTGGCGCGACGACGATCTGCCTGAATCGCTCTGCAGCAGCCTGCGGGCCAGCCTGTGGCGCTGCGCCGCCGCACGGCGGCCCGCGTGCAGCTTGGCGCGCGGCCGGCTGATGCCCTGGGGCGACGGCTGGGCGCTGGCGCTGGACTCGATCGCTGCGACCGATGCCATCGACGTACTCGACGCCCTGGCCGAAGCTGCCCCAAGCCCGGCCGAAAGTCACATCGCCGAATCAGCTTGAACGCCAGCGCGAGTCGCTGCCACTCAGGGGTCCATGGACCTCTCCAACTTCTCGCCCTCCTCGGCCCTGCTGACCGTCGTCGTGCTGGCGCTTGCGCCCTTCGTCGCCGTGATGGTCACCTCGTTCACCAAGATCGTCGTCGTGCTCAGCCTGCTGCGCAATGCGCTGGGGCTGCAGCAGGTGCCGCCCAACGTCGTGCTGAACGGCCTGGCGCTGGTGCTGAGCCTGTACGTGATGTACCCGGTCGGCAGCCAGATGGGCGAACGGCTGCAGGGCATCACCGACATCGGCGGCAGCACGCAGGCCATGCTGAAGGCGGCCGACGCGGCGAAAGAGCCGCTGCGTGAGTTCCTGGTCAAGCACAGCCGGCCGGTGGAGAAAGCGTTCTTCCTGAAGACCGCGCAGAAGGCCCTGAAACCGGAACAGGCCGCGGCGCTGACCGAACGCGACTTCCTGGTCATCGTGCCGGCCTTCACCGTCAGCGAGCTGTCGGTGGCCTTCGAGATCGGCTTCCTGATCTTCCTGCCCTTCCTGGTGATCGACCTGGTGATCTCGAACATCCTGATGGCGATGGGCATGATGATGCTGTCGCCGACCACGGTGTCGATGCCGTTCAAGCTGCTGCTGTTCGTGATGATCGACGGCTGGGTCAAGCTCACGCACGGGCTGATCCTGACCTACGTCTGAGAGGCGATCATGATTCACGGCGACATGATCCAGTTGACGCAGCAGGCGCTGTGGTACGTGCTGCTGCTGTCGGCCCCGCCTATTCTGGTGGCCGCGGTGGTGGGCCTGCTGATCGCCTTCGTGCAGGCGGCCACGCAACTGCAGGAGCAGACGACGCAGTACGCCGCCAAGTTCTTCGCGATCGTGATCACGATCTTCCTCACCGGCTCAATGCTCGGTGGCGGCCTTTACCAGTTCGGCGACCGGGTGTTCACCGACTTCGCCAGCCTGGTCCGCCGCTGAGGGCCGGCCGCATGGAGACGCTGGGCATCATCGGCTCGTTCGGCGACATCGCGCTGCTGCTGGGCCTGTCGACGACACGCGTGGCGGTGGCCTTCCTGCTGGTGCCGCTGTTCACCGCCGATCTGATCCCGGCGCTGGTGCGCAATGCGATGTTCCTGTCGATCGCGCTGTTCAGCCTGGCGCTGCAGCCCTCGCCCGGCCCGCTGACGCTGACGTCCTGGCAATGGATCACGCTGTACGGCAAGGAGGCCTTCATCGGCGGCGCGATCGGCTTTGTGTCCGCTGGTGTGATGTGGGCCTTCGAAGCCGCCGGCCAGATCATCGACACCAAGGTCGGCACCACGCAGGCGCAGGTGGTGGATCCCTTGTCGGGCCACCAGACCTCGCTGAATGGCGCCTTCTTCGCCCGGCTGGCGAGCTGGGTGTTCATGGCCGGCGGCGGCTTCATGGTGATGATTGGCGCGCTGTTCGAGAGTTATGCGCTGTGGCCGGTGCAGCGTCCCTTGCCGGCACTGGCCGCAGGCGGCGCCCAGCTTTTCGAACGCGAGTTCGGCCGCATCATGCTGCTGAGCCTGCTGGTCTCCGCCCCGGCGCTGGTGCTGCTGTATGTCATCGACGTCGTGCTGGGCTTGATCAACCGTTTCGCGCAGCAGCTCAACGTCTTCTCGCTGTCGATGTCGCTGAAGGCGGTGGCCGCCACCTGGATCATCTGGATCCAATTGGCCAGCCTGGTGCAGCTGCTCGAGGACGATCTGCTGTCGCGCGGCGGCATCGCCCTGCGTTCGCTGCGCACGCTGTTCGGCAACTGACGAGGCACACGATGGCAGACAAGAACGACGGCGGCGACAAGACCGAGAAACCGACCTCGAAGAAGCTCGAGGATGCACGCAAGAAGGGCGACGTCTCGAAGAGCAAGGAAGTCACCAGCGCGGTGGGCCTGGTGTTGTGGCTGGCCATGGTCGCTCTTCTCACGAGTTATGCCGTGACACGCATCGCGACGCTCTACGACGCGCTGTTCGCGACCATCGCCCAGGGCTGGGCCACCACCGGTTTCGCCGGCGCCGCGCGCTCGATCGGCGGACTGGCCGGCGAACTGGCGCTGACGCTGACTGCGCTGCTGGTGGTACCGGCCGCACTGATCGGCCTGCTGACCGATTTTCTGCAGATCGGCGCGCTGCTGACCTTCGACAAGGTCACGCCGAAGCTGGAGCACATGAATCCGGTCGAGGGTGTCAAGCGCATGTTCTCGCTCGACAACCTGATCGAGGTCATCAAGGCGCTGGCCAAGACCGCACTGCTGCTGCTGGTCGGCTGGCTGGTGGTGAAGTCCGCGCTGCCGCAGATCGTCAACCTCGCGCGTTCGCCTGTCTTGCCGCCAGGGGCCATCGGCTCGCTGATGTGGGACCTGAGCCTGAAGCTGCTGGGCTGGACCGTGGCGCTGTTTGCGCTGGTGGCCGTGCTCGATGCCGCTTATCAACGCCACTCCTTCATGAAGAAGATGCGCATGAGCATCCAGGACATCAAGCGCGAAATGAAGGACGGCGAAGGCGACCCGCACGTCAAGCAGCAGCGGCGCCAGGCGGCGCAAGAATCGGCGCAGCGCAACGCGACACAGGCCGCGCGCAATGCCAATGTGCTGGTGGTCAACCCGACGCATGTGGCCATCGCGATCGACTACGACCGCGAGAACACGCCGGTGCCGACGATCGCCGCCAAGGGCGAGGACCATGTCGCGCGGGCCATGCGTGCCGCGGCCGAGGAGGCCGGCGTGCCCATCGTGCGCAACATTCCGCTGGCGCGCGACCTGCTGGCGCGCAGCGAGGTCGGCGAGATCATTCCGGCCGACCTGTTCGACATCATCGCCGAGGTGATCCTCTGGGCGCGCGAGGTGCGCGAGCAGGTCGCCGCGGCGGATGCGCCGCCGCCGCGCCGCCGCAGCACGCCCGGCGAGGACCTGACACGCTACCCCGACAAGTTCACTCCATAACCTGGAAACACCATGGAATCGTTCGCCATGAGCTTCGCCAGCATGATGCTGGCGCTGGGCCTGGTCATTGCGCTGGCCTGGCTGCTGCTGCGCCTGCTGCGCGGCCGCCTGCAGCCGCGCGCATCGCCCGGCCAATCGGACGACATGCTGCGCTTCGTGCGCGCCTTGCAGGTCGGCGCCAAAGAGCGGGTGGTGATCGTCGAACATCGCGGCGCACGCTGGATGCTGGGCGTCACCGCCGGCGGCATGCACACCATCGCGCACTGGCCGCAGGAGAACGCGGGCACGCCGGACGCCGCGGTTGTGATCAATAGCACGAATTCGGAGCGGCCCTGATTCGGGTTGACGGAAAGAGTAGGGACGGTCCTAGCTGCCGAACGTCCCGACTATCGAGAAGCGGTTGGTTCACCTTTAATAGAACTGTCCGCGACGCAGATGCAGAACGAAAGAGCAGTGAGTCGTTGGCATACAGGATCGCCGAGAAACCGGCAACACCGGATCAAGGCGGAACGCAATTGAAACCCGGGGCCTCACGCGCCAAGTCGCAAACGCCCCAACCACACTGGAGCATCATCATGGGTCTCTTTGACAGCATCGTCAGCGGCGTCGGCAACCTGGTCAGCTCGGCGGTCGGCGCCGTAGCCGACGTGGCCAGCGTCTGCTTCCCCCCCTTGGCCATCGCAACCAGCCTCGGCAACATGCTGGCGCAAGGCCTGGGCCAGGCGGTGAACACCGCCGCGCAGTCCCTGTCGCAGATTGCCGGCATGCCGAAGTTCATCGCCGACGAGGTCGGTGGCCTGGTCGGCAAGGTCATCGGCCAATTGATCCACCCCTCGGATCCGAAGTGCGACCAGCAGGTGCACGGCGAACTCGGCAATGACCTGCGCGACTTCTTCGACAACTTCAGCGACAGCGTGATCAAGAACGTGCTGTCTGAAATGGAAGGCAAGACCAAGGGGGGCAAGGCCGGCGGCGGCAGCTGGTACGAAGCGCTGGCCAAGGCGCTGGGCCAGGCGCTCGACGCTCAGGCCGACAAGATCGCCGACCTGTCGAAGAAGATCGATGGACTGTCCTCGCAAGGCCAGCAGATCGATGCCAAGGCCGACCCGAAAGGCGCGCAGGCGGTGCAGGACGACAAGGCTTCGACGATGACCGAACTGCAGGCCGCGTCGCAGAAGATGAGCTTCATGATGAGCGCTTCGGACAACGTGCTGAAGACGCTTGGCGAGGCGCTGGGCCAGATGGCGCGCAAGTAAGCCCCCGGCTTGCAGCCCGCTAGTCAAGGCGAAGGCAGGGCGACCTGCCTTCGCCTTTTTTCATGTGTTCAGCGTTATCGGAGGTCCCATGCAATTGCCCATCGATTTGAGTTGCGCGGTCTGGTTCTTCGCCCACGAAGTGTGGGAGGACGAAGAACCGCTGCCGCCCCCACCCCTGCCCTCGGCTGCAGAGAATGCGGCCGCCGGCGCCGACCTGGCCTGCACCGGCGACGCCGCGCAGCGCTTGCCCGATGCTGCGTCGCCCGTGCCGCCGCCGGCACCCGACCCACCGCGCCAGGTGTTCAAGGGCTATGCCTACGAAACCCGCTTCAACTGGTTGCCCTGCGATTCGCCGGTCGCGCGGCCGTGGGTGCAGGCGCCAGCGCAGGCACGCTCGGACGAGCGCCGGAAGCACGTCGATGAAGTCGACCCGTTGCGGCTGGATCCACGCCCGGATCCATGCCTCGATCCGTGCCCAGAACAGCGCCAGGAACCGCCGGCGCTGGACGGCAGCGACCCGGTGCGATGAAGGCCGTGTCTTTCCGGTCCCGCGGCCGGCCATTGGGAGCAGCCCTAGCTGGGAAGCGCCGCAGTGGCTGGCCGCGGCACCGGTCGATAGCATGGGTCACAAAAGCCGCAGCAGCTTGAAAGACGAACTGAAAGACCATCATGATCCGCGTCTCCGATCTTGTTCCGCAGTCACCGGCACTGCGTTCGCTGTCTCCCTTGCAGCCGCTAGGCGGTGCGCAGGCGCTGAACCCGTCGTCGTGGTTCGACGACGACGGGTTGAGCGCCGGTGCGCGCATCGGTGTCGAGCTCAGCAGCACTTGCCGGGGCTTGAGCGTCGCCCAGCACGCCGAACGGGTGCTGACCCCGTTGTGCGGCGAGCAGGATGCGCCGGGCCGCTGAGCGGGCCGTGGTCGAGCCCTGGATCGAGCCATCGAGCGCACCCGCGAGGATCAGGACGATGGCCGCGCTGCTGTGCGAACCCCGCTGGGCCCAGGCCGCGCAGGCCCTGGTCGACGGCTGCATCGATTTGCCCGACGACGAGAGCCGCGTGGCCTTGCTGGCCACCGTCTGCGACGCGCTGGGCGACGAGCTCTACCCCGCCTTCCTGCGCGTGCTGTGGGTCATCGGCCAGCAGGGCGATCACGCGGCCTGCGCTGCGGTGGCGCGGGCGCTGGTGCATGCCTTGCGCACCGGGCGGCTGCCGAGCGGGCGGCGCAGCGCCTGGGGCGACAGCGTGCCGACGCCCTCACAGGCCGCCTATGGCCGCACCCGTTGCCTCGGGCCGCTGGAATACCTGTGCGCATGGCATTCGCAGGCCGAGCCGGTGCGTGCGCTGTCTGCAGCGCAGTTCCACCAGGCGGCGCGCTCCTTGATGGAGCTGATCGCCGCCTGCCGCGAAGCGCGCCTGCTGTACTGCGAGAAGCTGCTGGCCGATGCCGACGATCCGCTGCCGGGGGCTCTGACGCGGCAGACCCGTGAGGCTTTGAGAGCGCTCGCCGTCGCCTGGTCGGCGGGGGAGCCTGCCTTCGATGCGAGCGCGCGCTTTTTGCGGGCCTTGCCGGCGGCGCGGGGATCATCGTTGCTCGGGGCTTGAGCTTGCTTTGCCGGGGCGGAATCCCGGCCACTTTCCAGTACACAGCAACACGAAAACGGGGCCTGTCGCCAGACCCCGTGCACTCGAACAACTCGAACGGCCAGCCGCGTCAAGGCAGGATCGTGTCGTTCCCCGGCCCGCCGACCTTCCAGTCGAAGCCGGGCCCGCCGACCAGCAGGTCGTTGCCGCGCCCGCCATGCAACACGTCATTGCCCTTGCCGCCCAGCAGCACGTCGTTGCCGCGCCCGCCATGCAGCACGTCGTTGCCCTTGCCGCCCAGCAGCACATCGTTGCCGCGCCCGCCGTGCAGCACGTCGTTGCCCTTGCCGCCCAGCAACAGATCGTTGCCGCGCCCGCCGTGCAGGCAGTCGTTGCCGCCGCGACCGGCGATCGCGTCGTTGCCACGGCCGCCGAAGAAGTGGTCGTCGCCGTTGCCGCCGACCATCACGTCGTCGCCGCAGCCGCCATGCGCGGTGATGTCGGCCGTGACGTTGGCATCAACGACCAGCGTGTCGTTGCCGGCGCCGAGCTGGAAGTCGGTGTTCTCCAGTTGCTGCTTGGTCATGAACTGGGTATTGCCATTGACCGTCACTTCGTACAGGCCCAGCAGGCCGGCCAGGCCCGAGGCCTTGGCGATGTGCACGTTGTCGTTGCCGG
Source organism: Aquabacterium sp. (assembly GCF_035476535.1). GTDB lineage: Bacteria > Pseudomonadota > Gammaproteobacteria > Burkholderiales > Burkholderiaceae_C > Pseudaquabacterium. The sequence continues at coordinate 13,176 of NZ_DATILJ010000277.1, forward strand.
CGGTTCCGTAGACGGTGTTGGTCGGGCCAGCGGGGGGAATGGGAAACATGATGGAACTCCTTGGGTTGGGTTGCCGCGACACGCCGAAATGTTCGCGCCGCTGGTGTCCATTGAAGGCTTTGTGACGAAGTAGGCCAAGACGGGACCTTCGGCAGTTAGGAGGGCTCCGATCCGTGACTTCGGTAATCACCGAAATCGCCTCGGGCTGCAACTCAGGGTCGTACCGATGCCGTTCTTCAAGGAGACCGACCATGAGCACGCTGCACACCCACACCGTCGAGCACGCCCACTTCGAGCTGCTGTTCCAGTCGCTGTTCGACGGCGGCCGCGGTTACGCCTTCCCGTGCGACGCCGCCGGCCACGTCGACATGGATGGCATGAGCGAACGCCTGCGGCTGCACTACCTGTACGTCAAGAAGCTGATCGGCCGCGATTTCTCGACCCCGGCCGTGCGCCCGACCTTGCAGTGAGCAAATGTTTGAACCGCCGGCGTCGCATCCGCAACTGAGTGGATGCGACGGGCCATCTGTCCAGCTTCGGCCAGACCGATGCCCTCGCGCTGACCGTTTCAACAGGCGGGCGGCGGCAGGCAGGGCTATATTCGACCGACGCCACCGTCACCGCACGCCATGGACAACGACCAGGTGAAGACACTGCTCGAACGCATCGGTCGACAGGACCAATCCGCGTTCCGTGAGCTTTACCAGGCGTTCAGCCGCCGGGTCTACGCCTATGCGCTGAACATGCTCAAGGATCCGGCCCGGGCCGAGGAGATTTTGGTGGACACGATGCATGAAGTCTGGCGGGCGCCGGCCCGCTTTCGCGGCGACTCCCAGTTCAGCACCTGGCTGATCGGCGTGGCCCGCAACAAGGCCTTGATGGCCTACCGCTCGCGGCGCCCCGATGAATTGCATGCCGACCTCGACGACATCGCCGAGACCGCCGCGTCGGATTCGCCCGATGGTTTTGCCCAACTCGCCGCCAAGCAGCGCAGCGAAGGCGTGCGCGCCTGCATGGGCAAGCTGTCCAACGAGCACCGCGAATGCATGCACCTGGTGTTCTTCGAGGGCCTGTCGCTGGCCGAGGTGGCCACGGTCCAGGGCTGCCCTGAAAACACCGTCAAGACCCGGCTGTTCCACGCCCGCCAGAAGATCAAGAGCTGCTTGCAGCGCATGGTCGAACGTGAAGGCGGCACGCTGCCGGTCGAGGCCAGATCATGAGCGACCGCTTTCAGGAATTGCTGCCGTTCTACGTCAACGGTTCACTGGGCGCCGAAGACCGCGAGTGGGTCGATCGTCATGTCGCCGAGCATGACGATGCGCGGGCCGAACTCGCGTGGTGCCGTTCGCTGCAATCGCGCCTGCAGGACGAAGCGCCGGCCGTTTCCGCATCGATCGGGCTGGACAAGGCGATGCAGCGCATCCGCAGCGAGCCGGCGCGCACGGGCCTGGGCGATCGCATCGCAGCCTTCTTCGGCCTGCTCGGCGTGCGGCCGGTCACCGCCTTCGCGGGCCTGGCGATCATGGCCGTGCAGGGCGGCGTGATCGTCAGCCTGATGCAGGACAAGCGCAGCGACGCCGACGGACCCATCACCGAGATGCGCGCGCCGCAGGCCACCGCGGTGCACGAGGGTCCGATGCTGAAGCTCAACTTCGCGCCCGACGCGAAGGAGGCCGAGATCCGCCACCTGCTGATGTCCGTGCAAGGCCATCTGGCCGGCGGGCCGGGGCAGCTCGGCGACTACTTCGTCGTCGTGCCGGTCGGCAAGGAAGCGGCACTGGCCGAGCAGATCCGCCACAGCCCGATCGTGCAGGCCGTCACGTTGGCGCCGGGCCTGCCGCCGCGGGAGTGAGGCGATGGCGCGCCCGACCGGCGGCTTCCCGCGCCGCGACCTGCTCGGCCTGGCGGCGGCCGGGCTGCTCGGTGCCGGCGCACTGTCGTCGGCGACATCGGCCCCGGCAACGGCCGCAACATCGGCCCCGGCCACAGGCCTGCGCGCCGAGCGCCGCATCGCGCTGGTGATCGGCAACGGCGCCTACAAGTCGGCGCCGCTGAAGAACCCGGTCGGTGATGCCGAGGCCGTGGCCGCCAGCCTGAAGCAGCTCGGCTACGAGGTGATCTTCCGGCGCGACACGGGGCTCTTCGATCTGGTCGAAGCACTGCGCGAGTTTTCGGTGCGGGCCTCGGACAGCGCCGTGCGCCTGTTGTTCTACGCCGGCCACGGCATCCAGGCGCGGGGCCGCAACTACCTGCTGCCGGTCGACGTCGAGCCGCAAAGCGAGGATGAGATTTCCGCCAAGGCAGCCGATGTCGGCCAGTTCATCGACCGCCTGAGCGCCATCCGCCACGGCCTGAACATCGTCGTGCTCGATGCCTGCCGTGTGAATCCGTTCGCCGGCGGCGTCTTCGTCGGGCCCGACGGGCGCCGGCTGAAGTTCCGCGGCGTCACGCCCACCGGCCTGGCGCCGCTGGATGCGCCGGTGGGCACCCTGGTGGCGTTCTCGACGGCGCCCAACGGCGTCGCGCTCGATGGCCCGGTCGGCGCGCACAGCATCTATGCCAAGCATCTGCTGGCGCACCTGCCCACACCGGGGCTCCCGATCGAGCAGTTGTTCAAGCGCGTGCGCATTGGCGTGGCGGACGAAACGCAACGCCTGCAGGTGCCCTGGGAATCGTCCAGCCTGACGGCCGACTACTGCTTCAAGCCCGGCACGCAGGGCCGCTGCGGCTGAGCCGGCGTGCAATATCACCGGGCTTCACCCTAGATCCGCAAAACACGGCGCGTTGCGTTGTGTGCGGGCCTGGGCACAGAATCGACTGTCTCGACCGTTGCGGATTTTCTTGCATGAGTCGCCGTCAACTGCTCGCCTGGCTCGGCCTCGCGCCAGCCGCCTGGCTGGGGCTGGCATCGCGGCGCGTGCTGGCTCAGCCGGCCGCTGCGGCTTCGCGCCGCGTGGCGCTGGTCATCGGCAATGGCCAGTACGCGCAGCTGCCGCTGTCGAATCCCGAAAACGATGCGCGTCTGATCGCGTCCACGATGAAGTCGCTGGGCTTCGAGGTCGAACTGCAGCTCAACCTGAAGGCGCGCGACTTCAAGCGCGTGCTGCGCGATTTCGGCCGCCGTGTCGACGCCGATGAGAGCGCGGCGGTGTTCTTCTATGCCGGCCACGGCATGCAGATCGATCGCCGCAACTACCTGCTGCCGGTGGACCTGAACCTGCGCGACGAAGGCGAGATCCGCGACGAATCGATCGACATGGAAGAAGCGCTGCTGAGCCGCATCGACCGGGTGCGGCCACGGGCCCGCATCTTCATCATCGATGCCTGCCGCGACAACCCGTTCACCGCGCGCACGCGCAGCCTGCGCGTGGCCAGCGGGCTGGCCGAAGTGGCCGCGCCGGGCGCGCTGGTGGCCTTCTCGGCCGCCCCCGGCCGCACCGCCGAAGACGGTCCGCCCGGCACCAACAGCATCTACAGCCGCCACCTCGCGCAGGAAATGCGCGTCGAGGGCATCGAGGTCGAGGAGATGCTGAAGAACGTGCGGGTCAAGGTGCTGCGCGAGACGCAGGAACGCCAGATTCCGTGGGTCAACACCTCGATGGTGGTGAACTTCGTGTTCAATCCCGGCGCCGGCGGGCTCGCTGCGGCGGCAGCGACCGCAGCGCCCGCGCCGACACGACGTGTCAACCCGGCAGGATCGAACACGACGACGGCGGCCGCCGCCGAGCCCACCGAGCGGCGCACGCTGCGCCTGAGCCTTCGCGCCGAGCGCAGCCTGAACACCGACCGGGCCCAGGGTTCGGCCTCGCTGGCGCTGCGCGTGTACCTGCTGCGCGACGGCCAGGCCTTCCAGCGCGCCAGCTTCGACAGCCTCTACGACAACGACGACGCGACGCTCGGCAGCGCGCTGCTGCGCCGCGAGAGCCTGCACCTGCGGCCCGGCGAGACGCGCGAATTGGTGCTGGGTGTCGGCGACGAAGCCCGTGTCGTCGCGGTATTCGCCGCCTACCGCGAACTGGCGCAGGCGCAGTGGCGCACCGTGCTGGCGCTGCCCACCGACGGCATCATGCCGCCGGCGAGTTTGCGTGCCCAGGCGCGCGAGGTGCAGCTCGCATGGCTGCCCTGAATGAGCCCGGGCGCGCAGCGGCCGCGGCCGCGCCTTCAGCGCACTCGGCGCATTCAACGCACTCGACCTGGCCGACACCGCCGCAGCATGCCGACCGCCGATCACTCGAGCTGCATGCCAGCGCCCGGCCGCTGATCGCACTGGCCACCCAGCTGCGCCTGGCGGTGGTGTATTCGCCCGAGCGCATGAAGCTGGCGCTGGCGGTGGCCGTCGAGCGGCTCGAAGCGGGGCTGGCCGGCGCCGGCTGGGACCAGCGCGGCATCTCGGCGGCGAGCTACCTGCTGTGCAGCTGGGTCGACGAGGTGGTGGCCGACACGCCCTGGGGCGCCGGCGATGCCGGCTTGCTGCAGCGCTTTCATGGCGAGCGCCGCGGCAGCGATCGCATCCTGCGCCTGCTGTCGGCCCTGGCCGAAGCGCCGCAGGAGAACCGCGCGCTGCTCGAGCTGTTCCATGCCTGCCTGAGCCTGGGCCTGAACGGGCACTTGCGCGGTGCCGGCGCCGGCGCGCAGCAGCAGCTCGACCAGCTGCGCACCCGCGTCTTCCTCACGTTGCCGCAGCCGCAGACCGCCCTCGCACCACCCTGCCGGCCCGCGGTGAAACCGGGTTCGCCGACCTGGCGTCGCCATCTCGCGCTGGTCACGCTGCTGCTGCTGGGCCTGGTGACGCTGGGCGTCTACACGGTCAGCCATCTGCGGCTGGCCGAGCGCGTCGACGAGGTGTTCAGCGCGATGCAGCAGATCGCTACGGGTGGCGCGCCGGCGCCGGCGCGGGTCGTCGCGGCGCCGGCCCCACCGGGCCCGCCGCGCCTGGCGCCGCTGC
>NZ_DATILJ010000278.1:0-19885 GCF_035476535.1 Aquabacterium sp.
ACCGCGCTGGTGATGGCCTGCGGGAAGGCCAGCTGCGAGGTGGCGGTGGCCGTCACCGTCAGGTTGTTGTTCAGGTAGACCTGGAAGTGGATGTGCGTGATGCGACCGGCGTACCAGCCCGGGTAGATGGTGGTGAAGTGCACCTCGCCGTTGCTGTCGCTGACCTGGATGCCGCGCAGGTAGGTCAGGCCTTGCTGGCCGGCGTTGTTGTTGGCGTTGTAGCCCGAGTACAGCCCGTCCTTGTCGCAATGCCAGATGTACACCGCCGCGCCGGCCACCGCGGCGCAGCCGTTGCTCAGGTCCTGCACCTTCAAAGTGAGCGTCAGCGGAATGCCGGTCTTGCTCTCGCGCACATCGCTGCGCACCATCGCGGTATTCGACAGGATCGCCAGCAGCGGGAACGGGCCCTGGGTCTCGGTGGGCGTCAGCGTGCAGCTACCCGCCACGGCACGGGTGGCCTGCACGGTGTAGGTGCGCGTGCTGACGCCATCCTCGGCGGTGACGACGACGGACAGCGCCGTCGTGCCCACCGCCAGCGCGATGCTCGACGACGCACGGCCCGACACCACCGCCACGCCATTGACCCGCACCGTGGCGCCGGCCTGCGTGACGGTGGGCGTGACCGTGAGCGCGGTGACGGTGTTGGCCAGCGCCGCGCTGTAGCTGGTGGTGGCCGCGCCGAAAGCCGGCGACAGGCTGCCCGAGGACAGCAGCAGCGCCGACAGGCTGGCATCGCTGGACAGCGTGGCCGCGGCGCGCGTGACGACGATGCGGTAGCTGGCCTGGGTGCTGCCGTCCTCGGCGGTGACCACCAGCGTCAGCGTGTTGGCGCCCACCGCCAGCGCGACGGCCGATGAGCTGCTGCCGCTGGCGATGATGCTGCCGTTCAAAGTGAGCGTCGCCCCGGTGGCGCTGGTGATGGCGACCACGCTGAGCGTGCTGACGCCGTTGGCCACCGCCGCGCTGTAGCTCGTGGTGCCGGACGCAAACACCGGCGACAGCGTGCCGGCCGACAGGGTCAGCCCGCTCAGCGTGGCATCGGCCGAGACGCTGCGCGCCGCGCGCGTGACGGCCACGGTGTAGCTGCGGCTGCTGCTGCCGTCTTCGGCCGTCACCAGCACGATCAGCGTGGTCGTGCCGACGGCCAGCGCCAGGGCGTCGCTGGCGCTGCCGCTGGTCACCACCACGCCGTCGATGCGCAGCGTCGCCTGGGCGCTGCTGGTGCTGGCAGTGAGCTGCAGGCTGCCGGTCTCGTAGGCCACCGCGGCGCTGTAGCTCAGCGTGCCGGCGGCAAAACCGGGCGACAGGCTGCCGGCCGACAGCGCCAGGCTGCTCAGGCTGGCGTCCGACGAGGCGGTGGCCGCGGCGCGGGTGACGATGAGGGTGTAGGTGCGCGTGCTGCTGCCATCGGCCGCGGTGAGCACGATGGACACGGTGTTGCCGCCGACCACCAGCACCACCGCCGCGGCGGCCGCGCCGCTGGCCACCGTGGCGCCGTTGATGCGGATCATCGCCCCGCTGTCAGCCGCCGTGGGCGTGAGCACCAGGCTGGTGGCACTGTTGGCGACGCTGGCGCTGTAGCTCAGCGTCTCGCCGGTGAAGGCCGGCGACAGCGTGCCGACCGACAGGCTCAGGCCAGCCAGCGCGGCGTTGTTCGAGGGGCTGGGGCTCGGGCTGGGTGATGGCGTGGGGCTCGGCGACGGACTGGGCGTGGCGCTGTCTCCACCACCGCCGCAAGCGGCCAGCGTCATCGCCCCGAGCAGGCTCAAGGCGCCCAGCGCCTGGCGCCGCGGCGGCGGGGCCTCGCTGGTCACGGCAAGCGCCGCGCCGCTGTCTTGCACCCTGCTCGATTCCTGCGTCATCACGCGCCCCTTGTGTGTTATCAGCCAGCGACGCCGACGACCAGCGTCGCGACGTAGCCGTCGGTGACATTGCCGGTCACCGTGGCCAACTGCAGCGTGACGCCGTCGCTGAACACGTTGTCGGTGCTGAAGCTGATGCGCGCCAGGTTGCTGACGCTGGCCGAGTAGCCGGTGGTGGCATAAACCTCGCTGCAGGTGCTTACCGGGAAGGCGATCTGCGAGGTCTTGATCTTCGACGAGTAGCTGGTGGCGCTGGCCAGGCTGGGGTAGACCTCGAAGTGCATGTGCGGCATGCGGCCGTCGTAGCAGCCAGGGAAGATGGTCGTGAAGCTGACGTTGCCGCTGCTGTCGGTCTCCTGCACGCCGCGCAGGTAGTTCTGGTCGGTGATGCCGCTGGAGTACATCGAGTAGCGGCCGGCGCTGTCGCAGTGCCACAGGTAGACGGCGCGGCCGGCCAGCGCGGCGCAGCTGGCGCCGGTGTTGACGACCTGCAGCTTCACGGTGAGTTTGATGCCGGTGGCCGTGCCGCTGGCGCTGCCGATGCTGCTGCGGATGTCGCTGCGCACGATGCCCGACAGCGCCAGTGCGTTGGCCACGCTGCCGTTGGCGGTGTTCGAGCCATCACCGGGGTAAGGGCCGGCAGTCTCTTCGGGGATGGTCGCGCAGCTGCTGGGGGTGGTGGTGGTTGTCGTCGTGCCGGTGGTGGTGCCGGTGGTGGTCGTGGTGCCGGTGCTGGTGCTGCTGGTGTCGCTGCTGTCCTCCCCGCCACCACAGCCCAGCAGCACCAGCGAGCTGGCGGCTCCGCCGGCGCCCAGCCAGCGCAGCGCACGGCGCCGGTTGGTGGTCTGGCGGACCAGCGTATCGAGGTCGGCCGCGAGGCCCAGGTCATGGTCGTGGTGATCGTGGTGAGACATGGGATTCCCGTTGAAGCAAGCGGCGCACGGGCCGCGGAGTGCTTCACAGTGTGAAGCGCCAACGTTTCCCGAATCAGGGCCCGTTCATGTCCGCGCTGACATATCGTTGACCGGCGGCCAGCGCACGCAGGCGCGCAAGCCGCCGCCATTGCGGTTGGCCAGCCACAGTTGCGCGCCGTCGTGTTCGGCCAACTCGCGGGCAATGGCCAGGCCCAGGCCGTGGCCAGCGTGGCCGCGCGAGCGGTCCAGGCGCACCCAGGGCTCGAAGACCTGGGCCAGCTGCGCCGGCGGGATGCCGGGGCCGTCGTCGTCGACCCACAGCGTCACGCCCTGGCCATCGGCCACCGCGCTGAGCCGGGCGCTGCCGCCGTGGCGCAGCGCGTTGCTGACCAGGTTGCCGACGATGCGGCGCAGCGCCGCCGGCCGGGCACGCACACGCAGGCCGGCCGGCAGCGACACCTCGACTTGCTGGCCCTGTTCGGCCAGGTCGTCGGCAATCGCCTGCAGCAGCGCGCCGAGGTCGACCACGCCGGGCAGCGCATTTTCATGCTGCTCGCGCAGCACGGCCAGCGTGGCGTCCAGCAGTTCGTCAATCTCGTGCAGGTCACGCGCAGCATGGGTGCGCGCTTCGGGCGGCAGCGCCTCCAGCCGCATGCGCAGCCGGGTCAGCGGTGTGCGCAGGTCGTGCGACACGGCGGCCAGGTGCATGCCGCGGGCGTCGAACTGCTGCTGCAGCCGCTGCGTCATGGTGTTGAAGACCTGCGCCGCTTCACGCACTTCGCGGGTGCCGCGCCCGGCATCCAGCTGCGGCAGCGCCTCGCGCCGCGCCAGGCTGCCGGACAGGCCGTGCGCGGCCTGCGACAAGCGGCGCATCGGCGCCGACAGCCAGCGCGCGCCGATCAAGGCCCCCAGCGCGATGACCAGCGCGCGCAACCCATAGTCCAGCCACAGCAGCGGCGTCGACATGCGGGGGCCGCCGGCACCGGGCCCGCCCGGCGACAACCCGAAGGGGTTGCCCGGCGGTAGCGAAGGCAAGGTGGGTATCGGCAGGCGCCCGGCTCCGGCCAGGCCAGGTGGACCGGCGGGTCCCGGCGGGCCGGGTGGACCCGGGGGGCGGCTCGGGCCGGCCGGCCCCGCGCCCGGCGGCATGCCCGGCGGCGGGCGCTGCCAACCGGTAGGTTCAGGCGCCAGGCCCAGGATCTGACGCGACTGCGTGCGCACGCCCACCACCACGCTGAAGGCCACCAGGTGGCTCAGCACCAGCGTCACCCACATCAGCACGAACAGCCGCAGCAGCAGCGTGTCCAGATGCCGAAGCGTCATGGCCTCGTGCCGGCGCCGCCATGGAACACGTAGCCCTGGCCGCGCAGCGTGCGGATCAGCTGCATGTCGCCGCCGCCGTCGTCCAGCTTGCCGCGCAGGCGCGAGACGGCCAGGTCGATGCTGCGATCGGTGGACTCGGCACCGGACGTGCGGGTGAGCTCGAGCAGCCGCTCGCGCGACAGCACCTGGCCGGCATGATCGACAAAGGCCGTGAGCAGGCGGAACTCGGCCGCCGACAGCGCCACCACGGTGCCGTCGGGCGCCAGCAGCTGGCGGCGCAGACGGTCGAAGGTCCAGCCGGCAAAACGGATCTCGGCGTTCACCGCCGCCGCCACCGCCTGGCCACGGCGCAGCACGGCGCGGATGCGGGCCACCAGCTCGCGCGGCTCGAAGGGTTTGGGCACGTAGTCGTCGGCGCCGAGTTCCAGCCCCAGCACGCGCGAGATCGGGTCGCCCTGCGCGGTGAGCATGATCACCGGCAGCGCCGGCCGCAGGCCCTTGAGCCAGCGGCACAGCGCCAGGCCGTCGTCGTCGGGCAGCATCAGGTCCAGCAGCACCAGGTCGACCTCGGCGTCCGGCGCGCGGCGGCGGAAGGCCGCGCCGCTGGCCAGCGCCTCGACGCTGATGGCATGCTGGCGCAGGTAGTCGACCAGCAGGTCGCGGATGGCCTGGTCGTCGTCCAGAAGCAGGCAGCGTGTCATGTCATGACCGTCCGTGCGGGCCTCAATCCAGCGTGACTTCGGTGCGCACGGTGCCGGCGCGGTCCGCGGTGGCCGTCAGCGCCAGGTGCGTGCCGCGCGGTGCCTTGACGATCCACTCGGCCACCGCGCGGTCGGCGGTGATCTCGCGGTTCGGCAGGAAGGCCTGCAGCGAATTCTTCGGCGCATGGCCGTCGAGCTGCGGGCCGACCACGCGCTGCTTGCCCGAGACCAGCGCCACGCCGGGCGGCAGGTGCAGCTCGAAGACCACGCCGCGGGTCGTCTTGCGCTCCAGCGCGCGCTTGCTGATGTGCGACGGCAGGTAGCCGGCATTGGCCACCGCGAAGCGCACGCGCCAGGTGTCGGGGCCCAGCGCACGCACTTCCGTGCGCAGCACCTCGAGCTTGGGCAGGCTCAGCGCGATCTGCGTCAGCCAGGCCGGGAAGCGCGCGGCTTCGCGTTCACGCAGGTGCGGCGGCGGGTTGCGCCAGTAGTTCAATCGGTCCCAGCCGCCGAGCTCGATCATGCCCAGCTGCGGGTGGCGGTACGGGTACCACGTCACATGGGCGTTACCAGCGCACTGCTCGTCGCTCCACTTCAGCAGCTTCAGATCGTCTTCGACCGGGTGCTCGCGGTACCAGTGGATCCAGTCGTAGTCGGTGATGCCGGCTTCCTTGTTCGGTGCCCAGATCTCGACGGTCCAGAACAGCGCGCCCAGGTGTTCGTAGATCCAGTCCTGCGTGCCGGTGATGATTTCCTTCGGGTGGTACTTGAAGTCGTGATAAATGCTGACCGCCGGGTAGCCGGTGAGCTTTTCGCCCAGCGCAGACAGGCGCTTGTAGACCCACAGGTCCTCGGGCGTCATGTCGTCGTCGCTCTGCGTGCCCATGGGCCGCAGGATCACGCCCGAGTGGGTGTGGAAGCTCACCGCCGCGCCGATGTTCGGATGCGTGACGATGAAGTCGACCATCGCCCGCACCTCGGGCTCGCTGGTGGGATAGGGGCCGGCGCCGCTCTGCTCGAACTCCTGCCGCCAGTAGGCCGGGAAGTTGCGGTTCAGGTCCAGCCCTTCGCGGTTCGGGTTGACGCTGATCAGCAGGCCGTCGTAATGCGTCAGCGTGCCTTCGGGCATCACACGGTAGTAGCTGCCGCCGAATTCGCCAGGCTCGCGCGGCACCATCAGCCGCGGCTCGTCGGCGTGGCATTTCCACGGCCCGTGCGGGTCGGGCATGCGCATGTGCAGCACGCGGCCGTCGCCGTCGATGTCCTCGACCGTCAGGCCCTCGACCGGGTCCTCGTCGAAGGGATACAGCCGCGTCGACGAGCGGATGAAGCGCGGCCTGTCGGCCAGCGCCAGCTCGGCGCCGTCGGGGTTCACGCGCGGGCAGATGTAGACCGCGCGGGTGTCCAGCAGCTGCGTGATCCTGGCATCGCTGCCGTGGCCGGACAGCAGCTGGTGCAACCAGTACAGGCAGGCGGTGCTGGCCGTCAGCTCGCCGGCGTGGATGTTGCCGTCGACCCAGAACGCCGGCTTGTCGCGGTCGGCGCCGGTGGATTCGTTGGTCAGCGCGACGACCCAGATGTCGCGCCCTTCATGGCTCTTGCCGATCGACTGCAGCGACATCAGGCCGGGCCGCGCGGCGGCGTACTCTTGCAGCAGGCCGGTGAGTTCGGCGTGGCGGTAGAAGATGTCGAAGCGGGGCGTTGGAAGCGCTGGCATGGGTACGGCGGCTCGGCGAGAAAGGCCGCAGTTTGACACGCAGGGTTCACCGGATACTGCGGCATCGCCCGCTGCCCCGAGTCGAACCCCATGCACCGCACCGTCACCGCGCTGGCCGGCCTGCTGATCCTCTACGGTTCGCTCTACCCGTTCGAGTTCGCGGCGGCTCGGCCGGGCGCGCTGCTGCAGTTGCTCACCCAGTGGCGGCTGTTCACCGGGCTGGGCGATGTGTTGGGCAACGTTGCGCTGTTCATCCCCTTCGCCGCGAGCTACACCGCCGAGTTGCGGCCCCGCCACGGCCTGTGGCACAGCGCGGTCCGGGTGCTGGTGGTCGGCGGCGTGCTGGCGCTGCTGGCTCAGCTGGGCCAGTTGCTGGTGCCGCAGCGTGACGCGCAGATGGGCGATGTGGTCTGGAATCTGACCGGCTGCGCGCTGGGCATCGCGCTGGGCGATGCCGTGCGGGCCGCCATGCGCAGCCCTTCGCTGCAGCGCGGCCGATGGGAGGCGGTGCTGCTGCTGGTGATGTGCCTGGTCGCGGAATGGCTGCCACTGGTGCCCAGCCTGGACTGGGGCCTGCTCAAGGCGCATGGCAAGCAAGTGCTGGGCGGCACGCTGTGGCCGCTGCCGTTCCAGGCCGCGGCACCCCACATCGCGATCGCGCTGCTGATGGGGCATGCGCTGGAGACGGGGCCCGGCAAGGCGCGCAGTCTGCCCGTCTACCTGGCGCTGCTGCTGGGCGTGGCGGCTGGCAAGCTGCTGATCGTGGGCACCGTGCTGAGCCCGGCCGCGCTGGCCGGGCTGGCCTTGGGCGGCCTGGGCTGGCTGATGCTGCGCCAGGCGCAGCAGGCCGTTCGTGCGCAGGTGCTGAGCGCCATCTTGCTGGCGCTCTACAGCCTGGCGGCCTTGTCGCCCTGGACGCTGCGCGACTCGCCCGGCAGCATGACCTGGCTGCCACTGGCCGCCCTGCTCGAAGGCTCGATGCTGAGCAACAGCCAGGCCTTGATGACCAGCCTGGTGATCTTTGCCGGCATCCTGAAACCGCTGGCGGACAGCGGCAGCAGCTTGCGCGGCATGAGCTTGGCGCTGGCCATCTGGGTCTTCATGCTGGAGCAGGCGCAGCGCTTCATCGAGGGACGCAGCGCCGACATCACCGAACCCCTGCTGGTGCTGGCCGTCGGCTTCGCGCTGCTGGCGCATCGCCGCTCGGTGCCGCAGGCCGGGCGCGCGGCGTCGCCGCGAGCCTCGTCGAGCGCGCCCGCGCCGGCGCGAACCTCCGGCACGGCCGCGATCGGTCGCTGGCATCCGCTCGTCTTGCTGCTGTCGTGCGCACTGCCCATCGTCATCGCCCTGCATCAGCTGCTGCACCTGCCCGGCATTCCGTACAACGTGCGTGATCTGTTCCGCGGCAACGGCCATCCCGTCGCGCTGGCCATGTTCACGCTGGGCCTGCTGTGGCTGGGCGCCGGCAGCGGCCGGGCCGGCCGCTGCCTGGCCCGTTCGCGGTGGCCGGCGCTGGTGCTGCCGCTGGCCGGCCTGGCCTGCGGGCTGGTCAGCCTGCTGCTGGTGTGGTCAGGCGTGACCACCGAGAGCATCGAGGACATCGCCGGCTCGACCAACCTGGTGTGGTTCGTCACGAACAAGAACATTTGGGGCGACAGCTGGCGGCATGTCTTCCTGGCCCTGGACATGCCGCTGACCATCAGCTTCGTCGAACGCTGCGTGCGCTACGCGGCCTTGTACGGACCCTTGCCGGTGATGTTGGGCCTGCTGGTAGCGATGCCCTTGCGCACGGGCCCGGCGGTGCCCCGTCTGCGCTGGTCAGCCGCCGCGCTCGCGGGGGGCGGGCTGTTCCTGTGGCTGTGCAAGGCGATTGCGTTCGACTGGTCGTCCACCGACAACCTCAATGAGCTGATCGCCGCCGATGGCCCCTGGGGCTGGGGCGGTGGCGGCTACCTGTATGCCTTGCTGGCGCTGTTGTGCGTCCAGGGCTGGCTGTGGGGCAGCTACGTTCAGCAGCGTCCGTTGCGCTGGCTCGCGGTGCTGGCTCTCAGCCTGTTGCTGTTGCCGGCGGGCTGGTGGCTGCTCAACGAAGGCCTGGAAGCGCAGGTGAAGAAGTACGGCCTGGTGTATTCGGGCGTGCAGTTCCTGCTGGGCCCGGACCGCAGCCACGGGCTCGACGAGGCGACGCTGAGGCTGCGCTGGTTCGCGCTGCAGTCGGCCACGGTGCTGCTGCTGGCGCTGGGACTCTGGCTCGAACGGCAATTGGCGGCGTGGCCGTCTCGCCGGCCGGCCGTCACCACCCCTTGAAGCGCGCCGGGTCAGCGGACGCACTGCCCGCCGACGAAGACCCGCAACTCGCCCGGCGCAAACGCGGTCCAGCTTTCGTCGCGCGTCAGCGGCTCGGTGGCGATCATCGCGATGCGGTCGCCGGGCGCGGCCAGCGCGCCGAAGTCGATGCTCAGATCCTCGTCGGCCAGGTGCGCGGCGCCGAAGGGGTGCTTGCGTTCCAGCCAGTGCAGCGAGGTGGTGGCATGGGCCCACAGCGCCTGGCCGTTGGACAGCAGCAGGTTGAAGGTGCCGTGGCGCGCGACCGACGGCAGCAACTCGGCCAGCGTGCGTGTCAGCTCGGCTATGGTCGGCACGGCGGCATGGGCCTTGGCCAGCTCCTGCATCAACCAGCAGAAGGCGCGTTCGCTGTCGGTGTTGCCCACCGGGCGGAAGGCGCCGTGCAAGCGCGGCTCGAAGTTCTTCAGGTCGCCGTTGTGCGCAAACACCCAGTAGCGGCCCCACAGCTCACGCATGAACGGATGGGTGTTCTCCAGCGCCACGCGGCCCTGCGTGGCCTTGCGGATGTGGGCGATGACGTTGTCGCTCTTGATCGGGTAGCGCCGCACCATCTCGGCCACCGGCGAGACCAGCGCGCTGTGCGGGTCGACGAACAGGCGCACGCCACGGTCTTCGAAGAAGGCGATGCCGAAGCCGTCCTTGTGTTCGGTGGCCCGCGTGGCCAGGCCGGTGAACGAGAACATCACGTCGGTCGGCGTGTTGGCGTTCATGCCGAGCAGTTGGCACATCGGGGCGCGGACTCCTAGCGAAGCGGGATGAACAAGCGGGTGATGCCGCGCAGACTCACCAGATGGCCGGGGTTGCCGGTTTCTTCGAGCACACCGGCCATGCGCTGCAGGATACGCGGGCTCTTGCGGGCGCGCCAGATCAGCAGGTCGGCCAGCCACGGATGGTCGTTGACGCGGTTGGCACGTTCGTAGAGGTCGAAGCGCGGCTTCAGCGCGCCGATGTGCTGGCGGTAGCGCTCGCCCACCGCGGCGTCGCTGCCGCCGGCGAGCAGGGTCTCGGCGGCGATCAGGCCGGTCTCCATCGCCTTGCCGATGCCCTCGCCGGTGAAGGCATAGGTGCTGCCCGCCGCTTCGCCGGTGACCAGCAACCCGGGCCGGGCCAGTTGCGCGCCTTCGAGCGAACAGCGCAGCGGTGCACCCTTCAACTCACCGACCCATTCACCACCAGCCAGCAAGTCGCGCGCCGGCGCGTAGACCTCGCCGAAGGTCTGGAACATCTCGCGCAGGTTGACATCCGCCATCGTCGCGCGGCCATCGCCGCGGCGCGCGTGGCTGTGCGCCAGGCCGACGCCGATGTTGAACACGCCGTCGCGGCACGGAAAGATCCAGCCGTAACCCTTGCGCAGGCGCTTGTGCCAGACCACCTCGAGTTCGGTGATGCGTTCGCGCATCGCGCCGTTGCGCACATAGCCGCGCAGCGCCACGCCGCTGGGCGTGTGGCGATCGCACATGCCGGCGGCCATCAGCGCCTTGGGCACTGCGCCGGTGGCCAGCACGGTCCAGCGGGCCTGCAGCTCATGCGTGCCGGTGGCCGATCTCAACAAGGCGCCCGCCACGCGCGCGTCGGCGCTGCCGATGGTCAGCGGCGCCTCGAAACGCAGCGGCGCGAAGAAGCGTGCGCCGGCGCGTTCGGCGGAGCGCTTGAGGATGTCGTCCAGCACCCGCCGCTGCAGCACCGCTACCCGCCCGGGCACGTCGATGCGGCCGCCGCGCGGGCCGATGCAGCCGACATGGCCGACGCTCTGCGCCGCCGCCATCACCTCGCCATGCACGCCCAGGCGTTGCAGCGCGCGGTGGGCGTCGGGAATCAGGCCGTCGCCGCAGACCTTGTCGCGCGGGAAGTCGTGCTGGTCGACCAGCACCACCTCCAGGCCCTGCCGCGCCAGCCACTGCGCACAGGCGCTGCCGGCCGGGCCGGCGCCGACGACGAGCACATCGCATTGGCTGGGCAGCGCGGAAAAGCTCATCGGCAAGGCACCGGGCGAAGGGGGGGCGAAGGGCGTGATTGTAGGCAGTGCCACTGTCCTGTCCGCCGCCCCGCCAGGCGCCGACCCAATCGACCCAGACGCGACGCCCCGGCCGGTTGAGCGGCGCGCCAGCGTCCGCTCGAACCCGCCGAGTCAGGACGGCGCCGCAGGCGTCCGGCCTAACAGGATTTGACGCGCAGCCGCCAGGCGTGCAGCAGCGGCTCGGTGTAGCCACTGGGCTGCGTCAGCCCCTTGAACACCAGGTCGCAGGCGGCCTGGTACGCCGCCGAGCTGCTGAAATTCCCCGCCATCGGCTGGTACAGCGCATCGCCGGCGTTCTGGCCGTCGACCACCGCCGCCATGCGCTCGAACGTCTCGCGCACCTGCGCTTCAGTCACCACGCCGTGCAGCAGCCAGTTGGCGATGTGCTGGCTGGAGATGCGCAGTGTCGCGCGGTCTTCCATCAGGCCGACGTTGTGGATGTCCGGCACCTTCGAGCAGCCGACGCCCTGGTCGACCCAGCGCACGACGTAGCCCAGGATGCCCTGGGCGTTGTTGTCGATCTCCTGCTGGCGCTCGGCCGCGCTCCAGGCGGCTTTGCCGACCACCGGGATCTGCAGCAGGTCGTTCAGCAGGATTTCGTGCTGCGCCTCGGCGTCGATCTGCTCCATCTCCAGCTGCACCGCCGCGACGTTGACCTGGTGGTAGTGCAGTGCATGCAGCGTGGCCGCGGTGGGCGACGGCACCCAGGCGGTGTTGGCGCCGGCCTTCGGGTGGGCGACCTTCTGCTCCAGCATCGCTGCCATCAGGTCGGGCATGGCCCACATGCCCTTGCCGATCTGCGCGCGGCCGCGCAGGCCGCAGGACAGGCCGACCAGCACATTGCTGCGCTCGTAGGCCTGGATCCATTGGCTGGTCTTCATGTCGCCCTTGCGGAACATCGGACCGGCCTGCATGGCGGTGTGCATCTCGTCGCCGGTGCGGTCGAGGAAGCCGGTGTTGATGAAGGCCACTCGGCTGGCTGCCGCGGCGATGCAGGCCTTCAGGTTCACGCTGGTGCGGCGCTCTTCGTCCATGATGCCGAGCTTGACGGTGGAGTCCGGCAGGCCTAGCAGCTTTTCGACGCGGCCAAAGAGCTCGCTGGCGAAGGCCACTTCGGCCGGACCGTGCATCTTGGGCTTGACGATGTAGACCGAGCCGCTGCGCGAGTTGACGATGCCGCCACCCTGGGGCAACGCGGCCTTGCGTTGCAGGTCGTGCAGCGCGATGGTCGTGGTGACCACGGCGTCCAGGATGCCTTCGGGGATTTCGCGGCCCTCGCCCCACAGGATGGCCGGGTTGTTCATCAGGTGGCCGACATTGCGCACGAACATCAGAGAGCGGCCGTGCAGCACCACCTCGCCGCCCCCGGCGCCCTGGGCGCCGGTCCCTGCGCTTGCCACATAGCGCCGGTCCGGATTCAACCCGCGCGTGAAGGTCTTGCCGCCCTTGCTGACCTCCTCGGTCAGCGTGCCCTTCAGGATGCCCAGCCAGTTGCGGTAGCCCAGCACCTTGTCCTCGGCATCGACCGCGGCGACCGAGTCTTCCAGGTCGAGGATCGTCGACAGCGCCGATTCGAGCACCAGGTCGGCGATGCCGGCGGCATCGGTCTTGCCGATCGCCGTCGAGCGGTCGATGCGGATGTCGATGTGCAGGCCGTTGTGCAGCAGCAGCACCGCCGACGGTGATGCCGCTTCGCCCTGATAACCGGTGAATTGCGCGGCATCGGCCAGGCCGCTGCTGCTGCCATTGTTCAAGGCGACGACCAGGCGGCCGGCGTCGACCCGGTAGCCGGTGGCGTCGGCATGCGAGCCGCTGGCCAGCGGTGCCGCGTCGTCGAGCAGCTTGCGCGCGAAGGCAATCACCTTGGCGCCGCGCGCCGGGTTGTAGCCGCCGCTCTTCTCGGCGCCGCCGGTCTGGGGAATGGCGTCGGTGCCGTACAGCGCGTCGTACAGCGAGCCCCAGCGGGCGTTCGCGGCATTCAGCGCATAACGCGCATTCAGAATGGGCACGACCAGCTGCGGGCCGGCCTGGATGGCCAGTTCGGCGTCGACATTCGTCGTCGTCGTCTTCACGGTCGGCGGGTGCGGCTGCAGGTAGCCGATCTGCTGCAGGAAGGCCTTGTAGGCCGGCATGTCGGCGATCGGGCCGGGATGCGCGCGATGCCAGTCGTCCAGCGCGGCCTGCAGCCGGTCGCGCTCGGCCAGCAGCGCGGCGTTCTTCGGCGCCAAGTCGGCCACGATGGCATCGAAGCCTTGCCAGAAATGCGCGCTGCTGATGCCGGTGCCGGGCAGCACCTGGTCCTCGATGAAGCGGTAGAGCGGGGTCGCCACCTGGAGGCGATGGCAGGCAGTGCGTTCGGTCATGGCAAGGTCCTCGGGCGGTGGGAATCAGTGTGAAGGAAAGAAGCTCAGCACATCGCGCAGGCTGCTGCCGATGCGGGTGGGTCCGGTGTCCAGCTGTTCGAGCGGGCCACCCGTCCGGTTGACCCACAGCGTGGTGTGGCCGAACCAGGTGGCGCCGATGGCGTCCCAGCCGTTGCTGGAAACGAACAGGATCTTGCGCGCCGGCAGGCCCAGCGCGTCGGGCCCCAATGCGTAGACGGCCGGGTCAGTCTTGAAGCGGCGCACGCTGTGGGCGCTGAGCACCGGGTCGATGAGGTCCGCGAAGCCGGCGCTCTTGATCGCAACCGCCAGCATGTCGGGGTCGCCATTGCTCAGGATTCCGGCACGGATGCCGCGGGCCTGCAAGGCCTGCAGCACCTCGCGGTTCTCCGGAAAGGCGGACAGGTGGCGGTACTGGTTCATCAGCCGGTCTTCGCTCTCGCGGTTCAAGGGCAGTTTGAGCTGTTGCGCGGCAAAACGCAGGCCCGCCAGCGTCAGCTCCCAGAACGGGCGGTAGCGGCCGCTCATCGAGCACAGCCGCGTGTAGTCGATCTGCTTGTCGCGCCAAAGCGACGCCAGCGCCTGGCCCTGCCCGGCGAACAGCTGTTCTGCCGCCAGGCCGACGCTGTAGACATCGAACAGCGTGCCGTAGGCGTCGAACAACACCGCTTCAGGCTGCACCGGCGTGGCTTTGGACATCATGGTGCACGACTGTATTGCGAACCTGAGTCAACATTAAGCACTCCGATTGCGATTGATTCGTGACCGATCGGCGTGTAATCTGCGCGCCATGGATCGTTTGAAGCAGATCGAATCCTTTGCCGCGGTGGCCACCAAAGGCAGCCTGACGATGGCGGCGCAGGCCGAGGGCGTGGCGCCGGCAGTGATCGGCCGGCGCATCGATGCGCTGGAAGAGCGCCTGGGCGTCAAGCTGCTGGTGCGCACCACCCGCCGCATCACGCTGACGCACGAGGGCAGTGCCTTCCTGGAGGATTGCCAGCGCATCCTGGCCGAGATCGCCAATGCCGAAGCCAGCGTCAGTGCCGGCGGCGTGAAAGCCAGTGGTCACTTGCGCATCACCGCACCGGCCGGTTTCGGCCGCCGCCACGTGGCGCCGCTGGTGCCGCGCTTCCTGGCGCTGCACCCGGACGTGAGCCTGTCGCTGAACCTGTCGGACCGCGTCGTCGACATCGTCAACGAAGGCTTCGACTGCGCCGTGCGCGTCGGCGACATGCCCGATTCCAGCCTGGTCAGCGTGCGCCTGGCCGACAACCGCCGCATGTGCGTCGCGACACCGGCCTAC
The DNA here is from genome assembly GCF_035476535.1 of Aquabacterium sp. Classification (GTDB taxonomy): domain Bacteria; phylum Pseudomonadota; class Gammaproteobacteria; order Burkholderiales; family Burkholderiaceae_C; genus Pseudaquabacterium. The sequence goes on from NZ_DATILJ010000278.1 coordinate 14,565, forward strand.
CTGAAGCGCGCCGGCACGCCGAACCATCCGCAAGAGCTGAACCGGCATGAGTGCCTGACGCTGTCGTCCGACGCCAGCCAGACCCGCGGCTGGGCCTTCACGGTCGACGGCCAGCTGACCCACCTGCGCCCCAGCGGCCGCCTCGATTGCAGCGACGGCCAGGTGCTGCACGCCTGGTGTCTACAGGGCCTGGGCATCGCCTGGCGCAGCACCTGGGAGGTGGAACAACAGCTGGCAGCAGGCCAGCTGACAGAAGTGCTGGCCGACTTCGCCGCCCCGCCCAACGGCATCTACGCCGTCGTCCCCCAGCGCAAGCACCTGCCCTTGCGCGTGCGCCTCTGGATCGACTTCACCAAGCACAGCTACGGCGACGCCAGCTACTGGCGAACCCCCCAGATCGCAACGTGAGCGTCCCACCGCTGCGCGGGCTTGCGTGCCCGCCAGGGGACAGGCCGCGCAGCGGCCGGGGGTCAAGGTTTCAGCCGGGGATCAAGCTTTCAGGCATTCACTCATGAACTTCTTGCGCTCGTCGCCCTTCTTGTCGCCGGCGTCCTTGTTGCAGGTGGCCATCTTGCTTTGCTGGGTGGGCTTCTTGGCTGACAGGCAGGTCTTCATGAAGGCCTTGCGCTCGTCACCCTTCTTGTCGCCGGCTTCCTTGTTGCACTCGCCCATCTTGCTTTGCTGAGCGGTGGGCTTGGCGCCGCTGGCGGCCATGCCCGGGCCTTCCTTGTGTGATGTGGCCTGGGCCGCACCGATGCACAGCACCAGTGACGCGACCACCGCGGTGAGTTGCTTGATCATGGGATTCCTTCCTCGTTGCTGACGCTGTCGGCCGATTGGCCGCTGCCGATTGGAGCAGAGCGCCCCGGGGCCGGCAATTGCACAACGCGGGCGGTTGTCGCGTGGTGGACACGCGGCCAGCCTCGCCGCGCTACCGGCTGTGCAGTCGCGTCTGTTTGCGATCAGGCCACGGCCAGCTCGCCCCCGAACAACGACTGTGCCGCTTCGTGGATGGCCTGGCGCAGCCAGCGCTGCGCCGGCTGCTGCTGATCGCGCCGGTGCCACAGCAGCCCGACCTCGATGCGCGGCAACGCGCCCGGGAAGGGCCGCATCACCAGGTCCGGCGCCAGGCCGCTGGCCGAGACGAAGCTGCGCGGCAACACCGTCAGCAGATCGGACTGCTGCACCACGCGCGCGGCGGTGGCGAATTCGTTGACCGTCAGCACCACGCGCCGCTGGCGCTTCAAGCCTTGCAGCGCCGCGTCGACAAAGCCGTGCTGACGGCCCGCGAAGCTGACGCGCACATGCCCGGCCGCGCAGTAGTCGTCCAGCGTCAGCACCGGGTGCCGGGCCAGTTCGTGGCCGCGACGCATCACGCACACGTAGCCGCAGTGGTACAGCGGGTCCAGGCACACGACGGCGCTGTCGCCCTCGGCCTGCAGCGCCGCAGCGAGCTCCGGAAAGAAGCCCAGCGCCACGTCGGTCTGGCCCTGCTCCAGCTGCGGGCGCGGATCGCGCGTGCCCAGCGGCAGCACCCGCAGCGTCACCTGCAGGGCCTGCTGCTCGATGCCGCGGATCAGGGCCGGCATCAGCACAGCCGCGGCGGCGTCGGCCATCAGCAGTCGGAAGCCCTGCGCGTCCTGCCGCGGGTCGAAGGCCTGCGGATCCAGCGCATGGCTCAGGCCCGACAGGGCCGCCCGCACGGTGGGCCAGAGCGCCTCGGCCTGCGGCGTCGGCGTCATGCCGGTCGGGCCGGAGACGAACAAGTCCTCGCCGGTGGCCTGGTGCAGCCGGCGCAGCGCGTTGCTGACGGCAGGCTGGGTCATCGCCAGGCGCGCGGCGGCGCGCGTGACGTTGCGTTCGAACATCACCACGTCGAAGACGCGCAGCAGGTTGAGGTCGAGGGTCCGGAAGTTCATGACGTTCGGGCAGGCATTCACCGGCGTGATGCATGCATTCAGAAAGGCAATTGGCGGAATCTAGGTGAAAACCCTAGTGTCTGGGTGTTGGAGCGTCGGATCGCTCAGCTGAAAGAAGGACTTTTGCCATGCCATCACGACATTTCCGGGTTCATGTGCCGCCGCCCGTGCCCGTCCCTCGCGGGGCGCTCTGGCTTGCACAGCTGCTGAATTGGCTGCAGCGCGCCCGCACGCCGCGGCCGGCTGACACTGCTGACCGGCCGCGCGCTACCGCTTCGCCGCGTGTTGCGGAGGGCCAGGCATGAGCAGCACCTTGACCCGATCGCCGAACGAACTGCGTCTGCTGGCCCGCGGCGTGCACCGCGACGATCCGCGCCTGGCGGCGGACCTGCAGGGCATCGCCCGGCTCAACGAGGCCCTGGCGGCAGGGGCCTGCCAACCGGCGCCCGGGACGGCGGCGCTGTCGACGCGGCCGCGGGCACTGCTGCGGCGCTTCGCCGCTGCGACCTGGCGTCACCTCGAGGCCATGGGCCAGGCCCGTGCCCGCCACGAGTTGCAACAGCTGGCCAGGCGCTGGGAAACGTCGCATCCGCAACTGGCCCAGCAGATGCGCGCCGCCAGCCTGCGCTGATCGCCGCTGGCCCCAGGCGCGGGCGTGCGCTGCGCCTGCGGCCTGCGGCCTGGGGCCGGCTCAGAGAATGCGTCGCGGGTGCGCCATGGCCTCGTGCGCCGCATGCAGCCGGCGCACCAGCACACGGATGAAGGCGCCGTCGAACAGGTGGCGGGTGCCAGGGCTCAGCGACAGCATGGTCTCCGGCGTGAACGACACCGTGGTGGCGGCTTCCGAGACGATGACGTCGGCGGCATGCGTGCGCAGGTCGGGGCTGGGCGCCAGGTAGGCCATCTCGCCCACCGAGGTGCCGGAGCCGAGTTGCGCGACGCGGTTGCCGTCGCGGTACACGTCGATGCGTCCCTGGGCGATGATGTGGAAGGTGCTGCCCTCTTCGCCCTTGCGGTACAGCGCCGCGCCGTAGGCATGGCGCTGCCAGCGCGCCCGCCGCACCACTTCCCACAGCTCGACGTCACCGAAGCCGGCAAAGAATTCCAGCGAGCGCAGCAGGTTGAAGCGCTCGGAGTCCAGCACGTCCTGCACCTGGCCGCGCGGCACCTCGGCATTGGCCACCAGCGAGGACCATTCCTGCGCAAACTCGTCCCAGCTGGCGTGGCGCTGCTCGCGGTTCTTGGACAGCGCGCGCTCCAGGATCGCCTGCATGCGCGGCGGCACACCTTCACGCAGCAGTTGCAGCGCCGGCGGCTCGCCGTTGTAGATCTGGTGCATCAGCGCCGCCTGCGTGGTGGCGTCGAAAGGCGGGCGGCCGGCCACCAGGTGGTAGAGCACGGCGGCCAGCGAATACAGGTCGGCGCGTGAATCCAGCGTGCTGCCGTCCAGCTGCTCGGGCGACATGTAGGCCAGCGAGCCGACGCGAAAGACCTGCGTGCGGTCCGACAGCGTGTCCAGCACGCTGCCGAAATCGCTGATCTTCACCTCCTTGACATGGCCGTCCTCGACCAGCGCCAGGATGTTGGCCGGCTTGACATCGCGGTGGATCAAGCCCTGGCGCGAGACATAGCCCAGCGCCATCGCGCACTTGAAGCCGATTTCCACGATCTGGTCCAGCGCCAGCAGCGCGTCGGCACGGCAGAAGCGCCGCAGCGTCACGCCGGGCACGTACTCCATCACCAGGTAGGGCATCACCGGGTCGGGCACGGCGTCGAAGATCTCGACGACATTGGGGTGCTTCAGCTTGCCGGCCAGCGCCGCTTCGGCGTCGAAGAAGTGGCTGCGGTAGTGGTTTTCCGGGCTCTCGATGTGACTGGCCGCCCGCACGCGCTTGATGGCCACCTGACGGTCGCGGAAATCGTCGCGCGCCAGGAACACCTCGCTGGTGGCGCCCTCGCCCAGCCGCGATTGCACGCGGTAGCGGCCGATCCACGCCGGGTGGCCGGACGAAGCGCTGGTTTCGGCAGACGACGGAAAGGAAGAGTGAGCGGCCAAGGTAGGTGCATTCTGCCGGCCATCGGCAGCCGCGGGAAGGCGGCCGACCCGAGGAAGCCCGAACCGTAGAATCGTTCCCCATGATCCAAGCCAAGCAGGAGCTGCTCGAGGCGCTGGGCGCCGCGATCTCGCAGCTCGCGCCCGGGGCCGCCTTGAGCCCCGCCTTCGAGTCCCCCAAACAGGCCGCGCACGGTGATTTCGCGATCACCGCGGCGATGCAGCTGTCGCGCAGCCTGAAGCGCAACCCGCGAGAACTGGCCGCCGCGCTGGTCGAGGCGCTGCAGGCCCAGCCCGCGGTGCAACGCTGGGTCCAGGCGCTCGACATCGCCGGGCCGGGCTTCATCAACCTGCGCCTGGCACCGGCGGCGCGCCAGGCGGTGGTGGCCGAGGTGCTGACCGGCGGCGACGGCTTCGGCCTGCAGGCGCCGAACGGCCAGCGCGTGATGGTCGAGTTCGTCTCCGCCAATCCCACCGGTCCGCTGCATGTCGGCCATGGCCGCAATGCCGCGCTGGGCGATTGCATCAGCACCCTGCTGCAAAGCCAGGGCTGGCAGGTGCTGCGCGAGTTCTATTACAACGACGCCGGCGTGCAGATCCAGACGCTGGCGACGTCCACGCAGTGCCGCCTGAAGGGCCTGAAGCCGGGTGATGCCGACTGGCCCGATCAGGCCTACAACGGCGAGTACATCGCCGACATCGCCGCCGACTTCCTGGCGAAGAAGACCGTGCATGCCGACGACCGCGCGTTCACCGCCAGCGGCGACCCCGAGGACATCGACAGCATCCGGCAATTCGCCGTGGCCTACCTGCGCCACGAGCAGGACCTGGACCTGCAGGCCTTCGGCGTGCATTTCGACAACTATTTCCTGGAAAGCAGCCTGTATCGCGACGGCCGGGTCGAAGACACCGTGCGCCGCCTGGTGGCCGCCGGCAAGACCTTCGAGGAAGGCGGCGCGCTATGGCTTCGTACGACCGACTACGGCGATGACAAGGACCGCGTGATGCGCAAGTCCGACGGCACGTACACCTATTTCGTGCCCGATGTCGCCTACCACGTCAGCAAGTTCGAGCGCGGCTGGGCCAAGGTGATCAACGTGCAGGGCACCGACCACCACGGCACCATCGCCCGGGTGCGGGCGGGCCTGCAGGGCGTCGACGCCGGCATCCCGGCCGGCTTCCCGGACTACGTGCTGTACAAGATGGTCACGGTGATGAAGGGCGGCGAGGAGGTGAAGATCTCCAAGCGCTCGGGCGGCTACGTCACGCTGCGCGACCTGATCGACTGGACCAGCCGTGACGCGGTGCGCTTCTTCCTGATCAGCCGCAAGGCCGACACCGAGTTCGTC
>NZ_DATILJ010000279.1:0-6523 GCF_035476535.1 Aquabacterium sp.
ACTGGCCGGCTCGGGCACGCTGGCTGTGATGCCCGGAATGCCTTCGAAGTGGTAGAGCGAGGCATAGGCCGGGTCGTCGATCGTGAAGATCGGATCGACGAAGGCCTCCGACCACCCCGCCCCTGCGCCCACGCCACCGGACAGCGTGCTCGTGTACAGCGAGACATCGAAGAAGCCGTTGGCTCGGATGCGCACGACCTGGTCGAACGAAAAGCTGTTGCCCGCCGGGCTGGTGAGGCTCGTGCTCCCGATCAACAGCGGGTCGCTCGTTTGCGGATTCAGGACGAACGTCGCCGATGCCTGGGTCGAACCCGCGCCGTTGACATAGCCGCTGGCGACGACGCGCACCGGAATGGACGCCGGCAAATCGGGCCCGACCACGGTGACGCGGTAGCTGACGGTCGCGGAACTGCTGGCGACGCCGCCGATCAGGACGCCCATCGAGTAAGCGCCGGCCGAACTCGCGTAGCTGTAGGCCGTGCCGCCCTGGACCGAATCGGTGATCGAGGTGGAGACGTTGCCATCGACGTTCACACCGTAGCTTGCCGGCGCGATAGTGGTGCCGTTGTCCGTGTCTTGCAGACGGTTGAACGAGTCGAAATTGTCGGCCGAGGCGTAACCCGTGTAAGTCACGACGCTGACGGCATGCGCCGCGCCGAATGGGAAGAGCGTCGGCAGAAGTGCCGAAGCGCACAGGATGGCGCTCCGTAGCGTTCTCAGTCTTGTCATGGTGTTCCCTGGTGGTGATGGCTGGATGGCCTCTTGATGAGGGCTTGATCGGTTGAACGAGATCTGCGCCGGCATCAGGACATGGGCGGCTTGCTGATCTAGGGGGCAACGCAGCACGTTCGGCTGGCACGTGGTCACAGCTTGCGCAGGTAGGCCAGCAGCGCCGGAACCTCCGCGTCGGTGAACGGCCGGTCGATGACCGGCGGCGTGACGCCCGGCTGGGTGGTGAGCAGCGGGGCGGCCGGGTTCTGCACCTGCACGCGCTTGAAGAACTGCTGGTAGTGATCGAGCATCTCTTCGAGCGTTGCCGCGGTGTTGTTGATGAAATACGGCGCGGTGCGGCTGATGCCGCGCAGGTTCGGCACGTCCATGTGCTGGATGTCGCCGGGCCCGCCCGGGGCCGGGTAGCCGGTGAGCAGCAGCCGGCCCGGATCCGAACTCGTGAGCCGGGTGACGCAGGCGGACTGGGGTGCGGCGCCGCCGCAAGGCGTGCCGCTCGGTGCCACGCCGCTGTTGGTGATCTCGTAGGTCCGCACGTTCTTCATCTGGCTCGCGCTGCAGGGCGTGAACAGGAAGCGCGCCGGGCTGACGGTGTCGACCGGCCGGGGGCAGGCCGTCAGGATGTCGTGGTAGCGGATCAGTGCGCTCGGCGTGCCCGGTGTGCCCTGCTGGATCGGCGTGCTGGTGCTCGGATGGCCGCCGGTGTTGCCGTGGCACTGGGCGCAGGAGCGGTTGAAGACGGTCTTGCCCGCGGCCTCCAGCGCGTTCAGAACGGGGTCGGGGTCGGGCAGCGGGTTGGTGCCTGCCGTGATGGCATCGGCCAGGGCCTTCACGCGCGGCGAGGAGAACTGGGCACTCTGGAACGCCGCCAGATCGTCGAGGAAGCTGGCCGGCGGGTCGGTGGTGATGCCCGCGTGGTCGCGCAGCGCGCCCAGCGCCTGGGCCTGCAGCGTGTCGAAGCGGCCGTCGAGCTGGTAGCCGCCATTGCGGTTCGGCCCGCGCGGCGATACGGGAGCGATCCCATCGGGGCCGGTGATTTTGGCGTCGAGGATTGACGGCACCGCGCGCCACACCTCAGCCACGGTTTCGGCGGTCGGCAGGGCCGATGCCGGGCACGGCACCGTGGCCCCGCAGTCGAGCAGCCTGACGTTGGCGGGCAGCGCGATCGTGACGCGGATCAGGCCGTTCTGCGTCAGGTTCGTGAAGTCGCGCGCGGCCGCGCCGTTGATGCGAAAGTCATCGGCGTCGATGGCGCGGAACAGCGGGTCGTCGACACCCGTCTGGGTCATCTTCGCCAACCTTGTCTGAGCCGCGGCCGGCGTCAGCTGGAAGTTCTCGGCCGTCATGTGGCAGTCGGAACAGGCGCGGCCATTGCCGCCCAGGCCGGCGAGCGTGCGGTCGTGGAAGTTCGCCTTGCCGCGGCAGAAGGCCGAGTTGCCCGACGTGGCTGCGGCGTCGGTGCTGCAGCCGTCGGCATCGACGAGGGGCTGCGCCGCGCCATCGCCCTGATCGCCGCCGCAGGCGTGCAGCGTGATGCCGGCGAACAAGATGAGCGCCGCGGTCCAGAGCGTGCTGCGATGGCAATGGGTCATGCCGTGTCCTCAGAGTGACGTTGGGCCGGTCGCAGCCTGCGAACCGGCACGGCACAATGACCCAGCCGCTGCCAAGCGTCGTTAGCCGCTCATGAATCTCTTCTGAAGAAAGTCTGAATCGGCGCCGCCATGGTCGTGTCTGATCGTTACGCGTTCGGGGACTTCGTGCTGGAGCGTTCGCAGCAGCGCGTGCTGCGCCGCGACGGCAGCGAACTGAGCCTGACGCCACGCCTGTTCAACGCGCTGTTGATGTTCGTCGAGAACGCGGACGCGCTGCTGGCGAAGGACACGCTGATGCACGCGCTGTGGCCGGGCCTGGTGGTGGAAGAGAACAACCTCAGCCAGACCATCTCCAGCCTTCGGCGAGCGCTGGGCGACGAACCGCCGGGCAGCCGCTACATCCAGACGGTAGCCCGCCGCGGCTTCAGGTTCATCGCCGCGGTGACGGCGCTGCCGGCCGCCGACTCCGTCGCGACGCCGCTGCCAGCCGAGCCCGACGCGCCCGCCGTGCCCGCCGTGCCCGCACCGCCATCGCCTGCGCCGCCCCAGTCCACCGCGGCCGGGGAACAGCGGGCCTTGTCGCCCCGTCGGCGGCAGTCCGACAAGCGGCGCTGGCTGGGCCTGGTACTGGCCAGCAGCATGGCCGCCGGTCTGGGCGGCGTGGGTTGGTGGTCCTGGCGCCGCCATGCCGCGGCGGACCCCGGCGCCGGGGCCTCGCATACCACGCTGGCCGTGCTGCCTTTCAAGCCGCTGGCCGCCGAAAGCCGCGACGAGCTGCTCGAACTGGGCATGGCCGACAGCCTGATCACGCGCTTGTCCACCGTGCCCGGCCTGGTGGTGCGCTCCATTGGCTCGGCGCGGCGCCATGCCGGCGCCGAACAAGACCCGATGCGTGCGGCGCGAGAGCTCGACGTGGCCTGGATCGTCGATGGCTCGCTCCAGCGCAGCGGCGATCAGTTGCGGGTGACGGCGCGTCTGCTGCGCGCCTCCGATGGCGCTGCGGTGTGGGGCGACAGCTTCAACGAGAAGTTCACCGGCGTCTTCGACATGCAAGACCTGATTTCGGCCCGCGTGATGCAGGCGCTGGTGCCTCGCCTGGAAGGGGGCACCGGCGTGTCGACCGCCGTACCGACAACCGACCCAGGCGGCACGCGCAACACCGACGCCTATCAGCTCTACCTGGCCGCATCGCTGCGCGCGCAGCCCCGGCGCGCCGACGGCCTGCGCAAGAGCATCGCGCTGTTTCATCAGGCCCTCGGCTTCGACCCGGCCTACGCCATGGCGCATGTCGGTCTGGCCGCGACTTTGAGAGAGACCTTGCTGGCCGCGGACGCCGAGCCGGCCACCGTGTTCGAACCGGCCAGAACGGCCGTGCAGCGTGCGCTGGCGCTGGCGCCGAACCTGGCCGAGGCGCTGTCCGAGAAGGGCTTCAACCTCTACTACTTCGAGTTCGACTGGCGCGGCGCCGAGCGCGAGTTCCGCAAGGCACTGACGGTCAACCCGAACGTGGCGATGGCGCATTACGGCCTGGCCCAATTGCTGCTGACGCAAGACCGGCCGGATGAAGGTTTTGCGTATCTCCGGCGGGCGCGTGAGCTCGACCCCTTGTCGCCCTTCCTCAACATGCTGGAAGCGAGTTATCTGTTGGCCCGCGGCCGGCGCGAAGAGGCGCGCACCCGGCTGAACCGGGCCTTCGACATTGCCCCCGACTTCTATCTGGCCCACAGGACCCAGGGCCTGCTGCACCTGGCCGAGCAACGGCCCGATCTTGGCATCGCGTCGCTGCGGCGCGCCGTCGCCCTGGCCGATGGCAACACGCGACCGAGCGCCCTGCTGGGCATGCACCTCGCGCGTCTCGGCCAGCGGGATGAGGCCCGCGCGATCCTGAACCAGTTGCTCGCGCGGTCCAAGGCGCAGTTCGTGCCGCCGGTGTCGCTGGCGGTGCTGCACGCCGTACTGGGAGAAACGGCGCTGGCGCTGGATGCACTGGAGCGCGCATTCGCGGCCCGTGACACGCAACTCGTCTTCTTGAAGGACGACCCGCGCTGGTCGGGCTTGCGCAAGGAGCCGCGGTTTTTGGCCCTGATGCAGGCGCTCAAGCTCGACCGGTACGGCCCGGGCTTGTCGCCGACTTGACTTCGGCATGCGCCTGCTCGGTCTGCACGCGCTCAGTCCGTGGCCGCCGCCTCCACCCGGAACTCGCCCACCGTCACCACCTCGCCGGCGCCGGCCAGGCGCAGCATCACGCGCTGCTCCTTCTCGGCCGCGGTGCCGAAGCCGGTGGTGAGGCGCAGCATCAGCGTGGTCGCCGGCGCCAGCACTTGCTGCCGGTGGCCGTAGAAGCGCGCGCGCACGGTGTAGGTGCCGGGCTTGGGCTTGCGCAGCGAGAACTCCTCGGGACCGTAGCCGCCGGTGAAGTCGGCCGACATGCGCCCGCCCTGGCGTGTGCGCGCGCGGCCGAAGAAGGCTTCCTCGCCGTTCGGGTCGCGCACGTAGAGGTCGATGTCGGTGTTGTCGGCATCCCAGCCCATCACCACCCGCAGGCCCAGCGGCAGGTTGACCAGCAGGCGTGGGTCCATCGCCGCGGTGTCGACGGTGTGACCTTGGCGCTTGGCGCGGACGATCAGCGCGTTCAGCTCGGCCAGCGCGGTCAGGTCGATGTCGGGGAAGCGGCCCCCTTGCCAGCGCGTCGATGCGGTGTGCCACAGCGCATTGGCGCTGTCCTGCCACTGCCCGGCATCGGCCAGCGCGAGGCCCAGGTCGCGGCTGGATTGCGGCTCGTGCGGCGCGATCTCGCGCACGCGCTCGAACACCGGCACCGCGAGCTCGGCGCGTTCGGCTTGCAGCAGCCGATAACCCAGCAGGCGCAGCAGCGCGCGGTTCTCCAGTTCCATCTCGGCCAGGTTGGACAGTACCCGCACTCCTAATGCGTTATCACCTTGTGCAAAGAACTGGTCAGCGGCATCGAGGAAGAAGGCGGTGCTCGTCAGCTGGTTCGGCCGCTCGTCCAGGTAGACGGCGTAGCGCTGCTGCGGCGTGGCCGCGCGCAGGCGGCGGGCATACGGCGCGTCGGGCGTCCAGGCGCGCAGCTGGATGCTGGCCGGGCCGGACTCGCCGCGGCCGGCTTCGGCGGCGTCGGCGCCGGTGGCCTTGGCCAGCGCGGGCCGGCCGGCGGCTTCGGCTTGCTTGGCCCGCCCTTCGGCGATCGGTGCGGCGGCGAGGGCTGGGGCCGGTGCCGCGGGTGCGGCGGTCATCGGCATCGGCGCGGGCGCAGCGCGCTTGTCCGCATTGGTGTCTGCTCTGGTGCTTGCACTACCGGCGCGCTGGCGCAGCGTTTCGCCCAGGGCGCCGGCGATCGCCGGCTGCTCCTCACGCGGCGGCGCGGCAGCGTCCTGCGGGAACGCGGTCGCCCACCAGGCCTGCTTCTCCTGGAAGCGACGGACCAGTTGCTCCAGGTGCGCCTGCTGTTGCCGCTGCGTGCCGGCTTCGGCGGTGGTGACTTGCGAGCGATAAGCCACGCGCAGCGGTCCCGCGGGCGGCTCGATGCGATGGCGCACGTAGTCGGCCAGTGCGTCCAGCACGATCAGCGAGGTCTCGGGCGTGGCCAGGCCGAAGCGCTGGCCCAGGCGTTGCACTTCGGCGCGGTGCGCTTCGGGCTGGAAGCTCAGCGAGGCCATCGTCAGCGCGGCCCAGCGCAGCGCCGGCAGTGGCGCGCCTGCGTCGGCCTCGTCGACATGCGGTGCGGGCTGGGCGCCGGCCGACACGGCGGGACGGGCAGCGGAGCGCGCGGCCGGCATGCCCCAGCGCAGCGTCTTCACCGTCAGGCCCTGGCTCGGCAGCTGGAACACTGCCTCCAGCGTGCCTCGGGGTTCCTTGGCGATGCCGGCCACGGCGATGCGGCCGGCCTCCGCATGGCGTGACGCGGCCACCCATTGCTGGCCCTGCGCACTGCGCAGTTCCACCAGCCGCGGTAGCACCGTGGTGATGCGCTGCATTGCCTGCAGCGGACCCAGGCGCTGCAGGTCGAGCACCGCGCCGCCGCCGGGCTCGACCACCTCGCGCAGCCGCGCGGCGTCGCTGCCGAGGCTCGACTGCACGACGAAGGTGGGCATGTCCACGCCGGGGCTGCGGCGCGTGCCGAAGGTCGACTGGCCGTCGCTGAACAGCAGCGCCAGGTCGCCGGCCTGGGCGTTCAGCTGCAC
>NZ_DATILJ010000280.1:0-6441 GCF_035476535.1 Aquabacterium sp.
CCCGTTCGAGCCCGACGCGGCCTTCGACGACGCCGGTTTCGCCGAGGTCTGCAAGGTGGCCACGCGCATGCTCGACAACGTGCTCGACGTCACCGTCTGGCCGCTGGCGCAGCAGCAGGAAGAAGCGCGCAACAAGCGCCGCGTCGGCCTGGGCTTCACCGGCCTGGGCGATGCGCTGGTGATGCTGGGCCTGCGCTACGACACCGAGCCGGCGCGCGAGATGGCGCGCCGCATGTCCGCCGTGATGCGCGACGCCGCCTACGACGCCAGTGCCGACATGGCCAAGGAGCGCGGCGCGTTCCCGCTGTTCAATGCCGACCTGTACCTGTCGCGTGGCTCGTTCGCCACGCGCCTGCCGGCCGGCCTGAAGGACAAGATCCGAGCGCAGGGCCTGCGCAACTCGCACCTGCTGTCGATCGCGCCCACTGGCACCATCAGCCTGGCCTTTGCCGACAACGCCAGCAACGGCATCGAGCCCGCCTTCAGCTGGACCTACACGCGCAAGAAGCGCGAGCCCGATGGCAGCTTCAAGGAGTATTCGGTCGAAGACCATGCCTGGCGGCTGTACCGCCATGTCAAGGGCGAGACTGCGCCGCTGACCGAGGCCTTCGTCACCGCGCTGGAGATGAGCGCCGAGAGCCATGCCGCGATGGTGGCGGCGGTCGCGCCCTACATCGACACCTCCATCAGCAAGACCGTCAACGTGCCCGCGGACTACCCGTATGCCGACTTCCAGGGCCTGTACATGCAAGCCTGGAGCAGCGGGCTGAAGGGTCTGGCGACCTACCGGCCGAATGCGGTGCTGGGCTCGGTGCTCAGCGTCGAGCCCAGCGCCGCGGCGATCCCGGCGCCGCTGCAGGCCGACGGCGCCAACCAGCGGCTGCGGCTGGATCGCCTGCCGGCCCCCGTGCTGGCTTCGTTGCGCTGGCCCAGCCGGCCCGAGATGCCGGCCGGCAATGCCGCCTGGAGCTACATGATCCAGCACCCGCACGGCGACTTCTCGCTGTTCGTCGGCGAGATGCCGGCCGAAAGCGGCCCCGGTGTCGGCCTGTTCGGCCAGACGCTGCCCTTCGAGGTCTGGGTCAACGGGGCCGAGCAGCCGCGCGGCCTGGGCGCGCTGGCCAAGACCTTGTCGATGGACATGCGCAGCAACGATGCGTCGTGGCTGAAGCTCAAGCTCGACGCGCTGGCCACCGTGGCCGAAGAACGCGCCTTCGAGATGCCGATCCCGCCCAACGGCGAGCCGCGGCTGTTCCCCGGCGTGGTGGCGGCCACCGCGGCGGTGATCCGCTGGCGCTGCGAACAGCTCGGCGCGCTGCAGGAAGGCGGGCCGACCCCCGTGCTCGATGCGATGTTCAGCCGCGACGAGCCGCGCACCGGCACCTCCGGCACGCTGGCCTGGGCGGTGGATGTCGACAACCCCGGCACCGGCGAATCCTTCACCGTGACGCTGAAGGAAGTGTCACTGCCGACCCCCGAAGGCGGCCGCGTCACACGGCCCTGCGCGATCGGCTTCTCCGGCAATTACCCGCGCGCGCTGGATGGCCTGGCGCGACTGCTATCGCTCGACATGCGCGTCATGGACCCGGCCTGGATCGGCATGAAGCTGCGCAAGCTGCTCAACGTCGGTGAGCCGCTGGGCCACTTCATGGCGCCCGTTCCGGGTGAACGAAGGCAGCAGGTGTGGCCGAGTACCGTGGCGTATATCGCCCGGCTGGTGATCCACCGCTACGCGATGCTGGGCGTGCTGACTGACGAAGGCCTGCCGGTGCGCGAGATGGGCATCCTGGCCTCGCCGGCCGGGCGCACCGCAGCGGCGGCCCACGCCGTGCAGCCGATGGCCGGCAAGGCCTGCCCGGAGTGCGGCAATACGACGCTGATCCACAAGGATGGCTGTGAGTTCTGCACCGCCTGCGGGTTTGTCGGACAGTGTGGGTGAGCGTCGGCGCTGACGCCAGGGCGCTCCCGCTCCGTCAGGCAGCGCTGCCGTTCTGACCGCACCAGCGCAGCACGCAGGCGTGCAGCGCCGACGGCTCGCACGGCTTTCCCAGCACGCCGTCCACGCCGCTGTCGCGCAGCGGCGGGTGCTCGGCGTCGAGGGTGTCGGAGGTGAAGGCGACGACCGGCACGCGCGCGCGGCCATGGTCGTGCTCGAAGCGGCGGATCTGTCGCGTGGCGGCCAGGCCGTCGAGCACCGGCATGTGCAAGTCCATCAGGATGAGATCGAAACAATGGTCGCAGGCCAGCGCGACCGCCTCGCCGCCGTCCACGGCCAGCAAGGGCTCGATGCCCCAGGTCGAGAGCAGTTCTTGGGCCACCAGGCGATTGATGAGGTTGTCGTCAACCACCAGCACGCGGGGACGCGCCGAACCAGCAGCCGGCCGGGCCGGCGACGGGCTGTTTGCCGGCGCTGTCTCGGTCGAAGCCTCTGGCCTCGCCGTCGAAACGCTCTCAGCCTGTGGACCGGCTGCCGTGAAAAGCATGTGTGAACCCCGCACGCGCCCGTGGTGTCATGGCCGCCCGTGTGAAAAATAGCGTCCAAGCAGCACGGTCGTCTGTTCGCTGCCGCACACAACGTTGGTTATCGCCCGCTTCGCTCCGGGCCAGAACCTGTCAGTCGAAACCCTACACGATTTGTCTAGTTTTGCTGACTTTACACTTAATGATCGGGTCCCTACAGTCCGGTGCAAGCACTTCGAAAGCCTGCGGGCCGTCGAAGTCCTTGTTTGAAGACTGATCTCCCTGAACCAGGTCAAGCCACCGTTCAGCCCAATCAGGGCCGCACCGAGCGTGATGCCGAGTGCGCCTAGCAAAGGTTTGGTTGTGCAGGACGCAGACCGGCGCGCGACAAGTGCGCCTGCCTGTGGTCGGTGTGCTCCCGCGCGAAGCGGCGCGGGTTCGTCAGGATGTCCGGAGTGTCGTGCTGCATGGCAGGGCTGCACACCCGGTTGGGAGTGGGCGATGCCCTCGGAAACAAGGTCGATGCGAGGCAAGTTCATCTTGCCGGCGGTGGTGCTGGCCTTCGGCGCGGCGCTGTCGATCGCGCTGGGCCTGGCAGCCCGCCAGGAGATCTCGCGCAGCGCCCACCAGCGCTTCGACGCGGTGGCCATCGACGTGGCACGCAAGGTGGAAGGCCGGCTCGACAACTATGTCGAGGTGCTTGCCGGCCTGCGTGCGCGCTTCAACACACAGTCCACACTCACACGCGGCGAGTTCAGGGACTATGTCGAAGGGCTGAACCTGGCGAAGAGCCATCCCGGTTTCCGGGTCGTCAACTACGCGCCCCATGTGATGGCCGCCGACAAGCAGCGCTTCGAGGAACAGCTGCGACGCGATGCCAGCCTCGACACCACAGCGGCGGCCCAGTTCGCCATCAAGCCGCCTGGTGAACGGGAAGATTACTACCCGCTGACCTTCATCGAGCCGCTGCGCGGCAACGAGAAGCTGCTGGGCATGGACCTGGGCGCGATGCCCAACCGGGGCAACGCCCTGGAGCAGGCGCGCGACACCGGCGGGCTCGTCACGTCCGGCCGCAAGATTCGCATCGCCGGCCGCGAGTCCGAGGTCGGCCTGGCGATGCGCCTGCCGGTCTATCGCCCGCACATGCCGCTGGACACGGTGGTGCAGCGGCGCGCGGCCTACCTCGGTTCGGTGGGCGCGGGATTCAGCGTGGCCGACATGATGCGCGATGTGATCGACCGCCAGGCCGCGGCCGCGCTGCGGTTCCGGCTGATCGACCTCGGGCCCAGCCCGGATGCGATCGGCATCCGCGTCGAAAGCAGGTTCGTCGCACCGGGCGCCACGGCTGACAGTCAGCTGCTGTTCGACAACGCGGCGTCGCAGCCTGCGGCGGGCCAAGCGGCCAGCGCAGCAGGGGCCAGCACAACGGCCGGGGCCGGCGCCGCCGATCCGGCGCCCCGCTTCGAGCGATCGCTGGCCTTCAAGCTCGGCGGCCACGCCTGGCGGGTCGAGGTTGGTGAAGACGAACGCCAGATCGTCGGCCGGCTGGATGCGGCCATTCCCTGGCTCATCGTCCTCGGTGGCCTGGCCATCAGCACCTTGCTCGCCGGCATCGGCTACTCGCTGGCCACCGCGCGCACCCGGGCCCAGGCGCTGGCCACCGTGATGACCCGCCA
Organism: Aquabacterium sp.; assembly: GCF_035476535.1. Lineage (GTDB taxonomy): Bacteria > Pseudomonadota > Gammaproteobacteria > Burkholderiales > Burkholderiaceae_C > Pseudaquabacterium. Next base: position 4,137 of record NZ_DATILJ010000280.1, read on the forward strand.
CCTGCGCGCCAGTGAACGGCAGTTGGCGGAGGCCCAGCGCCTGGCCAGCCTGGGCAGCTGGATCCTCGATGCCGGCAGCGGTGCCTTGGTGTGTTCAGAGGAGGCCAAGCGCATCCTGGGTTTCGGCGCCGGCCGCGTGCTGCTCGACCTGCCGGCGCTGTTGTCCCGCGTGCCGGCCGAAGAGCGCGCCGTGGTCGAACAGCACGTGACCCGGGCCTTGCACAGCGGCCAGCGCGGCGAGTTCGAGCATCACCTCAGCCTGCCCGACGGCACCGAGCGCTGGGTTCACGTCATCGTGCAACTGAGCGACGAGGGCGGCCAGGCGCTGCTGCACGGCACCGTGCGCGACGACACGCAGCGCCGCAAGGGCGCCATACGCCTGAAACTGGAGCACGAGATCGCCCGGCTGCTGATCGGTGACGGCCCGGAGTCGACGGTGCTGCCGCAAGCGCTGGAAGCGGTGTGCACCCATCTGCGCTGGGACTGCGGCGCGCTGTGGTCCCTGGGCCCGGACGCACGGGTTCGCTGCAGCGCTGCCTGGCATGCCGCGGACGACCCGGCGGTGGAGCAGTTCATTCGCATCAGCCGCTCGCTCGACTACCGGCCCGATGAAGGCTCGCTGGGCCGCGCCTGGACCTGCGGCGATGCGGTGCGCATCGAGCCGCTGGCGGCGGGCCACGACTTCACCCGCGATGCGCTGGCCGGGCAGGCGGGGCTGGCGGTCGGCCTGATCCTGCCGATGGCCACCGCCGGCACCACCACGGCGCTGGAATTCTTCAGCCGCGACCCGAGCGCGGCCGACGCCGATGCGCTGGAGTCGCTGCGCGTGATCGCGTTGCAGATCGCCCAGTACGAACAGCGCAAGGAGGCCGAGCGCAGCCTTCGCTTCGTGGCGAACCATGATTCGCTGACCGGTCTGTCCAACCGCGCTTCGCTGCAGCGCGACATGGCGCGTGCCATCAAGCGCAGCAACCGGCATCGCAAGCGTTTCGCGGTGATGTTCATCGACCTGGACCGCTTCAAGCACATCAACGACACGCTGGGCCACGGGGTCGGCGACGCGATGATCAAGGCTTGCGCCGAACGCCTCACCGGCATGCTGCGTGGCGACGACGCGGTGGCACGTTTCGGCGGCGACGAGTTCGTGCTGGTGCTGGAAAACCTCTCCAGCGCCAGCGACGCCGCGGTGCTGGCCGAAAAGGCGCTGGCCTGCTGCGCCGAGCCCTTCGTCGTGGACGGGCGCGAACTGCATGTCAGCGCCAGCATCGGTGTCAGCATCTTTCCCGAAGACGGCACCGACGCCGAAACGCTGCTGAAGAACGCCGACACCGCGATGTACCGGGCCAAGGACAAGGGTTGCGGCACCTACGGGTTCTACGCCGCGCAGATGAACGCCCAGGGCAGCGAACGGCTGATGCTGGAGAGCGGCCTGCGCCGTGCGCTGGAGCGCGGCGAACTCGAGCTGCACTACCAGCCGAAGATGAACCTGCACTCGCAGGCCATCGTCGGCGTCGAGGCGCTGATGCGCTGGCGCCACCCGACGCTGGGCCTGGTGCCGCCGACGCAGTTCATCCCGATCGCTGAAGAGATCGGCCTGATCGAATCCCTGGGCAAGTGGGCGTTGGCGAAAGCCTGTAGCGACGCGCGCGCCTGGCAGGCCTGTGGCCTGCCGGCGGTGCAGATGAGCGTCAATCTGTCGCCGCGCCAGCTCAGCAGCCGCACGCTGATCGCCGACATCGGCGCGATCCTGCAGGCCTCGGGGCTGGACCCCACGCTGCTGGAACTGGAGATCACCGAGGGCGCGATGATGAACAACCCCGAGCATGCGGTGGCCCTGCTGCAGGAGATCCGCGACATGGGCGTCGGCCTGGCGATCGACGACTTCGGCACCGGCTATTCGTCCTTGTCGTACCTGAAGCGCTTCCCGCTGTCGACGGTGAAGATCGATCGGACCTTCATCAACGACCTGCCGCTCGACGCCGATGCCCAGGCCCTCACCGACGGCATCATCACGCTGGCCCACGGCCTGCGCCTGAAAGTGGTGGCCGAAGGTGTCGAGACCGCCGCCCAACTGGCCTACCTGCGCATTCGCGGCTGCGACGAGATCCAGGGTTACTGGCTGTGCAAGCCCGTGCCTGCCGACGAGGTCTGCCAGTTCATGGCGCGCCACATGCGCAACCAGTTTGCTTCACCGGTCGCGGCCTGAGGGCCGGGCCGTCGAGGCAATTCATGGCCCCGGGGCGCTTCGCCCAGGGCTCTTTCGCACCTTCCCTGGAACCTTCATGACCCTGAGCACCCGCAGCAA
>NZ_DATILJ010000281.1:0-32134 GCF_035476535.1 Aquabacterium sp.
GTCGTAGACCAGGTGGCCTTGCACGCAGCGCGACAGGCCGTTTTCGTCGATCGGCACGGCCGAGCGTTCGCTCATCGCCAGATCCATCGCCAGGGCCTCGCTGCGCACGCCCACCCGCGTGACGGTCAGCATCTTGTCGAGTTCGTCGTACAGGCACACGCAGCTGAAGTCCACCGGCAGGCGCTCCTCGACGCTGCGCACCGCCACCTGGTAGATGCTTTGCAGGTCCTGGCGCTCGCCGATGGCGCTGGTGATCTGGTCCAGCAGGTTCAGGCGCTCGAACTGATCCTGCAGGCGCGCTTCGGCCTGCTTGCGCTCGGTGATGTCGGTGGAGATGCCGAACACGCCATGCACGCTGCCGTGTTCGTCGCGCAGCGGCGCCTTGACCGACAGATAGGTGTGCGGCCCGTCGTCGTGCGGCATCACCTCTTCCTCGATGACAGGCGCCTGTGCGTCCAGTACGCGCTGGTCCACCGCGCCGACCGCGGCGGCCGTCTCGGCCGGGAACAGTTCACGATCGGACTTGCCGATGACGGCATCGCCGCGCAGGTGGAACAGCTCCGAGTAGCGCCGGTTCACCATCATGTAGCGACCTTGCACGTCCTTGACGTAGATCACCGCGGGCGTGTTGTCGATGATCGCCTGCAGCAGCTGCTGGCTCTCGCGGATCGCGGCTTCGGCACGCTGCCGCTCCAGCACCTCGGCCTGCAGGCGCTCGGCGGTGCGCGTGAGTTCCGCGGTGCGCTCTTGCACGCGCAGCTCCAGGTCGTCGCGCGCGCGCCCCAGCGCGGTGGACTGCTGCTCGATGCGCTCGGCCATCGCATTGAAGCTGCTGCCGAGCTGGCCCAGCTCATCGTTGCGGCGGTCGGCCACGCGGGTGCTCAGGTCGCCGCCGGCGATGGCGGCCGTGGCGGCGGTGAGCGAGCGCACCGGCCGCACAATGCCGGCGGCGACGAACAGGCCCACGCCCATCGCCAGCACGATGATGCCGCCGGCCAGTGCCGTCTTCTGCAGCGTCATCTGTTCGATCTGCGCCTCGATGTTGGCCGCCGGCGACATGTAGAAGACGGTCCACGGCACCGTCCCGAAGCGGCGCGCGACGCCATGGTTCAGGGCCTGGTTGACGGGCGCAACACCGCTGAACACCGACAGGTCAGGCGCGCTCGAACGTGCGCGTTCGAACTGCGCGGGAAAGGCGCGCACGTCGTCGAGCAGGGCGCGCGTGCGCGTGCCGAAACGTTGCTCGGCCACCAGCCTGGCCACCGTCGCGGCATCCAGCGTGCCGCCGGGATGGAACACGAGGTCAGCGCTGTAGGTGTGGGCGATGCGGATGCCCAGCGGATCGAACACCTCCGCGAAGCTGCCGGGCCCGGCCTGTTCGTTGGAGGTCTTGACGATGTCCCAGATGGCCTTGGCGCGCACCAGCAGCAGCGCTACGCAGGTGACCTGCTGATCGGGTCCGCGCAGCGGCATCACGTAGCTGATCGAGGGCTGTTCGCCGCCCTGCGCCACCGTGAGGTGGATGTCGGAGACGGCCGCGTTGCCCTGCAGTGCGGCGCGCACATGCGGGCGGAACCCCAGGTCGGTGCCATTGACCGCCGGGTTGGTCGCCACCAGCACCTTGCCGCTGCGGTCCAGCACGGCGGCACCGCCAATGGCCGGGTCGCTGGCCGGGAAGGTGGACAGCAGCCTCGCCATCGCGGCGCGTGAGGCGGCCTGCTGGTCGGCATTGGCCGCGCAGAAGTCGGCGGTGTCGGGAAAGTGGGCGAGCCGGTCCACCGAACGCTGGTGGGCGCGATGGAAGCTGTCCAGTTCGCGCACCAGTTGTTCGGCGCGCGCCTGCAGCACCTGATGCATGTTGTCGAGCAACTGGGCCTGCCGCTGCCGGATGTCGACATAGGCACTGATGACCAGCGGCACCAGCGAGACCAGCACCAGCAGCGTGGCCAGCCTGGCACGCAGTGACCCCTGCGGCAGGCGGAATGGCAACTTCATGCGCACCCCCAGGCCGACGACATGTGTCGTTCTCTCCCTCTGCAAAGCACCAGTGCGGTCCAAGAGTCAAGCAAGCAGGCATCTTTAGGCCAAGCCCCGATGCACGCAACCCCATCACGTTATCAGGGGATTGAAAACGGCAGACTGCAGGGTCCGCGCCGGTGAAACTTGTGCCACGCACAAAACACATTATTCTGTCCACTGGCCGTGTTGGGAGCCGATCGGCAAATCACCATGACTCAAGATGCGCAGGCCCGACTGCTGATCGTCGATGACGAAGCAGCGCAGATGCGTGCGCTGTGCGAGACGCTGCAGGATCAGGGCTACCAGACCTGCGGTTTCACCGACGCCCGGGCGGCCCTGACGGCACTGCACCAGCAGGGCGCCGACCTGCTGCTCGCCGACCTGGCGATGCCGGAGATGGACGGCATCACGCTGCTGCGCGAGGCGCTGCGCATCGATCCCCAGCTCGTGGGCGTCATCATGACGGGTGAAGGCACGATCTCCACCGCCGTCGAGGCGATGCGTTCCGGCGCGCACGACTACATCCTCAAGCCGTTCAGGATGAGCGCCATCCTGCCGGTGCTGCAGCGCGCGCTGGCGATGCGCAGCCTGCGTGTCGAGAACGCCCGACTGGCGCAACGCCTGCACGAGCATGCGCTGGAGCTGGAAGCCTCGAATCGCGAACTGGATGCTTTCACGCGGTCGGCCTCGCACGACCTGCGATCGCCCTTGAATGGCCTGCTGGGCCTGAGCACGCTGTTGTCCAGGCGCTTCAGTGCCCAGTTGCCGGAACAGGCCGGCCGCTGGCTCCGGCAGATCGAAAGCGAAGCCAGGCGCATGAGCCGCTTGCTGGACGACCTGATGCGCCTGTCGCGCCTGGGACGGCAGGCACTGGAACTGCAAGCCGTGGCGGTCGATGCGCTGGTGCGCGGCGTCGTCGATGAGTTGCGCCTGCGCGAGCCGCAGCGCCGGATCGACGTTCGCATCGAGCCGCTGCCGCAGGCGACAGCCGATGCCGCGCTGTTGCGCCAAGTCTTCGTGAACCTGCTGTCCAACGCGTTCAAGTTCACGCGTGACAGCACGCCGGCCGAGGTCGTCATCGGCTGCGATCACGAAGGCGGCGAAGCGGTGTTCCGTGTGCGCGACAACGGCGCCGGCTTCGACATGGCGCGTGCCGACAAGCTGTTCAGCGCCTTCGAGCGCCTGCACCGGCCCGAGGATTTCGAAGGCAGCGGCGTGGGCTTGTCGATCGTGCAACGCATCGTGCAGCGGCACGGCGGTCGGATCTGGGCGCAGGCCGCGCCCGGCGAAGGGGCCTGCTTCCGCTTCACGCTGGTCGCAGCGCAGCACGGCGCGTCGGTACGCAGCGATCCACCGCCGGCCTGAGACGCAGGCGCGATCAGGGACGCTGCAATTCAGCGTTCGATGGCCTGGCGATAGCTGTAGTTCTTGTTGAGGCGTTCGAGCAGGTAGTCGCCGTAGCGCACCGGCGGGTACTGCCGCGGGTGGGCTGCGTCGGTGCAGGTGGGCAGGCACTCGATCACGCTGTCCATGCCGGGGTCGAAGAAGTAGGGCAGCGAATAGCGGTCGAAGCCGGAGCGGTTGATGACGCGGTGCGGTGTCGAGACGAAGCGCTTGTTGGTCCAGCGCGCCAGCATGTCGCCGACGTTGAGCACGAAGCAGCCTTCCATCGGCGGCGCATCGATCCAGTCGCCACCGCGTGGCCGCACCTGCAGGCCGCCGGCGTTGTCCTGCGCCAGCAGGGTGATCATGCCGTAATCGGTGTGCGGGGCCGAGCCGAAAGTCTCGTCCAGGCCGGGCGCCTGCGGCGGGTAGTGCAGCATGCGCAGAAAGGTCGTCGGCCGCTCGAAGTGCCGGGCCAGCGCATGCGCCGGCAGGCCCAGGCTGATGGTGATCAGGCGCACCAGGTGGCGCGCCACCGCGTCGACCTCGCGCCGGTAGCGGTCGATGTGCGGCCTGAAGCTGGGCAGCCAGTGCGGCCACTGGTTGGGGCCTTGCAAGGGCTCGCCGGCCAGCAGCGCCGGGTCGTCCGGCCGCAGGTCGTGCATCAGCATCAGCGATTCGCTCATGTTGGGCTGCGTCACCCGGTCCACTGACGAGGTGACGATGGTCGAACTGGCCAGGCCCATGTAGCCGCGGTGGAAGGCGTTGATCGCGATCGACTGCTTCTGCGCCAGCGTCGAGGCATGGAACTCGCGGGATGCGGCAAACGCGGCAGCAATCGTCGCCGCTGCGATGCCGTGGCCGCGGATGTAAGCAAAGCCGATCGTGCTCAAGGCCTGGTACAGCGCCGCCGCCGCGCGCCCGGCGGTGGCGATGCGGGTCTCGAGGTTCTCTTCCAGATCGATCACGGGAATGGACACCGGGTGTCTCCTGCTTTCAATAGTCAATGCGGCGTGCTGCGCGGCCGGCCCGGGCCACGCCGCGGCGCGCCCGGGTGCAATTGCAGGCGTGCGGCGTTGTCCAACATCTTCGGGTGGGCGATGAACGCCTCGCGCGTCAGCGTCCAGGCGCGCAGCACCAGGTCTCGCACGATGGCCTCGGCGCGCGGCGCGTTGCCGGCGCGGATCGCGGTGATCATCTGGCGGTTGGCGCGAATGGCCAGCGGCAGCATCGTCACCTGCTCAAGGTAGGCCCAGTGGCGGTAGCGCAGGGCCGGTTTGCTCAGCTGGGCCAGCAGGCCGGCGAGCACCGGGTTGCCGCACTCGCGGTGCAGCACGCGCGTCAATTCGACATTGGCCTGGAAGCCGGCTTCGGGTTGGCGCTGCGCATGGGCTTGTTCCATGCGCAGCAGGCAGTTCGCCAGCCGGCCCACGGCGGCCGCGCGTGTGGGCAGGGCGGCCAGCGTGGCCGCAGCCAGGGACTCCAGCGGCACGCGGCAGCTGTAGAGGTGGTCGAGGTTCTCCACCGTCATCGGCGCCACATGCACGCCGTAGCGTGGCCGGCGCGTCACCAGGCCGCTGGCTTCCAGCAGCCGCAGCGCCTCGCGCAGCGGTGTGCGGCTGATCTTGAAGAATTCGCACAGCTCGGCCTCGATCAGCCGCGCGCCGGGCGCGAACTCGCGTGTGATGATCTTGTTTTCCAGCAGGGCCAGCATGTCGAGGGCGAGCGGCGAAAACGCCGGGTCCTCGGGGCCATCGCCGGGCAAGGAGCTTGCCATCAGTAGCGCTCGACCTTGAGCCCGACGAGTTTCTCGGTCGCCACCACCGCCAGCACCGCCATGCCGATGCTCATCGTCGAAACCGCCGCGGCCTCCGGTGTGAAGTTGAAGCGCAGGTAGTCGAACAGCTGCAGCGGCAGCGTGGCGCTGCCCACGTCTTTCAGCAGGTAGGAGATGCCGAAGGTGTCGAAGGAGATGATGAAGGCGAACAGGCAGCCGTTGATGACGCCGGGCTTGATCAGCGGCAGCGTGACGCGGCGAAAGCGTGTCCACGGGCGCGCGCCCAGGCTGCGTGCGGCCAGTTCGCAGTTGAGGTCGACGCCGTGCAGCGCGGTCACGACATTGAGGAAGACGAAGGGCAGCGTGATCAGCACATGGCCGATGAGCATGCCGATGCCGAAGCGCGCGCCCAGGCCGATGGTGTGGAAGAAGAACAGCAGGGCCATCGCCGTCAGCACCTCGGGCAGCAGCAGCGGCAGCAGCACGGCGATGCGCAGCGCCTCCCGGGTGCGCACGGCGTGGCGCACGTGGTAGAGCGCGGCGGCCACGCCGATGACGCAGGAGATCACGGTTGCCGCCAGCGCGAGCCAGAGCGAACGCACGATGGCATCCATGAAGACCGCGTTGTCGAGGAAGGCCGCGAACCAGCGCAGCGACAGGCCGTGCGGCGGGAAGGTCAGGAACGCACCGTCGTTGAACGATGCGCCGACGACGACGAAGATCGGCGCCAGCAGGTAGACATAAACCAGCAGGCAGAACAGGCTGAGCAGGAGACGGTTGCGTAACATGTTATTTCCAAGGCATGCGCGTCAGGCGCATGAAGACCAGCACCAGCAACGTGACGCTGGCCGACAGGATCAGCGCCAGCGCCGAACCGAAGGGCCACTGGAACTGGTCGATCAGGGTTTCGACGACGATCACGGCCAGCGTCTTGACGCGCATGCCGCCCATCAGCACCGGCGTGACATAGGCGCTGACCGCCAGCACGAAGACCAGGATCGCACCCGCCTGGATGCCCGGCAGGGCCAGCGGCAGCACGATGCGGCGGAACACGCGCCGCGGTGTCGCACCCAGCGAACGGGCCGCGTTGTCGAGCGCCGGGTCGATGGCCTGCAGCGCGCCCATGATGGGCAGCACCATGAAGGGCAGGAACACATGCGACAGCGCGACGACGATGCCGAGGCTGTTGTACATCAGCGGCAAGGGCGCCTGGATCCAGCCCAGATCGAGCAGCCAACGGTTGATCACGCCGTTGTTGCCGAGCAGGATGGTCCAGCCGTAGCTGCGCACGACGATGCCCACCAGCAGCGGAGACAGCACGATGCCGTACAGCAGCGCGCGCCGGCGCGCCGGCGCGCGCACGATCTGCCAGGCCAGCGGAAAGCCGAGCAGCAGGCACACGGCGGTGCTGAGCAGGCCGATCCACAGCGTCTGCAGCAAGGCGCCGGCGTAGTAGAAGTCGGCGAAGAACTTGGCGTAGCCGGCGCCCGAGAAGCCGCTGCCATAGGGCATGTTCGTCGCCGGCTCGCGCAGGCTCATCACGACGATGTTCAGGTAGGGCAGCACCATGAACAGGCCGATCAGCGCCGTGGCCGGCGCGATCAACAACCAGGGACGCCAGGGCGCCGGCCAGGCCTGCAGCGTCACGCGGCCTCGACGGCCCACAAGCGCGCCGCATCGAAACCCAGCTGCACTTCATCGCCGGCCTGGTGGCGCGCCGGCGCGGGCGCCTGCACCGACAGCATCTGGCCACCGACCGCCACGCGGTAGTCGATGAAGGCGCCGTGGAAGTAGCGCGCGGCGATGTTGGCCGCCACGCCGCCGGCGGCTGCACCGTCAGCGCTTGCGCTGTTGGCGGCGCGGGCGGCGCTCAGGCCGATGGCCTGCGGCCGGGCCACCACCGACAGCCGCGTGCCGATGGCCAGCTGCAGGCCCAAAGGCAGCGGCAGCAGGCCGACCGGCGAATGGATCGCCGGCAGCCCATCGGCCCGCACGCCGACGACGCCGGGAACGACATTCGCCTGACCGACAAAGCGAGCGACCGCGGCGCTGGCCGGCATGTCGTAGACCACCTCGGGCGAGGCCGCCTGGGCGATGCGCCCGCCGAACATCACGACCACGCGGTCGGACATGGTCATCGCCTCGGCCTGGTCGTGCGTGACATAGAGCGTCGAGATGCCGACGCGTTTTTGCAGGTCGCGGATGAAGGTGCGCATCTCGTCGCGCAGCGTCGCGTCCAGGTTGGCCAGCGGCTCGTCGAGCAGCAGGATCTTCGGCTCGATGACCAGCGCGCGCGCCAGCGCCACGCGCTGTTGCTGCCCGCCCGACAGCTCGCGCGGGTAGCGTGCGCCCAGGCCGCCGAGCTGCACCAGATCGAGCACCGCGCGCACGCGCCGGTCGATCTCGGCCTGGCGCAGCCTGCGCATCTCCAGCCCGAAGGCCAGGTTGCCGGCCACCGTCATGTGCGGAAACAGCGCATAGCTCTGGAACACCATGCCGATGTCGCGCTCTTCCGGCGGCAGGCCGGCGACATCGCGGCCGTCGAACAGGATGCGGCCTTCGTCGATGGTTTCGAAGCCCGCCAGGCAGCGCAGCGTGGTGGTCTTGCCGCAGCCGCTGGGGCCGAGCAGCGAGATGAACTCGCCATGCTCGATCTGCAGCGAGATGCCGTCGACGGCGGTGGTGGCGCCGTAGCGCTTGACCAGCGACTGGATCACGACGGTGGTCATGCCTTGCCCACCACGTCGTTCCAGCGTCGGGTGATGGTTTCGGTGTGCTTGTTCATGAAGGCCCAGTCCCAAGGCAGGAAGCGTTCCATCTCGCGACCCGAGATCGGGATGTCTTTTCTCAGCGCGTCGGGCACCACTACCTTGCGGTTCACCGGCGAGACGAAGAACTCCTTCATCAGCACGGTCTGTCCTTCGGGGCTGAGGATGTAGTCGATGTAGGCGTGCGCCGCGCCGGCCGGCGCGCCCTGCGGGATGTTGAAGGTCTGGTCCCACATCAGCAGGCCTTCTTCGGGCGTGATGCAGTCCACCGGCAGGCCCTGCCTGCGCAGGCGCGCGATCTCGCCGAAGTCGAAGGGCGCGACGATGATTTCGCCGGCCGCCATCAGCGTCGACATGTTGAAGTCGGTCTGCAGCACGCGGCCCAGTTCGGCCAGCTTCTTGAAGCCGACGTCGATGTTGTGGATGTCGCCTCCATACAGTTTGGAGGCCAGCATCAACATCATCTTGCCGGCGGTGTTCTGGATGCCGTAGAGGCCGATGCGGCCTTTGAACTCCGGGTTGGTCCAGAGGTCCTTCCAGGAGGTCGGCCGGGTCTTGACCAGGTCGGTGCGGTAGCCGATGCCGATTGGCGAGACCAGGCCGACCACGCCCCAGCCGTCCGCCGCGGCGGTGGCGATCGGGTACAGGTCGGCGTAGTGGGGTATCAAGGCGCGATCGAGCTTCTGGAACTGGCCTTCGGCGCGCAGCACCGAGGCATAGATCTCGTTCGTCATCACCACGCCGTAGGGCGCCTTGCCGACGCCGGCGGCGCGCATCGTGGCCATGTAGGTGCGGCCCAGGCCGATGTCCAGCGTGGGGCGGATCTGGGTCTTGGCGGTGAAGCCCGGCACCAGCGTGGCGCGCCAGAACTTCTCCCAGCTGCCGCCATAGGTGGTGACCACGAGTTCCTGGGCCGCCGCGCGCACGCGCGGCAGGCCCAGGACGCCCGTGCCTATCAAACCCGCGAGCGCATGCACGGCATGGCGCCGACTCGGAGTATCCATTTCACTTTTCCCTGAGCAATATTTTTGTATACGGAAATTTTGCTGGGAATCGCCGTCACGGGTCAAACGGTCATGGCAATGGCCTAGGCTCGGCCAAGGGCACGCCGACCGAACTGCACATCGGCCGCGGGGCGCGGAATGGGCTGAAGCGCCCGGATTTCCTGGGTTTCCCGGCAGTGGCGTCTTCAAGGGAGTGCTTGTTTCCACCTGTTGGTGCACTGCAACAAGCGGCCGCAGCGATCCTGGAGGGGTCGCTGTTGCATCAGTCGCCTAGGCGACACCCGCGCCCTTCATGCGGGCCGGTCGAGCGCGACGCAGTGCGAATTCAGCGGTTTTGCCGGTTCGCCGACAGGCTATCCTTGCGTTCCCACCCGCAGCGCCATTTGCCATGCAACGCCTTGTCGTCATTTCGTTCCTTGGCCTCGTGCTCGCTGCCTGCGCGTCCGCTCCTCGCAGCACCGACAGCAGCGCTGCCCAGGCCTCTGCGTCCGCGGGAATGGGTCCGGCCGAGAAAGCCCGCATCGTGAAGTCCCGCGATGGCACTTACGATGGGGAGGTCGTCGGCAATCCGGCACCCGCCAGCGGCTTCTCGAAAATCCAGATCGGCATGAGCGCCGACGAGGTCAATGGGCTGATGGGCCGGCAACCCACGCAGTTTCATCGCTACGAGTCTGGCAAGCGCTGGATTCCGTTCTATTACGGCAATGACGCACGCCGCATGCAGGTGCTGTTTGAAGGCGAGGGTTGCCTGATCTACGCGGCCGGCAATCGATTCAACGTGACCTCTGCCGACCTGATCCGGATCGAGGTGGATCCCAGGGGCGCGTGCTACCAACCCTGACGGTGCGCGACGCGAGGCGCGTGTCGCCGGCGTACCGCCCCAGCGAACGGAGGTCTGGCCATGGGCATACAACTCGACCACACGATCGTGCCGTCGCACGACAGGGATGCCTCGGCGCGGCAACTGGCTGAACTGCTGGGGGTTCGCTGCGGTCCTGCCAGAGAAGGGCCGTTCTTCGCCGTGTATGTCAATGACAAGCTGACGCTGGACTTCATCCAGACGGACGAGGATTTTCCGGTCTATCACTTCTGCTTCAAGGTCGGCGATGCCGAGTTCGACCAGATCCTCGGGCGCATCCGGGCCGCCGGCATCGGCTATCGAAGCGATGTCAGGGGGGCTGTCGACAATGAGATCAATACGCACTATGGCGGAAGGATGATTTACTGGAACGAGCCGGACGGCCACCAGTGGGAGATTCTGACCGTCAGCTACGCGCGGGAACACGCGCAGTAGCTGCCGCGCGCCGGGTACCGGCGCCGTGCAGTTCACCTCATTCATTCGCCACCGATGCGAATTCAGATCACTGGGAATGGATGCGCCCGTGAAGCTCGCTTTGGGTCGGGCAGCGCGGCGATCAATTGGTCGCACAGCTGCGCTGCGCGCTCGAAATCGAGCCGCGCCATCGCCTCGCCCAGCGGCTGCAGTGCGGGGCCCCAGGCCGCTGGCTGCGTGGCTTGCAGCGCGGCGAAGGCGTCGGTGGCGGCCATGTCCGAGGCCCGCAGCAAGACGGCCAGCGGCTGCAGCAGAGCCTGCAGCGCGGCGGGATCGTGGGTCGCCATCGGCGCTTCGGCGGCGGTGCCGGCCTGTGCGGCGCCCAGTTGTTCCACCGCGGCTTGCAGCAGCCGGCCGCCCTGCGTGATGGCCTGCGCCAGATCGTCGATCTGCAGCGCCGGCGTGCCACCTTCAGCGGCCCGGCCCAGCGCGGATTCGGCCTCTGCCGCCCGGGCCGCCAGCTGCGTGGCACCCAGTGTGGCGCTCATGCCCTTGAGCGTGTGCATCAGCCGCGCGGCTTCGGCATGGCGCTGCTGCGCCAGCAGACGGCCGAGATCCCGCGCGACGGTGGGCAGCTCCTGCGCGAAGGAGGCGGCGCTGCGCAGCCACACCTCGCTGCGGCCGCCCAGGCGGCGCACGGCCGCAGCGAGATCCAGGCCTTGCTGCTGGAAGCTGTCGGCCAGCGCTGAAGGCAAGATCGCGGGCGCGGCCGTCGTGCGCCGGGGCGCCACCGGGCGCGCCGCGTCGGGGCGCACATGGCGCAGCAGCGTGGCCACCAGCTGGTCCAGGTCGAAGGGCTTGCCGATGTGGCCGTTCATGCCGGCGGCCAGGCTGGCATCGCGGTCGATGGCCGTCGCGTTGGCGGTCATCGCGATGATCGGCAGCCTCGCCCGCCCCGGCAGCAGGCGGATCTGCCGGGCGGCGGTGTAGCCGTCCATCACCGGCATCTGCAGGTCCATCAGCACGGCATCGAAGGCCGGGTTCGCCTCGGTGACTGCGGCCGTGACCGCGGCCACGCCTTGTTCGCCGTCGGCGGCCAGGTGCACCTGCGCGCCTTCGGCTTCCAGCAGCTCCCGCGCCACTTGCTGGTTATTGGCGTTGTCCTCGACCACCAGCAGGCGCAGGCCGGCCAGGCGCGGACCGGCACTGCACGGGCCGGCCTCGCCCATGGCGCCGGCGTTGCGCGGCGATGGCAGCGCCACCGGCGCTTCGGGAGCCAGCGCCAGGTCGAGCTCGAAGCTGAAGCAGCTGCCGACTTCGGGTGTGCTCTGCAGGCTGATGCCGCTGCCCATCAACCCCACCAGGTGCTGGCAGATCGACAGGCCCAGCCCGGTGCCGCCGAAACGGCGCGTGGTCGAGGCTTCGGCCTGCGAGAAGGCCTTGAAGATGTGCTGCTGCTGCTCGGGCGGGATGCCGATGCCGGTGTCGCGCACCGAGAACGCCAGCCGGGCGACGCCGTCGTTCAGCGCCAGCAGCTGCACCGCGACGACCACCTCGCCCAGCGGCGTGAACTTGATGGCGTTGCCGCCCAGGTTCACCAGGATCTGCAGCAGGCGCAGGTCGTCGCCGACCAGCGCCACCGGCACCTGCGCGGCGATGTCGAAGCGCAGCTCCACCAGCTTGGCGCCGAGGTTGGCCGACAAGATGACCGACAAGTCGTCCATCAGCCGTCGCAGCTGGAACGGGCGCGGGTCCAGTGCCAGCTTGCCGGCTTCGATCTTCGACGAATCGAGGATGTCGTTGAGCAGGCCGAGCAGCGCGCGGGCCGCGCCTTCGGCTTTGCCGGCGTAGTCGCGCTGGCGCGGCGTCAAGGGGGTGTTGTGCAGCAGCTTGAGCATGCCAAGCACGGCGTTCATCGGCGTGCGGATCTCGTGGCTGATGTTGGCCAGGAACTGGCTCTTGGCCACGCTGGCCTGCTCGGCGTGGTCGCGCGCCAGCGTGAGTTCGTGGTTGGTGCTGCGCAGCTGCGCTTCGGTGCGCTTGGCGGCGGTGATGTCCAGCGTCAGCGCGACGAAGCCGCAGACCCGGTCCTCGCGCATGTCGGGAATCATGTGCGTCAGCGTCTGCACCGGCGTGCCGTCGGATCCGAGCTCTTCGCGTTCGATGCTCTGCGCGCGGCCTTGCGCGGCGGCGGCCATCAGCGCGCCGTTGCGGAAGCGCTCGCCCAGCACCTGGGCCGCGGGCTGGCCCAGGCTGCCGGCGGCCGCGCCGAAGCGCTTGAAGAAGGCGGCATTGCCGAAGCGCAGCAACAGCCGCGCATCCCAGTAGGCGATGCGGCCTGGCATGTTGTCGGTGACCAGCCGCATCAGGTGTTCTTTTTCCTGCAGCCCCTCGGTGGCCGCCGTCAGCGCTTCGCTGGCGCGGCGCTTGTCGGTGATGTCGCTGCCGATCTCCATGAAACCGGTCAGGTGCCCCTGCGCATCGCGCAGCGGCTGCACCTCGGTGTCGATCCAGTACTCGCGGCCATCGCGGGCGCGGTTGAGGATCTCCACGCGGCAACCCCGGCCGGCGGCCGCGGCGTCGGCCACCTGCTGCAGCACGGCCGGGTCGGCCTTGCCGCTGCCCAGCAGCTCGCCCGGCGTGCGGCCCAGCGCGGCGGCCAGGTCGTAGCCGCTGATGCGCGTGAAGCCTTCGTTGACCCAGGTGATGCGCAGCTGCGGGTCGGTGATGGTCACCGCGTTGGAGGTGTGCCGCACCACCTGCGCCAGGCGCTCGAGGTCGGCGGTCATGCGTTCGGCCAGCGACTGGGCGCGGATGCGGCCGGAGGCCAGCGCCCACACCACCAGTGCCAGCAGCAGGCTCAGCAGGGCGCCGCCCAGCGCGACGTACAGCAGCGGCCGGCGGTCGACCGAGGCCTCGAATGCGGCCAGGGTGCTGGTGCGCAGGGTCAGCACCCGTCCGCCGATGGTCAGGCTGCGGCTGGTGTGCAGCAGGCGGCCCTGGTAGCTGTGCGCCGCGATGGCGCCCTGCGCCGCGCTGAGGTGAGCGTCGGCATCGAACACCAACTGCGAGGCCAGCGTGCCGTCGCCATCGAAGAGTTCGAAGTCCAGCATGCCGTCGGCCGCGGCGGTGGTCACGCCGTCCAGCAGTCCGGCGGTCGACAGCGGTGCGAACAGCAGTCCGCTGAGCGCGGCACGGCGCAACTCGGCGGTGCCGGGTTCGCTGGCCGGGCCATACAGCGGCACCAGCACCACGAAGCCGGGCGCCGGCTCCCCGCCCTGGAGCATGCCGCCATCGCGGGCCAGCGTGGGTTGGCCGCTGGCCACGGCGCGCTCGATGGCCTGGTGCATCAGCGGGTCGGCACCAAGGTCCATGCCCCAGGCCTGCGCGTTGGACGCCAGCGGTTCGATGTGCTTGACCACGAACAGCGTGGCCGCGGTCCCACCGTCGCGCGGCTGGAAGTTCGGTGCGCCGTCGGTCTGCTCTGCCTCGGTGAAGCGTGCCAGGTCGCTGCGCTCCACGCGCTGCACCAGGCCGAAGGCGCGCACGCCGGGCAGTTCCTGCAGCAGGTTGCGCGAGGCCACATAGCGTTGGAACTGCGAGCGGCCCACCGCCATCGAGGCCTGGTGGGCACTGCGTGCATCCTTCAGGCTGGACACCGGCTGGTTGAAGCGGCGCAGCACCTCGGCCTCCAGCCGCTCGACATGGCGGTCGAAGCGCTGGTGCATGTCGTCGTCGATCTGCAGCTTCATGTAGCTGACGATCGCTGCCGTCACCGCGATGCCGACGCACTGCGCGGCCGCGGTCATGGCCACCGCCCGGCGCCGACGCTGTTCGTGGCTTTGCAGCGTGAGGGGCAGCGCGCCGGCGGGCACCGCCGCGGCCCGCAGCTGCAGCAGCTGGCGTACCGCCGCCATGCCGCGCCAGTACAGCAGCGGGGCGGCCAGCAGCACAAGGGCCAGCGCATGCACGGCCATCGCCGCGGCGCCGTGCCGCGGCGCCGCCAGCCAGGGCAGCACGGCCAGCACGGCGACTTCCACCCCGGCCACGATGACCAGGGATTCGGCCAGCAGGCGAATCGGAATGCGGCCGGGCTTGCTCATGGTTACCGTGGATTGTCGGTCGATCGACCCGCGCAAAGTGCGGAAAGTGATAGCCGAATCGACGCCATCTTCCCGGATCTTCGGCCTAGCACAAGGCGGTTTGGCCTTGCAGCCGTGGCGCTGTCAACACCCGTGGTACCTTTCCGGCCCACGACAAAACCACGAGACGAGACATGGGCCTGCAGCAACACCTGGGTGCACTCACGCCCGACAGGCTCCAGGGCATCCGCCGTGGCGTCGAGAAAGAAAGCCTGCGGGCCGATGCGCAGGGCCACCTGGCGCTGACACCCCACCCGGCAGCGCTGGGCTCGGCGCTCGAACACCCGCACATCACCACCGACTTCAGCGAATCGCAGCTGGAGTTCATCACCGGCGTGCATGCCTCGCCCGAGGCCTGCCTGGCCGAGTTGACGCAGATCCACCAGGTCGCCTACCGCGCCATCGGCGACGAGATGCTGTGGGTCGGCAGCATGCCCTGCGGCCTGCCCTCGGACGAGACGATCCCGATCGGCCGCTACGGCACCTCCAACGTCGGCCGCGCCAAGAGCATCTACCGCATGGGCCTGGGCCACCGCTACGGCCGGCGCATGCAGACCATCTCGGGCATCCACTACAACTGGTCGATGCCCGGTGTCAGCAGTGAGCAGTACTTCTCGCTGATCCGCAACTTCCGCCGCCATTCCTTCCTGCTGCTGTACCTGTTCGGCGCTTCGCCGGCGGTGTGTTCGAGCTTCGTGGCCGGCCGCGACCACCCACTGCAGCCGCTGGCCGAGCACACGCTGCACCTGCCGCATGCCACCTCGCTGCGCATGGGCCGCCTGGGCTACCAGAGCGATGCGCAGGCGTCGCTGAGCGTCAGCTACAACAGCCTGGACAGCTACGCCGCGTCGCTACAGGACGCGATGACGCGGCCTTACCCGGCCTACGAAACCCTGGGCGTGCGCAATCCCGGCGGTGAATACAACCAGCTGGCCACCAGCCTGCTGCAGATCGAGAACGAGTTCTACGGCACCATCCGCCCGAAGCGCGTGATCCGCCGCGGCGAGCGCCCGCTGCACGCACTGCGCGAGCGCGGCGTCGAATATGTCGAGGTGCGGCTGATGGACCTCGACCCCTTCGAGCCGGTGGGCATCGCGGTGCCGACGATGCGGCTGCTCGATGTCTTCCTGCTGCACTGCCTGCTGAGCGACAGCCCGCCCGACACGCCGGCCGAGATTGCCGCGCTGGGGCGCAACCAGCACCGCGCGGCCGAACATGGCCGCAAGCCCGGGCTGATGCTCGAGCGCGACGGCCACGAGATGAGTCTCAGCGACTGGGGCGACGAACTGCTGCGGCAGTGCGAACCGATCGCGCTGGCGCTGGACCAGGCCCAGGGCGGGCAGGCGCACCGCGACGCACTGGCCGACGCCGCGGCCCGCCTGCACGCACCGGACACCACGCCCTCGGCACGCGTGCTGGCGGCGATGGTGCGGGAATTCGACCGTTCGCACACCCGCTTCACGGTGGCGCAGTCGCACCGCACGCGGCAGGCGCTGCTGGCCTTGCCGTATGCCGAGGCGCTGGACGCGCGCTTCCGGCAACTGGCGCAGAAGTCGGTGATCGACCAGCGCGCCAAGGAAGCCACCGACACGCTGCCCTTCGAAGCGTTTCGCCAGCAATACCTGGCGGTGGAACAGCTGGGCGTGGCGCTCGCCGCCTGAAGCCCCTGCGGCGCCGCCGCAGCCGCTGGGGTCGCCTTGTCAAGGTGACCATGGCCATGTTGCTTTGGTCCCTGGCCGATCGGGCCGCCGGAACCTATCGTCTGCTCACCGTCACGCGATGTGCGGTTCGGTGAGGGCGCAACCCGATCTGTTGCGCCACCTTCAAGAGGTGGGGTCCGCATGGATCAGGTCATCAGCGGCTCGGTGGGAACCGGCGGCGCCAATCGTGCGGCCGACGTCAGCAAGGTGCAGGCGCTGCTCAATGGCGTGCCGGTCGGCTGGGGCGGACCGACGCCACCCTTGGCCGTCGACGGGCTGATCGGCCCCAAGACGCTCACGGCGATCCAGCAGTTCCAGACGGTGCAGCTGGGCACGCTGTTCACGCCCGATGCCCGGGTCGACCCGCGCGGCCGCACGCTGGGCCGGCTGAACCACATTGCCAACACCAGCGAGCGGCCGGGCGGCAACGTCAAGGTCTCGGTGGAGCCGATCTCGCATGTGCGCCAGAAGACCAGCATGGTCTGCTGGGCGGCAGCCGGCACCATGCTGGTGGCCGCACGCGACCGCGCGAGCGTGATGATCGAGACGGTGATGAAGACTGCCGATGCCAACGACCCCGGCCCCGGCTACCTGAACATGTTCAACACCAACCAGGGCTTGCCGCCGGCCAACACCGGCCGCTACACCCGATCCATCGGCATGCGCGTGGAGCCGCCGATCAACTTCTCGCTGCCCGGCTGGCGAGACCAGCTGCTGCACCACGGCGCCATCGGCGTGGTCGGCCTGTCGCCCTTCCTGCACATCCGCGTGATCAGCGAGCTGATCGGCGACGGCAGCGTCTTCGGCTCCTTCGTCACCGTGCACGACCCGGGCATGGCCTTGCCGTACAAGGAGGTCTTCGTGAGCTTCGCGCAGCGCTATGAAGCGGCGGCGACGGTGAACGATCGCATGGACCAGATCTGGCACAAGTAGCCGGGGGCTACATGCCGCGCGGCTGCGCCAGCGCGCGGGCCAGCGCCGGGGTTGCCGCTTCGATCGGCGCCAGCAGCCGCGGCCACACCACCGCGCCCACGGCCTGCCGGAAAGCGCCGAAGTGGCCCAGCGAGCCGAGACCCAGCGTGGCCGGATTCAGCTCATGCCGCTGCATCCGGGCCGTGGCGAACTCGGCCGCCAGCGCATCCACCGCCGGCGCCGGGCCATAGGTCAGGTCGTCGCTGACATTCCACAGGTGCGCGGTGCCGCTGAAGCGACGGTAACCATCGATGTGAGCGGCCAGCGATGGATCGGTGAACAGGTAGCCGCGGCGCCGGCCCCAGCGCGACCACTCCAGCGCCACCTGCTTGGGCAGGCCGTCGCCGCGGCCGCCGAGCGACCAGCCGGGCGCGCGGCCGAACAGGTGGCTCACCGCCGGCAGCATCAGGTGGAAGTAGGCGAAGGCGACCCAGCGCCCGCGGCCCGACCAGTGGCGCCAGTCGCCCGATTGCGCACCCAGCGTCAGCAGCGCATCGGCCTTGTCGAAGCCACGGGCCAGGCCGGCGGCGTTGCCGCCGAAGGAGTGGCCGATCACCAACAGCGGGAGACTTCGCGGCGCACGCCGGCGCTCGGCCTCGGCCAGCGCGGCGCTCATGTCCTGCAACCCCCAGTCGCGCATGCGGCTGCGGTCTTGGTGCAGCGGCCCGCGGCGGGATTCGCCGATGCCGCGGTAGTCGTAGCTCAGCACCGCATAGCCGCGCTGCGCCAGCCAGGTCGCGAAGTGGCGGTAGTAGCGCTGCGGCACGCCGGTGGCCGGGCTGATCACCGCCACCGCGCGGGCGGGGGTGGCCGGCTCGTACCAGCGGGCGGCGATCGGCGTCCCGTCGTCGCACAGCAGGCGCTGGCTGGGCGGCAGCGCCTGGGTCGGCGCCATCGGCTCGGCCGGCTGCTCGAACGCCGCTTCCAGCGCGGCCAGGTCAGGGGAAGCGTTCACGGTAGTCATGGCGGGAACTCTAGACAGTCAATCCGGCATTGACTAGGCGACTGCAGATTGACATATTGCTTCCATGAACTCACCAATCAAGCCGACCCGCACAGCCCGGCCGGCCGCCGCCACGCCGGATGTCGCCACCCACCGGCAGCGCCGCCGCAGCACCTTGCTGGCGCTGGACGCCAATGCGCTGGAGCTGTTCGCGCGGGTGGTGGCGGCCGGCAGTTTTGCTGAAGCCGCGCGCCGGCTGGGGCTGACGCGTGCGGCGGTGAGCCGGCGCATCGCGGCCATCGAAGCCCAGGCCGGCGTGGCGCTGCTGGCGCGCACCACGCGCTCGCTGGGCCTTACCGACGCCGGCCGGCGTCTGGCCGGTTACGCCCGCGGTGTGCATGACGCAGCCGATGCCGCCCGGCGCAGCGTGCGCAGCGGCCGCGGCGCGCTGGAAGGGCGCTTGCGCATCACCGCGGTGCCCAGCTTCGGCCGCGCGCTGCTGATGCCCTTGCTGGCCCGCTTCCAGGCTCGGCACCCGGCGGTGCGCTTCGAGCTGCTGTTCACCGAGCGCCCGATCGACCTGCTGCGCGAAGGCATCGACGTGGCCTTCCGGCTCACCCGCAAGCCGCCGCCCGACTGGTTGGCGCAGCCGGTGCTGAGCCTGCGCATCGGCGCCTATGCCGCGCCGGGCGTGTGCGCGGCGCCGCTGCCCGATCCGCAGGCGCTGGCGCAGCTGCCCTGCCTGGTGCTGGGGGCCGCGGCCGAGACCGTGCCGCTGCTCTGGCGTGACGACGCCGGCACGACCTGCACCGTGGAGGTGGCGCCCAGCACCTGGGGCGACGACATGGACAGCCTGGTGGCGATGGCACGCGCCGGCGGCGGCGTGGTGCTGGCGCCGGACTACTGCGTGCGGGCCGACCTGCAGGCCGGCCGGCTGCTGGACCTGCTGCCCGGCTGGCGCCTGCCGGTCGCCGAGGGCGACACCTTGCAGGCGCTGACGATGCCGATTGCCACCGCGCCGCGCAGTGCACGCGAGCTGGTGAAGTTCGTGCGCGAAGCCTGCGCGGTCGATGCCGCGGACTGATGACCGATGGGCTGTCGACAAGGGTGCCCATTACCAGTCGCGTTGGGTGTTATCAAATGCTCGTTGCTGCGCATCGTGATGTACAGTTGGCGGGCCTCTTTCTTCGCGGGAGATCGTCGTCATGCCCAACCTCGCCGACATGACTGAAGCCATGGCTGCCGTCCAGAAGGCCCATGGCCAGCACATTCCCAAAGGCCTGCTGGCCTACAAGGCCTCCGACATCGCGATCTTTGCCGATGAAACGCAGTGGCAGCAGGCGTTCCGGTTCATCTACGACATCGTGTTCAAGCCTTCCAACCAGTTCAAGGAAGAAGCCGGGGCGTTCATCGACGGCGTGCTGGGTTTCGTGACGCCGGTGTTTTCCCACGAGAAACGCAAGATCTACCTGTCGCCGAAAGTCCAGGGCTACACGCGGCGTCAGCAGCTCATGGTGCTGTCCCACGAGTACCTCCACTGGCTCTCTCACGAGTCCTTCTACCCGACCTACTACATGGTTGGTGGACAGCACCCGTTCCAGGTCGAAGGCGCGACGCAGTGGTTGACCGTGGCCTGCGGCTACCAGCAGGAGTTCAAGACCTTGCCTGCCTACCAGGACGAGTACCTGAAGACCGATGCATGGCTCAAGGCGGATACGCGCAACCTGGCGCGCATGCAGGCCTATCTCTTCAACGGCGTGCGCACGGACCTGTCCAGCATCCACCCGTAGTTTTCTGCCTGCTTCATCGAAGCGGCGCCCCGGCCTCGAACCAGCGTTTGATCAGCGCCCGTTCATCCTCGGTGATCTGCGTCGCGTTGTTCAGCGGCATCAGCTTCAGCACCACGGCCTGCTGATAGATCGTCTGCGCATGTTGCTTCAACAGCTCGGGCGTGTGCAGCGCCACGTTCTTCTGCTGCAGCTGCGCGTTGTGGCACATCACGCAGCGTTGATCGATCACCGCCTTGAGTTCGGCAAAGACCAGCGGCTTGGCGGCCGCCGCTGTGCCTGCCGACGGCGAAGGCGCCAGCCACACCGCCAGCCCAAGCAGCAGCAGGGTGCCGGCCACGGCATGTTCCCAGGGCACGCGCTGGCCCTGCACCAGCGCCTTGTGGCGGGCCACGAAGCTGTGCCGGATCAAGGCGCCGGCCAGCATCAGCAGCACCAGCACGGCCCAGTTGTGCCGGCCCTGGTAGAGCCAGCCGTAGTGGTTGGACAGCATCGCCACCAGCACCGGCAACGTGAAGTAGGTGTTGTGCACGCTGCGCTGCTTGGCGCGTTGGCCGTGCACCGGGTCCACGGCCTGCCCGGCCTTCATCTGCGCGATCACCGTGCGCTGGCCGGGAATGATCCAGAAGAACACGTTGGCGCTCATCGCGGTGGCCAGCATGGCGCCGACCAGCAGGAAGGCCGCGCGGCCGGCAAACAGCTGGCAGGCCAGCCAGGATGCAGCGATCACGAACAGCAGCACACCGGCACCAACGATGCGGTCGCCGCCGGGGCGCTGGCCGAAGGCGCGGCAGATCAGGTCATAGACGAGCCAGAACGCGGCCAGGAAACCCAGCGCCGCGGCAATGGCCACGGCCGGTGGCCAGTCGTGCACGTTCTTGTCGATCAGGAAGCTGCCGGCGTTGAACAGGTACAGCACCGTGAACAGCGCAAAGCCGGTCAGCCAGGTGCTGTAGCTCTCCCAGTAGAACCAGTGCAGGTTTTCGGGCAGCGCCTTCGGCGCCACGATGTACTTCTGCGGGTGGTAGAAACCGCCACCGTGCACGGCCCACAACTCGCCATCGGGCAGGTCCGCCTGCCCATCGGCGGTCGGCAGGTCCGCCTGCCCGTCGAAGGTCGCGCCCTTGGCCTTCAGGTCTGGCGCAGCGGGCGGCGTCAGGCTGTTGTCGAGGAAGACGAAGTAGAACGACGAGCCGATCCAGGCAATCGCCACGATCACGTGGGCCCAGCGCAGCAGCAGGTTGACCCAGTCCAGCAGGTAAGCGTCCATCACGGCCTCGAGAGCAGGGGAAGGTGCAGCGACGCTTCATCGCTGCGCTTCCCCTCACCACAGCGGGCTCTGTGAGGAGCGAACGTCGCGACCGCCGGATGAGGGCGGGCGCCGCGGCGACGTGTGCAAAGTGTATACAACTTCCGGTCGATGGCGATTGCGGGCTTTCCAGGTCCTGGACCGGACGATACGGTACGAAGGTCCTGTGCTGCCACGCAAGCGCCGTGCCGGATGGCTTCAGGAGCCGCGGTAAGTGGAGTAGGCCCAGGGGCTGACCAGCAAGGGCACGTGGTAGTGCCCGGCCGCATCGGCGATGCCGAAGTCCAGCGTCACGGTGTCGATGAAGGGCGGTTCGGGCAGTGTGACGCCGCGGGCGCGGAAATACGGCGCCACCTCGAACAGCAGGCGGTAGCGGCCAGCGGCCATGGCCTGCGCGTCGAGCAGCGGGCCGTCGGCGCTGCGGCCGTCATTGTTGAGGGTCAGTGCCTTCAGCGTCAGCACCTGGGCACCGTCCAGGCGCTGCAGCGTCACCCGCATGCCGGCGGCGGGGCAGCCGTTCATCGTGTCGAGCACATGGGTGCTGAGGTGTGCCATCGGGTCTTCCTTGCCGCGAGCTGTCGGGGTGGCCGCCGCCGGGGCGGCGGCATGGTGGTTTGAGTTCGTCGCAAAAGTGTATACACTTTGCCAGGCCCGTCAACCCGATTCAGCCGCCCACCGCCATGCCGCGCAGCCGCGCCAGCCTCCAGGTCGTGTCCGCCGCCAGCCCGTCCGCCCGGCGGCCGCGGCGTGCTGCCACGCCGGCGGCGCCGGCCCCCGCCGCGCCCGCCTCGGTGGCGGGCAGCACGCAGCGCATCGTGCTGGCCGTCACCACCGCCATCGTCGAACGCCGGCTGATGCCTGGCACCAAGCTGGCCGAGCAGAAGATCGCCGACCTGTTCAAGGTCTCGCGCACCATCGTGCGCCAGGCGCTGAACCAGCTCAGCCGCGACCGCCTGGTCACGCTGACGCCGGCGCGCGGTGCCTGTGTCGCCACGCCCAGTGCCGAAGAAGCGCGCCAGGTCTTCGAGCTGCGCGAGATGCTCGAAAGCGCGCTGGTGCGCCAGCTCTGCGCGCGCATCACCGATGCGCAGCTGGCACTGCTGCGCGACCATCTGGCGCAGGAACGCGAAGCGGTGGCGCGCACTGACGTGCCGGGCCGCACGCGCCTGCTGGCCGACTTCCATGTGTTGCTGGCGCAGCTGTTCGGCAATGCGGTGCTGGCGCAGTTGCTGGCCGATCTGCTGAACCGCTCCTCGCTGATTGCGCTGATGTTCCAGTCGGCCCACTCCGCCGAGGCCTCACAGCGCGAGCATGAGCAGATCGTCCAGGCGCTGGCCCGGCGCGATGCGCGGGCCGCCGTGCGGCTGGTGGCCCAGCATTTGCACAGCGTCGAACGCAACCTGCGGCTGGATCCGCGCACGCCGGACCTGGCCACCGCCTTGCGGCCCCACGATTGACCACGAGCCCTCCAATGAGCACACCCTCCTCTGCCGCTGACATAGAACGTTATCCACGCGACCTGCGCGGCTACGGCCGCAAGCCGCCCGCCGCGATGTGGCCCGGCCGGGCGCGGGTGGCGCTGCAGTTCGTGCTGAACTACGAAGAGGGCGGCGAAAACTCCGTGCTGCACGGCGACGCCGGCAGCGAACAATTCCTCTCCGAGATGTTCAACCCCGCGTCCTACCCGGCGCGGCACCTGAGCATGGAGGGCATCTACGAATACGGCTCGCGCGTGGGCGTCTGGCGCATCCTGCGCGAGTTCGAACGCCGCGGCCTGCCGTTGACGGTGTTCGGCGTCTCGATGGCACTGCAGCGCTGCCCCGAGGTCACCGCGGCCTTCGTCGAACTCGGCCACGAGGTCGCCTGTCATGGCTGGCGCTGGATCCACTACCAGGGCATGGACGAAGCCACTGAGCGTGAGCACCTGCAGCGCGGCCTGGCGCTGCTCGAGCAGCTCACCGGCGGCGCACGCGGCGAAGCCGGGCGGGTGCACGGCCTGGGCTGGTACACCGGCCGCGACAGCCCGAACACCCGCCGCCTGCTGGCCGAGCACGGCGGCTTCGAATACGACAGTGACTACTACGGCGACGACCTGCCGTTCTGGCTGCAGGTGAAAAGGTCCGACGGCAGCCTGGCGCCGCAGCTGGTGCTGCCCTACACACTGGACTGCAACGACATGCGCTTCGCGCTGCCGCAGGGCTTCAGCCATGGTGACGAGTTCTTCGAGTACCTGCGCGATGCTTTCGACGTGCATTACGCCGAGGGTGACGAACGCCCGGCGATGATGAGCATCGGCATGCACTGCCGGCTGCTCGGCCGCCCGGGCCGCCTGCGTGCGCTGCAGCGTTTTCTCGACCACGTGCAGCGCCACGACCGCGTCTGGATCACCCGCCGCATCGACATCGCGCGCCACTGGAAGAGCGTGCATCCCTTCGATGCCGGCACTGCCTTCGTCTGGGAATGAGCATGTTGAGCCTTGCGCACCTGAACAGCGCCGCCAGCGCGGCCGATGTCGCCACGCTGCTGGACGGCACCTACGAACATTCACCGTGGATCGCCGAGCGTGCCGCGGCGCAGCGGCCCTTCGCCAGCCTGGCCCAGCTGAAGCTGGCGCTGGTGCAGGTGGTGCGCGAGGCCGGGCTGGCCGCGCAGCTCGCGCTGATCCGCGCCCACCCGGAACTGGCCGGCAAGGCCATGGTGAGCAAGACGCTCACCGCCGAATCGACGAACGAACAGGGCAAAGCCGGCCTGGCCGACTGCACGCCCGAAGAGTTCGCGACGCTGCAGCGCCTGAACGCCGACTACAACGCCCGCTTCCGTTTCCCCTTCATCCTGGCGGTGCGCGGGCCGCGTGGCCTGGGGCTCACGCGCCACGAGATCATCAGCACGTTCGAGCGCCGCCTGACCCACCCGGTGGACTACGAGCGCGAGGAGTGCCTGCGCAACATCCACCGCATCGCCGAGCTGCGCCTGAACGACAAGTTCGGCCACGAACCAACGCAGGGCAACCTGGTCTGGGACTGGGCCGAGAAGCTCGCGCTGCACAGCGACCCCGGCTATGCCGAGCGCGGCCAGCTCACCGTGACCTACCTGACCGATGCGCACCGCGCCTGCGCGCAGCGCCTGGCCCACTGGATGCGCGAGGACTGTGGCTTCGACCGGGTCGAGATCGATGCGGTGGGCAATGTCGTCGGCGTCTACGACGGCAGCGACTTGACGGCCCCGCGCCTGCTGACCGGCAGCCATTACGACACCGTGCGCAACGGCGGCAAGTACGACGGGCGCCTCGGCATCTTCGTGCCCATGGCCTGCGTGCGTGCGCTCAAGGCCGCGGGCCGGCGCCTGCCCTTCGGTATCGAGGTCGTGGGTTTTGCCGAAGAGGAAGGCCAGCGCTACAAGGCCACCTTCCTCGGCTCGGGCGCCTTGACCGGCCACTTCGACAACAACTGGTTGGCGCAGCGCGATGCCGACGGCGTGACCATGCGCGCGGCGATGGAACATGCCGGGCTGTGCATCGCCGACATCGCCAAGCTCCAGCGCAACCCGGCGCGCTACCTGGGTTTTGTCGAGGTGCACATCGAGCAGGGTCCGGTGCTCAACGAAATCGACCTGCCGCTGGGCGTGGTCACTTCGATCAACGGCAGCGTGCGCTATGTCGGCGAAGCCATCGGCATGGCCAGCCATGCCGGCACCACGCCGATGGACCGGCGGCGGGATGCCGCTGCGGCCGTGGCCGAGCTGCTGCTCTACCTTGAAAAAAGAGCGGCCAGCGAGCCGCACCTGGTCGGCACCGTCGGCATGCTGGAAGTGCCCGGCGGCTCGATCAACGTCGTGCCCGGCCGCTGCCGCTTCAGCCTGGACATCCGCGCCACCACCGATGCCGTGCGCGAGGCCTGCACCGCCGACGTGCTGGCCGAGCTGGAGCGCATCGGCGAACGGCGCGGCGTGCGCCACACGCTCGAAGAGACCATGCGCGCCGCCGCGGCGCCCAGCGCACCGGCCTGGCAACAGCGCTGGGAACGGGCCGTGGCAGCGCTGGGCCTGCCGGTGCACCGCATGCCCAGCGGCGCGGGCCATGACGCGATGAAATTGCATGAAGTGATGCCGCAGGCCATGCTCTTCGTGCGCGGCATGAATGCCGGCATCAGCCACAACCCGCTGGAAGCCGTGACCAACGACGACATCGAACTCGCCGTGCGGGCCTTCGGGCATCTGCTGGAACAAGGCTTGGAATAAGGGACGGACCCCACACCATGAACGATTACGAACGACTCGACCACTGGGTCGACGCGCACTTCGACGCCGAAGTGCAATTCCTGCAAGCCCTGGTGCGCGTGCCCACCGACACGCCGCCCGGCAACAACGCACCGCATGCCGAACGCACGGCCGAGCTGCTGGCCGCGTTTGGGCTGACGGCGGAGAAGCACCCGGTGCCGGCGCAGCAGGTCCAGGCCTGCGGGCTGCAGTCGATCACCAACCTGATCGTGCGCCGCCGCTTCGGCGCGGGGCCGACGATCGCGCTGAACGCGCACGGTGACGTGGTGCCGCCCGGCGCCGGCTGGACGCACGACCCATACGGCGCCGAGGTGGTCGACGGCAAGCTCTACGGCCGCGCGTCGGCGGTGAGCAAGAGCGACTTCGCGAGCTACACCTTCGCGCTGCGGGCACTGGAATCGCTGGGCGCGTCCTTGAAGGGCGCGGTGGAACTGCACTTCACCTATGACGAGGAGTTCGGCGGTGAACTGGGCCCGGGCTGGCTGCTGGCCAACCAGCTGACGAAGCCCGACTACCTGCTGGCCGCCGGTTTCAGCTACCAGGTGATCACGGCGCACAACGGCTGCCTGCAGATGGAAGTGACGGTGCACGGCAAGATGGCCCATGCCGCGATCCCCGATACCGGCATCGACGCGCTGCAGGGTGCGGTGCGCATCCTGAATGCCTTGTACGAGCAGAATGTGCGTTATCGCGCGGTGCGCTCCAAGGTGGAAGGCATCAACCATCCCTACCTGAACGTCGGCCGCATCGATGGCGGCACCAACACCAACGTGGTGCCCGGCAGCGTGGTGTTCAAGCTGGACCGCCGCATGATCCCCGAGGAGAACCCGGCCGAGGTCGAGGCCGACGTGCGCCGCGTGATTGCCGAGGCGGCAGCCGGTTATCCCGGCCTGCGCGTCGAGATCAAGCGCCTGCTGCTGGCCACGGCGTGGCAGCCCGATGCGCGCAGTGCGCCGCTGGTGCAGGCGCTGCAGAAGCACGGCGCGGCGGTGTTCGGCGAAGCGATTCCGACCTCGGGCACGCCGCTGTACACCGATGTGCGGCTGTACGCTGCGGCCGGCGTGCCGGCGGCGATCTACGGCGCCGGGCCGCGCACGGTGTTCGAGAGCAATGCCAAGCGGGCCGATGAACACCTGGTGCTCGAGGACCTGCGTCGCGCCACGAAGGTGGTGGCGCGCACGCTGTTCGATCTGCTGGCCTGATCGCGGCGCCTGCGACGGCTTGCGGCGCGTTGCGGTCGTTGATGTTCGCTTGAAGCGGACGATTGGTCTGTGTTGCCTTGGGCGGTGATTCTTCGTTGCACTGCGCCGGGATTTCGCCCCGGCAGGCGAGTCACTTTGGTGTCCGCATAACTTCGCTGCGCGAAGTGAGCGGACCCCAGCTTCGCTTGCTTCTGCAGGGCCAGAAGAAAGTAACCAAGGAAGTGGCCCTGAAAACCCAAACGTCCATTTGTGCCTCCGTCACTCCAGCACGGAAGCACAATTGTGAACACGCCCCTGGCATTCTTAATACCCCGAACCGTCGGTCACCAGATTGGCAATAAAACCGCACTGGCATGCGAAAGCGTGCAAGCCTCGGGACGAATGGGCGCAAGGCGCCCTGCGAGCGGTGAAAGCGGCGCCCTGCTTTCGAATGCCAGGGCGTGATATGTGCCAATCTGGTGACCGACGGTTCGGGGTATTGAGAACGCCGGGGACGTGCCGCCAGTGGCGCGGCTGCACGGCGCGTGCGGATGCACGGATGAACGTTCGGTTTTAGGCTCTCTTTCTTGGTTACTTCTTTCTGAGCCAGCAGAAAGAAGTGACCCGCCCGCCGGGGCGGAATCCCGGCCACTTCCAAGTACACCGGCATCGAATAGCGCCTCCGACCGAAAGACCGCAACGGGCCGCTGGCTGACCCTCACCGGGCTGCGCGCTCGGCAGTTTCTCGATGGCCTGCCTGCCACATCGAGCGCCCTTCGCCTCTGCGCGGTCGTAGGATCCGGACTCTGTTCCCCCAACAAGCCCTGAAGTTCGATGGCTCTGGTCTATTCCACCGACAGCGGCCGCATCTGCCCGGCCTGTGGCCAGCCGAAGGCGGCTTGTGTCTGCAAACAGGCCGCGCCGCGGCCGGCCGGCGACGGCGTGGTGCGGGTCTCGCGTGAAACCCAGAGCCGGCGCGGCAAGGCTGTCACGGTGGTGCGCGGCGTGCCGTTGGACGATGTGGCGCTGGCCGAGCTGGCCAAGCGGCTGAAGGCCTTGTGCGGCGCAGGCGGCAGCGTGAAGGACGGCATCATCGAAGTTCAGGGCGAACACCTGGACAAGGTGATGGCGTATCTGCGCGATCAAGGCTGGACCGTCAAGCGCGCCGGCGGCTGAGGCAGCACAACGCGCACGGATAGCATCGTCGCCACGCCAGGTCCTGTTGCCGCGCATCCTGACCTGGCAGGCCATGCTGTGCAGGCCGGCGGTGTGGCCAGCGACGCGCAAAAGACGCGCAAAAGACGCGTCAGATCGTCTTCAGCGCCGAGATCGACGGTGCGAAGAAGTACTCGCCGCCCTTCATCGTCACGAAGCCCCGGAAGTCCACCGCCTTGCGCGGCGAGGCTGCTGTGCCGCCCCAGTGCAGCGGGCAGCGCTGGCCGCCGGCCGGGCCCTGGCCGATGAGGGGGTCGATGCCGGTGCGCGGTGCCGATTTGGCGAAAACCGGGTTGTTGGCCCACGCGGCCTGCGTGAACTCGAACTGGTTGGCGATGTTGGCCTGGTAGGCCATGAACAGCAGGCCCACGCCCTGGGTCGGCAGGTCTGCGCTGCGTTGTGACGGCGCATTCGGGTGGCGGCTGCGTTGGCCATAGGTGATGCCTCGGCGTGGCATCAGGTGCGCACGCTCATGTTCGATGGTGGCGCCCAGGGCACCGGTTTCCCCCCTCGGGTTGGTCTTGCGGATGTGGCTGTGGAAGGGGCACTTGGCGCCGCCGGCGTCATCGAGGTAGTCGAAGTTGTTCGGCACCGGGCTGTTCGCGCCGGCGGCTTTCTGCAGCACCACCGGCGTGCCGTCGGGGAAGCGGCCGACCATCATCGCGCCGGCGCGTGCGGCGTCTTCGCCGGTCAGCCCCAGTGCCTTGGCGAGCCGGCTTTCCGCCTGTTTGAAGCCGCGCACGTTCTGCTCCAGCTTGCGGAACACGAAGTAGCTGCCAAAGCTGTGCGGCGTGCGGCCGCCGGGGTCCTTGACCAGTGCGGTGTCCAGCCCGAAGGCCGGATCCCAGACGGAGGTGCCATCGCGTTCATCGCGTTCGCGGGCGATGTCCTCCTCCAGCATCAGGGGCTGGCTGCGGCCGTCGACGTAACCGAAGTGTTCGATACCTTCGCTTGGACTCAGCAGCGACGCCATGCCCAGCCCGGTTTCTTCACCGACCAGTTGCACCGGTGCCGGCAGCGTGGCCAGCAGCGCCTTGCGCGCCTGCCTGACCGCGGGCGCCGTGAGGTCGGCCAGCAGCACCATCGCGTGCAGCGGGCCCTGCAGGTGGCTGTCCCAGGTCTTGGGCGCAGGGTCGTTCAGATGCTTGCGGCGTTGCGCCATGCCGTCGGCGAAGGCGGCATCGCTGGGCGTGGCCGCCGGGGCCACGCCCAGGGCCTGGTAACCCGCATGGGTCAGGAACAGCAGCGTCACCAGGCCCCCCGGGCGCTGGGTGCGCTTGAAGGTCTCGCTGTTGCGCAGTTGCTGCTGCGCGCTGGTCAGCTGCGCGGCCAGCTGGTGCAGCCAGCGGCGGGCCGGCTCGGCCTCGCTGAAATGCAGGAACAGGTGGGCGGTGTGCTTGCGGCCGTGGCCCTTCAGAATGTTGGCCTGCAGGTCCTGCAGCATGGCCCGTTGCTCGGCGCCGGCCTGTTTCCAGGCCAGCGGCCGGCTCAGGTCGATGGGCATCGGCTTCTCCGGCATGGCTCAGGCGCGCCGGTTGCGGGCCTGGATGCGCAGCGGCATCGATGCGGGATAGGGCGTGGCCATGCAGTCTCCTCATGCGTTGCCGCGGTGGCGGCTGGATGGACACACCCGCAGTGCCCGTCTGCATGATCACGCGGCCCGCCGGCCCGCGACATCCACTCGGCGGTGGATGAGCGCGCGGGCCTCCGCTGCCCGGTGCCGGCGTCAGTCGGTGGCGCTGGCCACCAGCCCGTCGCACAGGGTCTGCAGCCGCTGCGCATCGTCCGGGCCCAGCTCGCCGGCACGCAGCAAGGTGGCACGCTGGATGGTGCGCAGGCGGAACAGCAACTCGTCTTCCACCGCTTCCACTTCGGCGGCGTCTTGCGCGCTCACTGTTCCCTGGGCCCACAAGCCGCTGGCGTACCAGCCAGTGCGCAGGCGGCGCAGCAGGTGCTGGGCCAGGCCCAGCGCATCGACCAGCGTCGGCGCGGTGGCGCTCTCGGCCAGTTCGCTGACACGGTCCTGCGCGGCCTGCAGCGCGGCGTCCAGCGTGCTGATGCGGTGCTGGATGGCCTCCGCCGTCAGCCTCGCCTGCAACGCGGGCTGCACGCGCGCGGCCGATGAAATGCGGCCGACCCAGCTGAGGTCGAATTCACCCGGCACCACGCGCAGCGCGACGCTGGCGCGTGCCAGCTGCGGGTGGCCGTTGCGCATCACGCCCAGCGCGGCTTCGGTCACCGCCAGCAGCCGGCCCTGCGGCGAGACCTGCTCGCTGCGCAGGCCATGCGGGTAGCCCGAACCGTCGAGCCGTTCATGGTGCTCGGCAATCGCCCGCGCCACCGTGGCCGGGTAATTCGTCAGTTGGGAAATCAGCAGGCTGCCGACGTGCGGGTGCACCACCAGGTGCTGGTAGCTCTGGAAGTCCAGCGCGCGGTCGGCATCGGCTTCGCCGTAGTGCGGATCGATGTACATCTCGCCCAGGTCGTGCAGCAGGCCGCAGACCATGGCCACGCGCAACTCGGCGATGCCGCCGCCGTGCGCGATCATCAGCGCGCCGTTCAGCGCCATGGCCTGCAGCGCATGCTCGAAGCTCTCCGGCCGCGACGCCTGGCCGGCCGTCAGCAGCAGCTGCGCCACCGGGTGCAGCGGCAGGTGGCCGGCCTCCTGCATCAGCCGCGCGGCATGCGGGCGCAGCACGGCGGAGAGCGCCGAATCACGCGCCAGCATCTGCTCGGTGGCCTTGACCAGCGAGACCGATGTGACGCCGTCTTCGGCCAGCAGGCAGCTTTCCAGCGGGTGGCGCAGGCGTCGGTCCAGCAGCTTGCGCTGCAGCGCGCTGGACACGGGCATGTCGCGGGCCCACAGCTTGGTGCCCGAGATGTCGAAGATGTCGCGCGACGCGATGATGCTCTTGGTCTGGCTGGCCTCCAGGATGGTGGCCAGGGCATGCGGGTTGGCGGTGGAGAAACCGGTCTTGGGGGCGGGCGCGTTCATGGCTGCACTCCTGGGGTGGGTGACGCCAGGTTTTCGGCCCCTGCGCAGCGGCCGCTGAGGCCCCATTGGTGACCGGAGTGGTGGCTCGGTGAGCAGATGCAACTGTCGCGTCCAGCGGATCAGGCTGTCGGCGCGGCTGCCAAGGGCCCGCCGTGCCATTGCTGCGAATCCGCCGGCGCCTGCGGCCGATCGTCGAGGCCGTAGTCACGCGTCACCTCGGCCACCCGCAAGCGGTAGTCCGCGAAGATGCCGGCGCGGCCCGCTGCCTGCGCCATGCGGTGCGCTTCAATGTTTCGCCATTGCTGCACGGCAGCCTCATCGCGCCAGAACGACAGCGACAAGTACTTGCCCGGTGTGGCCAGGCTCTCGAAACGCTCGACCGTGATGAAGCCGTCGATCTGTTCCAGCAAGGGCCGCAATGCCGCGGCGGTGTCGAAATAGGCCTGCGCCTGGCCCGCGTTCGGCTGCAGCTCGAAGATCACCGCGATCATGCCGGCCGACCTTGCGGATGCGCCGCCTGGTTCAGCGTCCCTTCGACGCCGGCGACGAAGTTGCGCTCCTCGCGCAGGATCAGCCGCTTCTCCTGCGCGAAGGCAAAGTTCGCGCGGCCTTCCGGGTCCGCGCGCAGCCGCGCGCGGTAGGCCTCGTAGTCCGCCAGGCTGCCGAACGAGATCAGGCCCCAGGCGATGTTGTTGGTGCCCTCGTGCGGCAGGAAGTAGCCGAGCAGGTGGCCGCCGCAGCGCGGGATGATGCGGCCCCAGGCTTCGGCATAGGCCTGGAAGGCGTCGCGCTGGAAGGGGTCGATTTCGTAGCGGATGATGCAGGTGACGGGCATGGCGGGAAAGTCTCCGGTAGGTGAGGCCTGCAGCGTAAGCGGTGCGGCGGCATGAATGGTTCGTCTAACATCGAACCATGAAAGACGGTCCGCACATTGCCCGCGTCGCCGCGCTGATCGGCGATACGGCCCGCGCCGAGATGCTGTCCGCACTCACCGGCGGCCAGGCGCTCACCGCCACCGAGCTGGCCGGCATCGCCGGCATCACCAAGCAGACCGCCAGCGCACACCTGGCCAAGCTGCTGGAGGCGCAGCTGCTGCAGATGCAAGCCCAGGGCCGGCACCGCTACTACCAGCTGGCCGATGCCGACGTGGCCCACCTGTTGGAAAGCCTGATGGGCGTGGCCTTCCGCGCCGGCGCGGTGCGCCTGCGCTCCAGCCCGCGGGAGCCGGCGCTGCGCAGCGCCCGCATGTGCTACGACCACCTGGCCGGCGACTATGGCGTGCAGGTCTTCGACAGCCTGCTGCAGCGCCAGTTGCTCGGTGGCCCGCGCGGCGATGCGCAGCACCCGGCGCTGACGGCGCAGGGCGAGGCCTTCTTCCACGATTTCGGCAT
>NZ_DATILJ010000282.1:0-2998 GCF_035476535.1 Aquabacterium sp.
GCCCCCGGTGTCTCGAAGGGGATGCTGGCCAGGGCGATGCGCTTCTTGGCGCGCGTGATGCGCTGCTCCATCGCGCTTTCGCCGACCAGGAAGGCGCGCGCGATTTCCTGCACCGAGAGGCCGGAGACGATGCGCAGCGCCAGGGCGATCTGCTGCGTGGCCGGCAGTTCGGGGTGGCAGCAGACGAAGAGCAGGCGCAATAAATCGTCGCGGTATTGCGCGTTGTCCAGCTGCTCCACCAGCCGCGCCTCGGCGTCTTCAAGATCGGAGATCAGCTCTTCGGGCGGCAGCGCATCGTTGCGGTTGCGCTGGCGCACTTCGTCGAGCGCGGCATTGCGCCCGACGAAGATCAGCCAGGCCAGCGGGTCGCGTGGCGGGCCGTCTGCGGGCCAGTGCTGCAAGGCGCGCAGGCTGGCCTCCTGGTAGGCCTCCTCGGCGGTGTCCAGGTCGCGGAAATAGCGCAGCAGCGCCGCGATGGCCTGCGGGCGGGAGGAGGTCAGCGTCGCGGCGATCCAGGCGGTGTCGGTCATGCTCGATTCAAGGACGAACGAGTATGCGACGTTCCGACAATCAGCGCAGCGGTTTGCGGCCGGCCAGCATGCAGGCGATGGCGCCGAGCTGGATCAAGGCCGCCGTGGTGAAAAACAGCTGCGTGCCCGCGCCTAGCTGCGCACTGCTGCCGTCGCCTGCCGCCAGCAGGATGCCGAACGCGACCGGCGCCAAGGCCCACAGCCCCTGTGAAATGGCGACGATCAGCGCCACCACGCGTGCCATGTCCTCCTTGACGAATTCCACCTGCGCCACCAGCGGCGGCAGCGACGTGGCGTTGCCGATGCCCACGCCAAACAGCACGATGCCGAACAGGAGCAGCGCCGTCTGCTGCCCGGACGCGGCCAGCAGCACCAGCGAGCCCGCCACTTGCACCGCGTAGCTGGCAGCGGCGATGCGCCGCCGGTCGGCGGTGGCCGGCATGATTTTGGCCACCACGGTTCGCCCCGCGACGGCGCAGGCGGTGACCAGGGCCATGGCCCAGCCAGCCGCCTGCGTGCTCAGGGCCGCGGCCAGCAAGGCGTACAGGTGCGCGATCAGGCCGGCCTGGGCGAACAGGCTCAAGGACATGCCCGCAGCCAGTGTGAGGAAGCCACGGTCACGCCACAGCAGGCGCCCCGGCAAGGGCCTGGCGCGCGCCGAGGTGATGCTGCGCGTGGCCACGCCGGGCGCATCGCCATCGGGCCGCTGGTGCAAGGCCTCGGGTGTCTGCACCAGCACGCGCAGCGAAATCGCGGCCACGACGGTCAGCATGACCACCGCCACCAGCAGCGCGGCGGCGGTAAATCCCAGGTGTGCGATCAACGCCGCCCACAGCGGCGAGAAGATCACACCGCCAATGCTGGCGCCGTTGTAGGCCTTGGCCAGGGCCATCGGCCGGCTGTGCACGAACCACGGCGAGAGGATCGCGTTGATGGCCGCCGCGCCCATCGTGACCCAGCCGGCGCCGCTGAGCAAGGCCGCGGCGAACAGCTGCCAGGGTTGGGCTGCGACCGCCCAGCCCATCGTCCCCAGTGCCAGCGCGGCGGCGCCGGCGGCCGTGGTCAGCGCGATGCCCCAGCGGGCGTGGATGCGCGGCAGGCGGGCCACCATCAGCGCCCCGAACATGAAATGGAAAGTGACTGCGGCCGACACCAGCGGCAACGACCAGCCGGTGCGCGCCGCCACGGCGTGCAGGAAGATGGACGGGCTGTAGAAGCCGACGCCCCAGCCGAAGGCGGCCAGCACAAACGCGGCGCGGACCACAGTGGTGCCGTAGAAGGGGCGTGCTGCCGGCGGGAGCGGGGCGGTGGTTTGCAACTGCATGGGTTTTCCTTGAGGGCTGCGCAGCGGGCGCTGCATGCCCTGCATGGTGGACCGCATCGGTGCCAGAATGCTTCGCGCTGGAGCGAAGCATTCCGGCCGGCCACGGCGCTATCGTCGCAACACCGACACTGAGAACCGCACGCATGAACGTCAATCAAATCGCACACATCGCCTCGCTGGTCGGCGAGCCGGCACGCACCGCCATGCTGCTGGAGCTGATCGACGGGCGCGCGCTGACCGCGCATGAGCTGGCCCACGCCGGCAGTGTCTCGCCGCAGACGGCCAGCCGGCACCTGGGGCTGCTGGTCGAGGCCGGCCTGATGAAGGTCGAGCAGCACGGCCGGCACCGCTACCACCGGCTGGCGTCGGGCGAGGTGGCCCACCTGATCGAGAGCATCATGCAGCTGGCCGCGACACAGGTGTCGACCCCACGCCGTGCCGTGGTATCGGGCCCGAAGGACGCCGCCATGCGCATGGCACGCTCGTGCTATGACCACATCGCCGGCCGCCTGGGCGTGGCGATCGCCGAGCGCCTGCTGGCCGACGAGGCCATCGCCTTCGACGGCGAGGCCGGCCACGTGACCGAGCGCGCCGGTGCGGTGCTGGCGCGCATCGGCATCGACCCCGCGCGCACGCTTGCCAAGGCCGCACCCAGGCGCGTGCATTGCCGCCCCTGCCTGGATTGGAGCGAGCGGCGCTTTCATGTCGCCGGGCGCCTGGGTACGGTGATCTGCGCCCATTGCCTGGACAGTGGCTGGCTGCTGCGCCGCGCTGGCTCGCGCGCATTGGACATCACGCCCAAGGGCGTGGTGGCGCTGCGTGGCTGGTTGGGAAGCGAGCAATGGCGCCAGCTCTCGGAACCGGCCGCAGTGCCTGGTGCCAACTAGTAAGCATTCATATCAAGCGGCGCATAATTGGCTTGGTGCGGATGCACACCGAGATTCCCCAGGAGACCAGACCCATGACTGCCGCCCAAGAGCCGCGCACTGACGCTGCGCCGGTTCGCCGCTTCCTTGACCCCGACTATGTGCCGCAGGCCGCCACGCTCGGCGCGCTGCGCACGCGCATCGATGCGCTGGACGAACAGATCGTTGCGCTGCTGGCCCAGCGCGCCTTGTGCGTGCGCGATGCAACGCGTTTCAAG
>NZ_DATILJ010000283.1:0-6042 GCF_035476535.1 Aquabacterium sp.
CAGACTCGCTAGTGCGGCCTGCGTTTGCCATGATTGTGTTTTGCGAAACAGTCCGTTGATTGTTAGTGACTGTTATCGCAAAAACGCTGGTATTTGGTGGGCCCTGAGTGACTCGAACACTCGACCAACGGATTAAGAGTCCGCTGCTCTACCAACTGAGCTAAGAGCCCGAAAATCTGACCGGTACGACTGGTGGTGGGTTGTGCGGGACTCGAACCCACGACCAACGGATTAAAAGTCCGCTGCTCTACCGACTGAGCTAACAACCCGCTCGGGTCACACCCCTTGGGGTTTTTCCCGTCACCCGGGTAGAGCCCAAAATTCTAGCACGGGTTTTTTGCTTGGTTCAAGCCCTGTTGATGCGTTGACGCAGCACTTCACCGGCGGCGACCAGGCCGAAGGTGGCGGTGACGATCACGCTGGAGCCATAACCATGGCAATTGAGGCTGCCGTCGTTGCCACCCTCCGCCTCGCAGGCCTCGGCCGGCGCAGCCACGCCTTCCCGAGAGAACACGCAGCGCAGGCCCATCGCGCCTTGCCTGGCCGCGCCCTGCTTGCGCAGGCGCTGGCGCAGCGCGGCGAGCAATGGGTCGTGCGTGGCCTCGGCCAGGTCGGCCACTTCGACACGCTGTGCCGCTTGTTTGCCGCCGGCCGCGCCGACCGTGACGAACGCGCTGCCGCCGGCCAAAGCCCAGGCTGCCATTGCCAGCTTGGCATGCGATTGATCGCAGGCATCGATCACCGCGTCCACCGGTTGCGGCACCAGGCCGGGCCAGTTGTCGGCGCTGGCGAATTCTTCGATGGTCTGCACCTCGCAGCCCGGGTGGATGTCGGCAACGCGCTGGCGCAGCGCCTCGGCCTTCGCCATGCCCAGCGTGCTGCCCAGCGCCTGCACCTGGCGGTTGATGTTGGACTCGGCCACATGGTCCAGGTCCACCAGCACCAGCCGCGCGACACCGCTGCGAGCCAGCGCTTCTACCGCCCACGAACCCACGCCGCCGAGCCCGATCACCGCCACCGAGGCGGCACGCACGCGGGCGTAGCCGGCATCGCCATACAGGCGCCTCAAGCCGCCGAAACGGCGCTCCAGGTCGGGCGCCAGGTCGTGCACCACACTCATTGCTGCAGCCTCATGCCTGCCGCTCGATGCGCCAGACCTGCCAGCGCAAGGCCAGCACTGCACCGCCGACAATCGCCGCCAGCGCAACGAAACTGCCGATCGACAGCGTCGACACGCCCGACAGGCCCTGCCCGATGGTGCAGCCCAGTGCGCAGACGCCGCCCACGCCCATCAGCACCGCGCCGACCAGGTGGTTCGCGGTGTCCTCGACACCCCGAAATCCTTCCCAGCGAAAGCTGCGGCCCAGCAGCGCCGCCACGGCGCTGCCGAGCACGACACCGGCGACGATCACGATGCCCTGCGTCAGCAGCTTGCTCTTGTCGCTGAAGAACAGCAGCCAGTCCACTGCATAGGCCAGCGGTGCGACGAAACTGAAGGCCTCCATGCGCTGCGAATTGGTGGCCAGGAAGGCCGGCTCCAGCGTCTGCGGGTGTTCGGCCAGGTGGCCCAGACGGCCCGACACCCACCAGGCCCCCACCACCACCGCGCCGATGCCGATGCCGCCCAGCAGCACAGCGGCCGAGCGGCCTTCACGCCGCACCAGGACCCAGGCCACGACACCGCCACCGATCAGCGCACCCAGCCAGCCGGCATGGTGTTGCGCGCTGCCGCCGAAGGCCCAGGCAACCAACGACGGCAGGTCCTGGCCCGCCGGCAGCGCCCACACCACCCGGTCGATGGTGTTGACGCGTGCCACCGCGGTAATGCCCTTCAGCGTCGCGAAGGCCGCGATGGCCAGCACGCAAAACACCACCAGCGACTTCAGGTTGCCGCCGCCGACGCGCACCAGCGTCTTGCTGCCGCAGCCCGAGGCCAGCACCATGCCGAAGCCGAACATCAGCCCGCCAACGATCTGCGACAGCCACTGCCATTGCGGCGCGGCATACAGGCTGTCGGCCGCGCGCAGCCAGCCCAGCAGCACCATCGCATTGAAGCCCAGCATCGCGACGCCGATGGCCAGCGCCCACATGCGCAGGCGCGTCCAGTCGCCGATGTTGACCACATCGGCCACCGCGCCCATCGTGCAGAAATGCGTGCGCTGCGCAATCGCGCCGAACAGCCCACCGAGCGCAAACGCCGCCCACAGCACCTGGGGGCCGAGCGCCTGCAGCTCAGCGTCGCTCATACCGCACGACCATCAACCCTTGAGAGAACCCAGCCGCTCACGTCCGGCGCTAGCAGCCTCGGATTTCGGGTAGGTCTTCAGCAGATCGTCCAGCGTGCGCCGGGCGGCCTTGATGTCCTTCATCTCGACCTGGCAGTTGGCCAGCGCCAGCATCGCCTCCGGCGCGCGTGGATGCTCCGGTGCATTGGTGATCAGCGCACGGAAGGTCGTGACGGCTTCCTTGTAGTCGCGTTTGCCGTACAGCGCATTGCCGAGCCAGAAGCGCGCCGAATCGAGGTAGCCGCTGGTCGGATAGCGCCGCACGAAGGCCGAGAGCACGGCCGCGGCCTTGTCGAACTCACCGTTGCGCAGCACCGCCATCGCGTCGTCGTAGGCGCGGCGCTCGTCGGGATCGACCAGGAACTCCTTGCCATCCACCGACACCTGGGTGGGCTCCAGCTTCTTCAGCCGCTCTTCCAGCCCCTGCGCGCCGGCTTTCTGGCCCTGCTTCAGTTCGGCCACGTCGCGCTGCATCTGTTCCTGCACGCCGCGCAGGCGGGCCGATTCGGTGCGTTGCGCCTCCAGCTGCGCATTCAGATCGACCAGGCTGCGGCGCAGCTGCTGCAACTGGTCAAGCAACTGCGCATTGAGCACCGACAACTCCGCAATGCGGCTCTTGGCCGCTTCGTCGTTGGTGGCGATGCGGGTGCGCAGATCGAGGATGGCCTTGCGAGCCTCTTCATCGTCGAACAGGCCGGCACGGGCGTCGCCGGCCGTGCCGGCCAACAGGCCGACCATGCAGGCCAGCAGCATGACGACGGCGCGGGCCTGGCGCCGCGGCGGCTGCACGAGCGGACGGTGCTGCACTTCAGCGGTCCTTCAACTCGGCCCGGCGGTTCTTGGCCCAGGCCACTTCGTCGTGGGCCTCGGACACCGGCTGTTCCTTGCCGAAACTCACGGCCTCGATCTGCGCATCGCCGGCGCCCAGCAAGGCCAGCGACTTGGCCACCGCTTCGGCGCGCTTCTGGCCCAGGGCCAGGTTGTATTCGCGGCCGCCGCGTTCATCGGTATGGCCTTCGACACGCATGCGCTTGCCCTTGTTGGTGGCCAGCAGGCGCGCATGCGACTCGATCAGCCCGCGGAAGTCTTCCTTGACGATGAAGCTGTCGAAGTCGAAGTACACCGTGCGGCCCAGGTTGGCGAGCGCCGCCGGCGTGCGGTCCAGCGAGATCGTCGCGACCTTCGACTCCTGCGTGCCGGTGCCCTGCGGTGTGGTGACGTTCGAGCCCTGCGGGATGGTGCCCACGCTGCGCGCATTGGCATCGACCACCGGCGTTTCGTCGAGCTTCACGTTCGAGCCGCAGCCGGCGAGCACCGCGGCCACGGCCAGACACAGGCCGGTGCTGCGCAGCGCGGTGCGACGGGGGGTGGACGAGCGGATGCGATCAGCGTGCCTCATGTTCTGCTCCTTGCGTGTCAGGTTTGAATTCCCGCACGGCGGGTGACTGGAAACGCCGCTGCCATGCCGTCGATGGCCATGCGGTCAGCGGATGAACGGGCCCCAGGCCGGCTCGCGCACGTCGATGCCGGTGGACAGCAGGCGCGTGCGAATCTTGCCATCGAGGGTGGTGGTCATCAACACGTCGCGGCCCTGGGCCCGTGTGGCGTACATGATCAACCGGCCGTTCGGCGAGAAGCTGGGGCTCTCGTCGTCGGTGGTGTCGGTCACGGCCAGCGGGCTGCCGCCGGCCAGGTCCAGCGTCATCACGCGGAAGGCGCCACCGCCGTCCCGCGCGACGTAGGCCAGGGTCTTGCCGTCGGGGCTGATCGCCGGGCTGATGTTGTAGCTGCCGCTGAAGCTGACCCGCTCGGCGCCACCGCCGCTCACCGGCATGCGGTAGATCTGCGGGCTGCCGCCGCGGTCGCTGACGAAGTAGAGGCTCTGGCCGTTGGGCGTGAACACCGCTTCGGTGTCGATGGCACTGGTGGTGGTCAGGCGCTGCTTGTCGCCGCCGGCCAGGTCCAGCTGGTAGAGCTGCGAGACGCCATCGACCGACAAGGTTGCCACCAGCTTCTTGCCGTCCGGCGACCAGGCCGGCGCGCTGTTGGAGCCGCGGAAGTTGGCCACCGCGCGGCGCTCGCCGGTGAACACGTCCTGCACCATCACCACGGCCTTGTCGAACTCGAAGGACACGTAGGCCAGCTTGCGGCCATCGGGCGACCAGGCCGGCGAGATGATGGGTTGCGGGCTGCTCAGCGCGAGTTGGCCGCCTTCACCATCGGCATCGGTGATGCGCAGCGTGTAGCGGTTGGCCGCCCGCGTGACGTAGGCGATGCGCGTGGCATTGACGCCGCGCTCGCCGGTGAGTCTTTCATGCACCGCATCGGCAATGCGGTGCGCAGCCAAGCGCAAGTCGGCCGCAGAGACAGCCAGCGCCTGGCCCAGCAGGTCTTCGCCCTTGACCACGTCCCAGAGCTTGAAGCGCACATCGAAGCGGCCATCGGGCAGGCGCGTGACCGAGCCGGCCACCAGCGCATCGGCATTGCGGGCGCGCCAATCGGGGAACTGCGGCGCACTGCGCTCGTCCAGCGCCCCACTGGAATCGACACCGCGGAACAGTCCGCTGCGCTCCAGGTCGGCCCGCACGATGGCCGAAATGGCCTGGCCACTGCGGTCTTCGTCGCGGAAACGGGTGATGGCGATCGGCAGCTGCGTGGCGCCGATGCCGGAGATTTCGACCCGGAACTGGGCCTGGGCGGTGGCGGTCAGGCCCCAGCCGAAGCCGGCGGCCAGGGCGGCGTTGAAACGTCGTCGGTGAAGTCGCATCGGGTGAATGGAGTCGCTGATGCCTTGAGGGTTCCGTGCGGGCGCATTGTAGGCAGGCCCACCCTGCCGCCCGCCAGCAAGCGTCACCAGCTGTTCAGCCCGCTGCCAATGGCAGGTTCAGCGGAACGCGCGCCGCAGTGCGCCGGCGCACAGCATCACCGCGGTATTGGCTTCCTCGATCACCTTGCCCATCGGGATGAAGCCATGGATCTGCCGCTCGAAGCAGACGTACTGTGCCGGCGTGCCGGCGGCTGACAAGGCATCGGCGTACTGCCGGCCCTCGTCGCGCAGCGGGTCGTAGCCGGCCGTGATGACCAGCGCCGGCGGCAGGCGCGACAGGTCCGGATGCAGCAGCGGCGATGCGCGCCAGTCGTCATGCAGGGCCGGCTGGTCGATGTAGTGCGCACGGAAGTAGCGGATGCTGTCGGCAGTCAGCAGGTAGCCTTCGCCATTGCGGGTGTGCGACGGCGCGATGGCGCGCATGTCGGTGGCTGGGTAGATCAGCAACTGCAGGCGCGGCGCGGGCATGTCGCTCGCAACGGGCGACTCACCCGGGTTGCCGGGGCCGTCGCGCAACAGCAGCGCCACGGTGGCGGCCAGGTTGCCGCCGGCACTGTCGCCGCCGACCGCCAGCCGACGGGCATCAACGCCGAGTTCCACGGCCTGCGCCTGCACCCAGCGGGTGGCCGCCTCCGCGTCTTGCACGGCGGCCGGGAAGCGGTGTTCCGGGCCGAGCCGGTAGTCCACCGCGATCACCACGCAGCCGGCGCCCAGCGCCAGTTCGCGGCACAGCACGTCATGGGTGTCGAGGTCGCCGATGGTCCAGCCACC
The DNA here is from genome assembly GCF_035476535.1 of Aquabacterium sp. GTDB lineage: Bacteria > Pseudomonadota > Gammaproteobacteria > Burkholderiales > Burkholderiaceae_C > Pseudaquabacterium. Next base: position 5,884 of record NZ_DATILJ010000283.1, read on the forward strand.
GCCGTGGTAGTACACCAGCACCGGCGCCGGCACGGCCACGCCTTCGGGGCGGTACAGGCGCAGCGGAATCGGCCCCAAGGGCCCCGGCGCCTGCAGCTCGCGCAGCTCGGCCATCGCCGGCGGCGCAGGTTGCGTGAAGTAGCGGCGCTCGCGGTAGAC
>NZ_DATILJ010000284.1:0-13514 GCF_035476535.1 Aquabacterium sp.
GGGGCAGCCCAAGCGCTATGTGCAGGACCTGATGCGCGAACGCGCCGCCGATGTCGCGCCGCTGCTGGCCGACCCGAACGCGTACTTCTACGTCTGCGGCCTGAAGGCGATGGAAGAGGGCGTGGTGCTGGCGCTGAGCGATGTGGCGCGGCAGGCGGGGCTGGACTGGGACACGCTGGGTGCGGCGCTGAAGAAGCAGGGTCGGCTGCACCTCGAGACCTACTGACCGGTGGCGCAGTGGCGTCGCGGCGGCGGCGCCGACCTGCGGGCCGTCGTGCCCGCGCTACCAGCCCGCGTGCTCGGCCACTTGCCACAGCCCGGTGGCGGCGGTGTTGCCGGGCACGCAAAGCGCCTCACGACCGAAGGCCTGCAGCGCACGCCGATAGCGATCACACAGCGCCGCTTCGCCGACCAGCGCCAGCGGCCCTTCGGCCATGCCGGGCACCAGCGCCGCGGCGATCTCGCTGCCGATCAACAGGCCGGACAGGTAGTCGGCCAATGCGGTGCGCGGCAACTCCTCGAACAAGCCCAGCGTCCGCACCGAGAACAGGCGCCCCATGAGGTCGGCGCCCTGGTCTTGTTTGCCCAGGTGCACGCCCTGGTCGAAAGCCTCGCCGCAGAATTCATCCGTGGGCTCGATCAAGCGGCCCAGCACCGAGTGGCTTCGCAGCAGCGCGAACAGCTCGCCGGTCATGCGCGTGGCAAAGGACTCGATGCGGCCGCCGCGCACGCTGACCCATTTGGAATGCGTACCCGGCAGCACCAGCAGCGCCTGCTCGGCCAGGCCGGGTTGCTGCACCAGCAGACCGGCGACCTGGGTTTCTTCGCCGCGCATCACGTCGGGCACGCCGCCCGCAGGCCGTTGCGCCACGCCCGGCACGATGTGCACACGCAAGCCCTCTTGGCCGTGCACGATGACCGTTAGCGCATGCAGGCTGTCCAGCGCCACCGGACACAGCGCATACGGCGCTTCCAGCCAGCCATGGGTGCTGCCCACCATGCCGCAGGCGACGAGCGGCAGGCCGGCATGTTCTCGCAGCCAATCGCCGATCAGCCCGCGCAGCGCAGCTTCGAAGCCGGCCGCATCCCCGACCAGCCGCGACGCGCCGCTGTCGTTGCCGCGCTGCGCCAGCACGGTGCCGTCGCTGGCGATCAGGTAGGCGCGCAGTGCGCTGCTGCCCCAGTCCAGGCCGATCAGGCGGGCGCCCGTCATGCCTGTGCCTTCGGTGCGGCGCTGGCAGTGCGGTAGGCCGCGACGAAGGCCGCCGCGCGCTGTGCCGTGTCAGCCGGGCTCTGGCCGGGCCGGTACAACTCGCCGCCCAGGCCCGCGCCCAGGCAGCCGGCGCGCAGGTAGTCGGCCAGGTTGTCGACGGTGACGCCGCCCACCGCCAGCAGGGGCAGCTCAGGCGGCAGCACCGCGCACAGTGCGCGCACATGGCCGGGGCCCAGTGTGGCCGCGGGAAACAGCTTCACGGCCCGCGCACCGGTCCGCCAGGCGGCGAAGACTTCGCTGGCCGTCATCGCGCCCGGCACGGCCATCAGCCCGCGGCGCACGGTGTCGGTGATCAAGGCCGTGTCGACATGCGGCGACACGGCCAGTTGACCGCCTGCGGCTTGCAACGCGTCCAGGTGCGACGCATCCAGCACCGTGCCAGCCCCCAGCAAGGCACCCGGCGGCGCCAGCGCCCGGATGTGACGCAGGCTGGCCGGCCAGTCGGGCGAGTTGGTGGGGACCTCGATGCAGTCGAAGCCGGCGTCGAACACCGCCCGGGCATGGGCCGCTGCTTCTTCCGGGCGGATGCCGCGCAGGATGGCCACCAAGGGCAGTGCGCCGGGCCAGTGAGGCTGGGGGTTCATCGGTTCAGCTTTCGTCGACATAACCACGCTCCAGTGCTTGCGCTTGATTCTCGAAGATCGCCATCGCCGTGCGCATGCGCTTGAAGCCCAGCTTGCGGTAGAAGCCCTCCTTGCCCGGCACGGCATACAGGATGATCTTCTTGTGGCCCCGCGACAGCGCGACCAGCCGGGCCACGATCTGCTTGCCCAGCCCCGTGCCCTGGTGGCTGGGCATCACCGCGATGTCGCAGACATACGAACAATCCACGCCATCGGCCAGCGCCCGGCCGGCACCGACCAGTCGGCCCGCGTCGTAGACCAGGCAGCGCAAGGCGCTGTTGCTGAAGGCGGTCTTCAGGTCGATCGCATTCTTGTTGCCCAGCGGCGCGGCGTGGTACAGCGCGCTGAGCTCATGCCAGTCGAGTTGGTCCAGCGATTCAATCCATTCAAGGGCCACGGCGGGTTCCATTGCGCAAAACCGAGCTTTTAGCACGTGCCTTTGACCGGTTGCTGCGTGCGCTGTCGCACAGTCAGCTGAGGCCAACATGAGGATGATCACGCAGCGCTGGCTCAGGCATCCGCTGGCCCGGCGCTTGAGACCTTCATACAAAGGGGAGATCGTGCCATGTCGACTGCTTCGACCCTCTCGACCACGCGCAGGCTGTGGCTGGGCCTGTGTAGCCTGCTCGTCGTCGGCTTCGGCGTGCTGCTGTGGATGGGCACGGAGATCCACCGCCAGGCGCCACCGATGCCGGAGGCCGTGGTCACCGAGCGCGGCGACACGGTGTATACGCGCGCCGACATCGAACAAGGTCGCCAGGTCTGGCAAAGCATCGGCGGCCAGCAGCTCGGCTCGATCTGGGGCCATGGTGCGCTGGTGGCGCCGGACTGGTCGGCCGACTGGCTGCACCGCGAAATCATGGCCTGGTTCGAGTTGCGCTCGCGGGCGAAGGACGGCGCGGCCTATGCCGACCTCGGCCCCGGCGAGCAGGCGCGGGTACAGGCCGAGTTGCGCCCGCTGATCCGGCGCAATAGCTACGACGCTGCCAGCGGCCGCATCGTCATTTCCGCCGAGCGCGCGCAGGCGATCACGCAGGTCGCGGCGCACTATTCGAGCCTGTTCTCCAACGATCCGGCCACGCACGCGCTGCGTGAGGGTTATGCGATGCGCGAGGACACCGTGCCCGATGCCCAGCATCGCCGCGCGATCGGCGCGTTCTTCTTCTGGACCAGCTGGGCGGCCGTGACCGAGCGGCCCGGCGAGCCGATGAGCTACACGCAGAACTGGCCCTACGAGCCGCTGGTGGGCAACACGCCGACCGCGGCGACCTTCATCTGGACCGTGTTCAGCGTGCTGTTCATGATCGCCGGCATCGCGCTGCTGGCCTGGCACAACGCGGTCTGGCACCACCAGGACAAGGCCGAGGCGCTGGCCCCGCCTAAGCAGGACCCGCTGCGCGGCCTGGTGCCGACGCCATCGATGAAGGCCACGGCCAAGTACTTCTGGCTCGTGGTGGCGCTGTTCCTGGTGCAGATCCTGCTGGGCGCGACGACGGCGCACTACCAGGTCGAAGGCCAGAATGCCTATGGCGTCGCGCTGTCCGAGGTGCTGCCTTATTCGCTGACGCGCAGCTGGCACACGCAGCTGGCAGTGCTGTGGATCGCGGTGGCCTGGCTGGCCACGGGCTTGTACATCGGGCCGGCGATCTCGGGGCATGAACCGAAGTTCCAGCGGCTGGGCGTCAACGTGCTGTTCACCTGCCTGGTGGTCATCGTCGTCGGCGCCTTCACCGGGCAGTGGTTCGCGGTGATGCAGAAGCTCGGCCTGGCCCACAACTTCTGGTTCGGCCACCAGGGCTGGGAATACGTCGACATCGGTCGCTTCTGGCAGTGGTTCCTGTTCATCGGCCTGCTGCTGTGGCTGGTGCTGGTCGGCCGGGCGCTGTGGCCGGCGCTGGCGCGCAAGGACGAGATGTCGTCGATCGTCGGCCTGCTGTTCCTGTCCACCGTCGCCATCGGGCTGCTGTTCGGCGCCGGGCTGATGTGGAGCGAGCACACCCACCTGTCGATGGTCGAGTACTGGCGCTGGTGGGTGGTGCACCTCTGGGTCGAAGGCTTCTTCGAGGTCTTTGCGATCGCGGTGATCAGCTTCCTGTTCGTCAAGCTCGGGCTGGTGCGCGGCACGTCGGCGACGATCAACGTGCTGTTCGCGACCATCGTCTTCATGTCGGGCGGCATCCTCGGCACCTTCCATCACCTGTACTTCGCCGGCACCACCACGGCGGTGGTGGCGCTGGGCGCCAGCATCTCGGCGCTGGAAGTGGTGCCGCTGGCGCTGATCGGCCTGGAGGCCTACGAGACCTGGCGCCATGGCCAGGCGGTGCCGTGGATGCAGCGCTACCGCTGGCCGATCCTGTTCTTCCTGGCGGTCAGCTTCTGGAACCTGGTGGGTGCCGGCCTGTTCGGCTTTCTCATCAACACGCCGCTGGCGCTGTACTACATGCAGGGCCTGAACCTGACGGCGCTGCACGGCCACACGGCGCTGTTCGGTGTCTACGGCATGCTCGGCATCGGTCTGATGCTGTTCTGCCTGCGCGGCCTCAAGCCCGAGGTGCAGTGGAACAACGCCACGCTGGCGGGTGCCTTCTGGGGCCTGAGCATCGGCCTGGCGCTGATGGCGCTGCTGACCCTGCTGCCGCTGGGCGTGCTGCAATTGCAGGCCGCTCTGGAAAACGGTTATTGGTACGCGCGCTCGGCCGAGTTCATGGGCAAGCCCATCGTGCACCTGCTGGTGTGGATGCGCGTGCCCGGCGACACGGTGTTCAGCATCGGCGCGCTGCTGATCGCCTGGTTCGTGTTCCGCCTGTGGGTGGCCCCGAAGCGCGAGGTAATTCTGCCGGTGGGCGAGGTCGCCGCCGTGCGGGTCTGAGACCGTGATCGAGTTCTACCCACAGGTCCGTGCGGTGCACATCGGCACGGTGCTGGTCAGCGGTGCGCTGTTTGCATTGCGCGGTGTCGGCGTGCTCAGCGGCAAAGCCTGGCCACTGGCCGCGCCGCTGCGCTACCTGAGCTACACGATCGACACCGTGCTGCTGACGGCGGCGCTGATGCTGGTGGCCATGCTCCCGGCTGCCGTGTTCAACAACCACTGGCTGACGGTCAAGCTGGTGCTGCTGGTGATCTACGTCGTGCTCGGCAGCTTCGCGCTGAAGCGCGGTCGCAGCACGCGCGTGCGCGGCATCTGTTTTGGCAGCGCCGTCGTGGTGTACGCATTCATGTTCGGCATCGCCCGTACGCACCAACCCTTGGGCTGGTTGGCGGTTTGACAAGAAGGAGACCCACCATGCATCGCACCACAAGCCTGTTCTGCATCGCCGCCGCCGTGCTCACGCTGGCGGCTTGTGGCCGCCGCGACGAGCCGGCGGCAACCAGCGCCACTCCCGGGGCGCTGGCGAGCGCGGCGTCGCCAACCGGCGCTTCGCGCAAGGGCGACTTCGGCCCGCCGCAAGGGGAGCCGATCAAGGCCGTGCTGACCAGCCCGCCGGACGTGCCGCCGGCGCTCAACCGCTCGACACCGGCCAAGGTGATCGTCGAGCTTGAAGTGATCGAAAAGGAAATGCCGATCTCCGAAGGGGTGACCTACACCTTCTGGACCTTCGGCGGCACGGTGCCGGGCAGTTTCATCCGCGTGCGCCAGGGCGACACGGTGGAGTTCCACCTGAAGAATGCGCCCGATTCGAAGATGCCGCACAACATCGACCTGCACGGCGTCACCGGGCCCGGTGGTGGTGCCGCTTCCAGCTTCACGGCACCGGGGCACCGATCGCAGTTCACGTTCAAGGCACTCAACGCCGGCCTTTACGTCTACCACTGCGCCACCGCGCCGGTGGGCATGCACGTGGCCAACGGCATGTACGGGCTGATCCTGGTCGAGCCGCCCGGCGGTCTGCCGAAAGTCGACAAGGAGTACTACGTGATGCAGGGCGACTTCTACACCACCGGCAAGTACCGCGAGAAGGGCCTGCAGCCTTTCGACATGCAAAAGGCGATCGACGAAAACGCGACCTACGTGCTGTTCAACGGCAGCGAAGGGGCACTCACCGGCGAGAAGGCGATCAAGGCCAAGACCGGTGAGACGGTGCGCCTGTTCGTCGGCAACGGCGGCCCGAACCTGGTGTCGAGCTTTCATGTGATCGGCGAGATCTTCGACAAGGTCTGGTTCGAAGGCGGCACGCATTTCCAGGAGAACGTGCAGACCACGCTGATCCCGGCCGGCGGCGCGGCGATGATGGACTTCCAGGTCGAGGTGCCGGGCAGCTATGTGCTGGTGGACCACTCGATCTTTCGCGCCTTCAACAAGGGCGCGCTGGCGATCCTGAAGGTCGAGGGGCCGGAGAACCTGGCCATCTACAGCGGCAAGGAGGTCGACGAGGTCTACATCGGCGACCGCGCACTGCCCAACGTCGCCGCGGTGACCAGCGCCGCCCAGGCCGCGAAGGCCGGCGCGCTGACCGTCGAAGACCAGATGAAAGCCGGCCAGGCACGATTCGCCGGCACCTGTTCGACCTGCCACCAGGCCAATGGCGCCGGGCTGCCGGGCGTGTTCCCGCCGCTGGCCAAGTCCGACTGGTTGGCGGCCAACACCAAGGCGGCCATCGGCGTGGTCTTGCACGGCCTGAGCGGCCCGGTCAAGGTCAACGGCCAGGACTACAACTCGGTGATGCCGCCGATGGATCAGCTCACCGACGACGAGGTGGCCAACATCCTGACCTATGTGCTGGGCAGCTGGGGCAACCCGGGCGGCAAGGTGACCAAGGCCGAGGTCGCCGAACAGCGCAAGATCAAGCCGGCGACCGTCGTCACCCATTGAGCCGCCAGACACCGGGGCTCATCGTGCGTCGCTTCGGCCTGCTGCTGTCGCTCACCTTGGCCGTCAGCGGCGCGCAGGCCGCTGACGCCGACTATGTGAACTTGCCCGGCGGCGAACTCGTCTCGGCGCTGAAGTACGAAGACAGCGGCAGCCGCGTGCGCATCGCGCCTTTCGCGTTGATGCGCTTGCCGGTGACGAATGCGGACTTTCTGGCCTTCGTGCGCCGGCATCCCCAGTGGCGCCGCGATGCCGTGGCTGGCGTCTTCGCCGAATCGCGCTACCTGCAGCTGTGGGCCGCGCCGCTGCAGCTGGGGCCCAAGGCACTGGCGCAGCAGCCGGTGGTGTGGGTCAGCTGGTTCGCGGCCAGCGCGTACTGCCAGGCGCAGGGTGCGCGCTTGCCGACCTGGTCGCAATGGGAATACGCAGCCGCGGCCGATGAGCGGCGCACCGACGCACGCAGCGACCGCGCCTGGCGCGAGCGCATCCTGACGTGGTACGCGCAGCCGTCAACGCGCGCGCTCGCGTCGGTTGGCTCGCAGCGGCCGAATGTCCATGGCGCGCACGACCTGCACGGCCTGGTCTGGGAATGGACCGACGACTTCTCGGCGCTGCTGGTCTCGGCCGACAACCGCGACCAGGGCGACCCCGACAAGCTGAAGTTCTGCGGCGCCGGCGCCCTGGCCATCAACGATCGTGACAACTACGCGGTACTGATGCGGGTGGCGATGCTGTCGTCGCTGGAAGCGGCCGACGCCACCGCCAACCTCGGCTTTCGCTGCGCGCGATGAAAGGAATCGTCATGGTCCGCTGGATGACACTGCCCCTGATCCTGGCCGCCACTTTTGGCGTGCAGGCCGGCCCCGCGCCGATGCCGAAGGACTCGATCTACCAGCTCGACGCGCCCTTGATCGACCAGTCCGGGCGCAGCCTGACGCTGGCCTCGAAACGCGGCACGCCGCAACTGGTGGTGATGTTCTACACCTCGTGCAAGTTCATTTGCCCGACGATCATCGACACCGTGCTGGACCTCGACCGCAAGCTCACGCCGGCCGGCCGGCAGCAGCTGGGCGTGCTGCTGATCAGCCTGGACCCGCAGCATGACGACCCGGGCGCGCTGAAGGCCGTGGCCGACAAGCGCGGCCTCGACCTCGCGCGCTGGACCCTGGCGCAGCCGCGGCCGGCCGACGTGCGCGCCATTGCCGGCCTGCTGGGCGTTCGCTACCGCGTGCTGGCCGACGGCGAGTTCAACCACACCGGTGTGCTGGTGCTGCTGGATGCGGACGGTCGCATCGTCTCGCGCAGCGAGAAGACGAATGGGTCGGTGGATGCGCAATTCCTGGGCAGTGTGCGCAAGGCGCTGGCCAAGCCTTGAACCCGTTCGGCGTCACAGCCCCGACAAGGCCAGCAAGCCCGCCAGCGAGCCCATCACGACGCCCACGCCGGCATCGAGCAGGCGCCACGCGGCGGGTTTCGCAAACCACGGCGTGAGCAGCCGGGCGCCGAAACCCAGCGCCACGAACCACAGCGCCGAAGCCGTGGTGGCGCCCAGCGCGAACCACCACTTGCCGTCACCGCCTTGGCGCGCGCCCAGCGACCCCAGCAGCACCACGGTGTCCAGGTAGACGTGCGGATTGAGCAAGGACAAGGCCAGCACGGCCGCCATGGCCTGGGGGGCCGACATCGCCGTGGCTGCCTGGTCTTTGCCCTTCCCGTTCACCTGCAGGCTGGCGCCACGCCAAGCCTGGCGAAACGCCCGCAGTCCATAGCCGGCGAGGAACAGCACACCGCCCCAGCGCACCACCGTCATCAGGGCCGGGCGGTCTTCGATCAGCGCGCCCATGCCGGCCACGCCGGCTGCGATCAGCAGCACATCGACTGCGATGCACACGGCCACCGTCAGGCCGACATGCTGGCGCCGCAGGCCCATGCGCAGCACATGCGCGTTCTGCGCGCCGATGGCCACGATGAGCCCGGCACCGAGGCCGAAACCCTGGATGAAGGAAGATTCCATCGCCGCATTGTCCCGAGGCGGCATCCGCAGGCGAAGCCGATTCAGCAAATGTCGGTCTTGCCTAGAATCTCTTCATAACGGCCCGCCAGGCCTTGCAAAGGCTGGATCTCTCATGGATTGGAAACAGTGCGAGGCCTTCCTGGCGGTGATCGACGCCGGCAGCTTCGAACAAGCCGCGTCGCGCTTGCACCTGACGCCCTCGGCCGTGTCGCAACGGGTGCGCGCACTGGAGGGCACGCTGGGGCATCCGCTGGTGGTGCGCGGCCGACCCTGCCGCGCTACGCCGGTGGGTCAGCAGCTGCTGCAGCACCTGCGGCGCAGCCGCCTGCTGGAGCAGGACTTCGTGGCCGAGATCGCTGGTGAAGCCTCGGCGCCGCTGTCGGTCACGCTGGCGGTGAATGCCGACACGCTGGCCACCTGGCTGCTGCCGGCGCTGGCTGATTTTCTGGTGCAGCAGAAGGTGCTGATCGACCTGGTGGTCGACGACCAGGCGCATACCTTTGCGTTGCTGGAAGCGGGCCTGGCGATGGCCTGCGTGTCGGTGCAGGCACAGGCCATGCGCGGCTGCGTGGCCGAGCCGCTGGGCCCCATGCGCTACCGGCTCGTGGCCTCACCGGCCTGCGTCGATCGCTGGTTCAAGCGCGGCTTCACGCGGGCTGCCGCGCGGCGCGCACCGGTGATCGTGTTCAATCGCAAGGACAGGCTGCAGGCCGACATCCTGCTGCGTGAGCTGGGCCTGCCGGACGACGCCTACCCCTGCCACCAGGTGCCGGCCTCGGAGCCCTTTCTGGCGGCCATCCGGCTCGGCCTGGGTTACGGCATGGTGCCGGAGCTGCAGCTGGGCGATGCGTTGGCGCGCGGCGAACTGATCGACCTGGCGCCGCATGCGCCCACCGATGTGGCGCTGTACTGGCATCGCTGGCAGGTGCAGTCGCCACGGCTGGAGCGGCTGTCGCAGACCGCGGTGGCTGCGGCTCGCCAGCGCTTCGCAGGCTGACGCCTTCAGCGCAGTCCATGAGGCCGGCGACACTGCACCCAAGGAGACTGTCATGCCGCTGATCGAAGACACCGCCCGCGCCTTCATGCCCTACCCCGACGCGCCTCTGCCGCACGCCGCCGCCGGCCCTTTGGCCGGCCTGAGCTTCGCGGTGAAGGACTTGTTCGACGTCGCCGGCTACCCCACCGGCTGTGGCCAGCCGCTGAAACTGGCGCAATCGGGCCTGCGCAGCAGCACTGCGCCGACGGTGCAGCGCCTGCTCGATGCCGGCGCGCGCTTCGTCGGCAAGACCCTCACCGACGAACTGGCGTTTTCGATGAACGGCCAGAACGCGCATTTCGGCTCGCCGCTCAATGGTGCCGCGCCGGAGCGCATTGCCGGCGGTTCATCGTCCGGCTCCGCGTCTGCCGTGTCGAACCGGCTCTGCGACTTTGCATTGGGCACCGACACCGGTGGCTCGGTGCGTGCGCCGGCCAGCCACAACGGCCTGATCGGCCTGCGGCCCACGCACGGCCGCATCAGCCTGCAGGGTGCGATGGACCTGGCGCCCAGCCTGGACACCTGCGGCTGGTTCAGCCGCGATGGGGCGACCTATGCCCGCGTGGCCGATGTGCTGCTGGGGGACGACCCCGCGCCGCTGCCGGCCGCCGTGCGCCTGCTGCTGCCGCCGGACCTGTGGGCGCTGCTGCAGCCGGAGGTGCTGGCGGCGCTGGCGCCGGCGCGCGCGGCCGTCGAAGCGCTGCTGGGCGCCGCGCGGCCCGCGCCGCCGGTGACGGACAGCCTGGACGCGATGTACTGGCACTTCCGCCACCTGCAGGGGCGCGAAGCCTGGCAGGTGCATGGCGCGTTCATCGAGCGCCACCAGCCGCCGCTGGGCCCGGGCGTGGCACAGCGCTTCGCCTGGTCGCGCAGTGTCACGGCCGAGCAATACGCCGCGGCGCTCGAGTTCCGGCAGGCGTTCCGCGCGCAGCTGGCGCAGCTGCTGGGCAGCGACGGCGTGCTGCTGCTGCCGACGATGCCGGACATCGCGCCGCGCACCGATGCCGACGAGGCCAGCCTCGAAGACTACCGCAACCGCGCCATTCGCCTGTTATCGACCTCGGGCTTGAGCGGCTTTCCGCAGATCTCGCTGCCGCTGGCGAGCCGCCTGGGGGCGCCGCTGGGCCTGTCGCTGCTGGGGCCGCCGGGCAGCGACCGCAGCCTGGTGCACCTGGCCGGGCTGCTGCTGCCGGCGGCGCGGTAGGCCGTAGCGCGCTCACAGCAGCGCTTCGGCGACGAATTGCGAGGTCAACCGGAGCCGTTCGGCATCAGGCGGAAGCCCGACAGCGTGCGCTGCTCGCCGCGCGCTACACGCCGCCGGGCAGGCTGGCGCAGGCACCGAGGGCCATCACCACCAGCAGCATCACCAGGCGGCAGGCCAGCGCGGCGGCCACCTGGCCGTAGCCCCAGGGCGACAAATGGCCGACGAAGTCCTTCAGCAAGGTCTTCGATGTGCGTATCGTCATGCTCGGCTCCTGGGTGTTTGGCCGTCGCGACAGCTTTGCGATGGCGTGTTGGCACTCTAGGAGTCCGGCCCTTTCATCACGAGTGACGACTGCTCCATCGGGAAGTGACATGGATCACAGCAGTCCGTGCTTGGCCGTCGGCACCAGGCCTGCAACAATTGCTCACGGCCGGGCGGCCGCTGCGGCGCCCGGCCGGCGAAGGGACACGGTGAGCAAGGACACGCCCGAGCAACTGGAAGCTGCGATGGCTGCGCTGCAGGCGCAGCGCAGCGTGCTCGGCGATGCGGTGGTCGATACCGCGCTGCTCGCGCTGCGCCAGCAACTGGCCGCGCAACGCGCCGCCGCGCCCACGCTGCCGGCGCAGCAGCTCAAGCAGGTCTCGGTGCTGTTCGTCGATGTCGTCGGCTCGACCGCGATCGGCCAGCGGCTGACCCCCGAGGACATCAGCGCGGTGATGGACGGCGCGCTGGCGCGCTTCACCGCCATCGTGCAGGCCCACCACGGCCGGGTGCTGCAGTACACCGGCGACGGCATGCTGGCGGCCTTCGGCACCGAGGTCGCGCACGAGGACGATGTCGAAGCGGCGGTGCACGCGGGCCTGGGCATCATCGACGAGGCCCGCCACGCCGCGCCGCAGGTGTGCAGCACGCATGGCGTGGCCGACTTCAACGTGCGCGTGGGCATACACACCGGCCGGGTGCTGCTCGGCGCCGGGGTCGATGCCGAGGGCAGCATCCGCGGCGCCGCTGTCAACCTGGCGGCGCGCATGGAGCAGACCGCGCCGCCCGGGCGCCTGCGCATCAGCCAGGACACGTACCGCCATGTCAACGGGCTGTTCGATCTGGTCGAGCAGCCGCCGGTGCTGGTCAAAGGGGTTGCCGAACCGGTGCGCGGCTACCTGGTCGAGCGCGCGCGGCCCAGGGCGTTGCGTGTGTCGACGCGCGGTGTCGAGGGTGTGCCGACGCCGATGATCGGCCGCGATGCCGAGCTGGCGCAGCTGCTGGCCGCCGTCGATGCGGTGTGCGCTGCGCGGCGGCTGTGCACGGTGACGGTGGTCGGCGAGGCCGGCCTCGGCAAGAGCCGGCTGGTCGCCGAGTTCCAGCGGGCGCTGGCCGACCAGCCGCTGCGCTGCTGGCTGCTGCCGGGCCGGGCCCATCCGCGCAGCGCGCTGCATCCCTGCGGCCTGCTGCGCGACCTGTTTGCAGGGCAGTTGCAGATCGCCGACGACGACAGTGCCGAAACCGCGCGCAGCAAGTTCGCCACTGGCCTCGGGCCGCTGTTCGACGCCGCCGATGCCGCCGATGCCGCCGACGGTGCCGGCAGCGAAGCGACGATGCATCTGCTGGGCCACCTGATCGGCCTGGACTATTCGGCCAGCCCGCACCTGAAGGACTGCCTGCACGACGACGCGCTGCTGCGCCAGCGCGGCTTCGCCGCCGCCGCGCTGTGCCTGCGCCGCCTCGGGCGCCACCGTGGCGTGCCGGTGGTGCTGCTGCTCGACGACCTGCACTGGGCCGACGCCGGCTCGCTGGATTTCGTGCAGCACCTGCTGCAGCACGAGCACGACCAGCCGCTGCTGTGCCTGCTGCTGACACGGCCGGCGCTGCTGGAGGCCGATGCCCGGTTTGCGCCGCCGTCAGGGGCTGCCGACAAGCCGCGCGGCAGCCACCGCTGGATCGAGCTGAAGCCGCTGGGTCCCGCCAACAGCCGCGCACTGGCCGACATGCTGCTGCAGCAGGTGGCCGACGTGCCGGCGGCGATGCACACGCTGCTCACCAGCCACGCCGAGGGCAACCCCTTCTACATGGAGGAACTGGTCAAGATGCTGCTCGACGACGGTGTCATCGTCGCCGAGCCGCAGGGCTGGCGCGTGCTGCCCGACAAGCTGGTGATCGCGCATGTGCCGCAGACGCTGACCGGCGTGCTGCAGGCGCGGCTGGATGCGTTGGCGCCGGCCGAGCGCACGGCGCTGCAGCAGGCGGCGATCGTCGGCCATCTGTTCTCCGAAGCCACGCTGGCCGCCATCGATCCGGCCGCGGTGAACCAGCTGCCGGTGCTGCTGCGCAAACAGCTGGTGCGGCGCGCCGCGCAGGTCTTCGGCGAAACGCGCGAGTACGCTTTCGGCCACCACCTGCTGCACCAGGTGACCGAAGACAGCGTGCTGCGCGACGTGAAGCTGCGCGGCCATGCCCGCGTCGGCGCGTTCTGGTGCGCGCGCGCCGAAGTCGCCGGCCCGCAGGACGTGGACCCGGCCGCCTGCCGCGCGCTGGCCGAAGCGCACGACCACTGCCGCCA
>NZ_DATILJ010000285.1:0-9400 GCF_035476535.1 Aquabacterium sp.
TGCACCAGCGGGTCGTTCGGCGGCGGGAAGGGCAGCTTGTCGATGATCACGCACTGCAGTGCGTCGCCAGGCACATCGATGCCCTCCCAGAAACTCTGCGAGCCGACCAGCACGCTGCGCGGCGTGTCCAGGAAGCGTTGCAGCAGCGTGCGCTTCGGGTGGCTGCCCTGCACCAGCACGTGCAGGCCGTCGCCGGCCTCGGCGCTGGCGGCTGTCAGCGCCTCGGCAATCACCGGCAGCACGCGCAGCGTGGTCGTCAGCACGAAGGTGCGGCCACCCAAGCGGCCGGCCAGACGCGCCGCCAAGGCCCCCACCGCAGCCGGGTGGCCGGCCTCGTTGGGTTTGGGGAAGCGCGGCGGCACCCAGGTGCGGGCGTGGGCGGCGTAGTCGAACGGGCTGCCGACGCGCAGCTTGCGGGCGTCCTCCATCGCGGCCGCTTCGCAGAACCAGGCCAGCTCGTCGTCGGTGCCCAGCGTGGCCGAGGTGAAGATCCAGGCCCGCGGCGCCGCGGCGCGTTGCTCGACAAACAGGTCGCGGATGTGCAGTGGGGATTCAATCAGCCGGGCATCGCGCGGCCCGAGGTCGATCCAGCGCACGCGCGCCGGTTCGGCTTCGCGCACGAAGCTCGCAGCCAGCACCGACAGCGCCCGCGCCCGCTCGATCAGCCGCGTGAAGTCGGGCGCCGCGGCTTCGACCTGCAGCAGCGCGGCGACGGTGGCCTGCGCGGCCGAGGCCAAGCCCTCCAGCGCCAGGCTGAACGCCGGCAGCGCAGCGCGCTCGTCCCAGCGCAGCTTGATGATGCCGCGCAGCTCACGCAAAGGCCCGGCGCAGGCCAGCCGCAGGTCGCGGGCGGCGCGGTCCAGTGCGCCGGCCAACTCCTGCCAGGCCGCCAGACCCCGCGCATGGGCCAGCCCGGCGGCCACCACATCACGCGCCAGGTCGATCACCTGGCCGGTGGCCAGCGTCGTACCCAGGAACTGCAGACCGGTCTCGACCAGTTGATGCGCTTCGTCGAACACCGCCGCATCCACCGTCGGCAGCAATTCGGCGACGCCGCTGTCGCGCAGCGACAGGTCGGCAAAGAACAGGTGGTGGTTGACGACCACCAGGTCCGCCGCCATCGCCTCCCGCCGAGCCTTGACGACATGGCAGTCGCGGTACTCCGGGCACTCCGTGCCCAGGCAGTTGTCGCGCGTGGAGGTGACCAGTGGGATCACCGGCGAGCGTTCATCGAGGCCATCGATTTCAGCCAGGTCGCCGGTGCTGGTACCGGTGGCCCAGGTCTCGATGCGGGCCAGTGCCCGCACCGCAAAGCGGTCCGGCAAGGTGGCCGTTTCACGCGCCTGCTGCAGGCGGTGCAGGCACAGGTAGCTGGAGCGCCCTTTCAGTAGTGCGATGCGCGCCGGCACGCGCAGGGCATCACGCAGGCGCGGCAGGTCGCGCAGGAAGAGCTGGTCCTGCAGGCTCTTGGTGGCGGTGCTGACCAGCGCGCGCCGCTGCGACAACAGCAGCGGCACCAGGTAGGCGAAGGTCTTGCCGACGCCGGTGCCGGCTTCGGCGACCAGCGCAGCGCGCTCGTCGATGGCACGCGCCATCGCATCGGCCAGCTGCTGCTGCATCTCGCGCTCGACGAAGCCCGGATCGGCCTGTGACAGCGCACCGCCGCGCCCCAGCGCTTCGCGCGTGGCGTCTGCCAGCGGCGAATCCACCGGCCGCGCTGCCGTCTGCTGGCGGCCAGTCATGCGGGCTCGGGGGGGTCGAGTTCGGCTTCCAGGCGCGCGATCTGGTCGCGCAGCAGCAGCCGCCGCTTCTTCAGGCGGCGCATCGCCAGCTCGTCGATTGGCGACTGTTCGGCCGCGCGATCGATCAGGTTGTCCAGGTCCGCATGCTCGATGCGCAATTCGATCATTCGCCGCGGGGGCGAATGCAGGTTGTCGTCAACGGGCTGGTCCGGCGGCATGGTGGCTTGAGTTTATAGTCTCGGGCCATGATCGCCGCCGCCCCTGTACTGCCCCACCGGCTCGTCGCCGCGACAGCCTTGCACCGGGGAGACCGTGCGTACCAGCAAGACCAGGTCGAGATTCTGAGCCACGCGCGGGTACCCGGCTGCGTGCTCGCAGTGCTGGCCGATGGCATGGGCGGCAAGAGCGGCGGGCGCAAGGCCTCCGACCAGGTGGTGCTGACGGCGCGCCAGCTGTTCGAGCGCTACCTGCCGGCCAAAGACGACCCGGCCGAAACGCTGCGGCAGCTGGTGATGGAATCGCACCTGATGATCAAGCTCACCGCGATCACCGCCGAAGAAGAGCCGCACAGCACGATTGCCGCGTTCCTGCTGAGCCCGTCACGCGATTGTTCGGTGGCACATGCCGGCGATTCGCGCGTCTACCATTTCCGCGGGGCTGACATGGTCAGCCGCACCACCGACCACTCTTACGTGCAGCGGCTGATCGAAGAGGGCAAGCTCAATGAAGAGCAGGCCAACGCGCATCCGCAGGCCAACCTGCTGACGGGCTGCCTGGGCACACAGGCCGACCCGCCGCTGACCATCAGCCACATCGATGCTGTGGAACCCGGCGACACGCTGATGGCCTGCAGCGACGGGCTGTGGCACTACTTCACCCCGCGCGAGCTGGGCGCCATCGTGCATGGCCTGCCGCCGCGGGAGGCCAGCGAAATGCTGGTGACCAAGGCACGCCAGCGGGCGCGCGGCGGCGGCGACAACCTGTCGCTGGCCATGGTGCGCGTCGAAGCCATCAGCTGAGCGGCCACTGCCGCCTCCGCGGCGGCACGCCGGCTCTCAGCGCTTGCCGCCGGGGGCCGCCGGCAATGGCAGCGACGCGGCCTGGGGCACCGGCAGGGGTGCGGCCGGTGGCTTTTGTGCATCACGCGCCGCGTTGCGCTTTTCCACCGCCTCCCGATGGGCTTGCGCTTCCTGCACCCGTTGCGCCTGCTCCGCACGCCGGCGCTCGGCCTGCTCCGGCGTGGCGGTGGGACGCGGCTCCGACTGCACCGGTGGTAGCGGTGGTGTGGTCTGGCGCGCTGGTGGCACGCGCTGCAATTTCTTGGCCGGCGGCGGCGCGGCCGAGCGCTCGTCCGCCTGTCGGGTCTTGTCCTCGATGCCACGCAGGCGCTCGGCGGCCCGCTGGCGCCGCTGCGCATCGTCCAGCACCGCCTGTTCGGCCGCCAGCCGGTCCAGCACGCGGCGGCGTTCGCTGCGGGCATCATCAAGGCAGGTCGTCACCGCAAAGCGCTGCTCGCAGGCCCGACGGGCCTCTTCGAAGCGCTTGTTGGCCTCGCGGCGCTCGCCGGCGATGCGCGCGCGCTGCTGGGCACGGTCTTCCGCGGCCACGGCCGACCCGTGCGGCCAGACCGCCCACAACACCGTCATCACAAGCAAAGAGCGCGACAAAGTCATCATCAGGTGATGCGGGTATCGACTTGGCGGCGGTCCAGGGCCAAGTAGTCGGCCGACTGCATTTCCTGCAGCCGCGACACCGTGCGCGGGAACTCATGCGCCAGCGGCCCTTCGGTGTACAGCTGCTCGGCCGGCACCGCGGCGGACAGGATCAGCTTCACGCGCCGATCGTAGAGCACATCCACCAGCAGCGTGAAACGGCGTGCTTCACTGGCCAGGCGCGGCGGCATCTGCGGCACGTTGGACAGCAGCACGGTGTGGAATTGCTGCGCGATCTCGAGGTAGTCGTTCTGCGAGCGCGGCCCGCCGCAGAGCGTGCGGAAGTCGAACCACACCACGCCGCCGGCGCGGCGCAAGGAGCGCAGCTCGCGGTGCTCGATGTGCAGCAGCGGGTCTTCGTCGCGCGCTTCGGCCAGCTCGTTGAAGGCCTGCGCCAACGCGGCGTCGGCGGCCGGTCCCAGCGGTGTGTGGAAGAGCTGCACATGTTCCATCGTTCGGCGCCGATAGTCGGTGCCGTTGTCGACGCTGATCACTTGCAGCTTCGCCTTCAGCAGTTCGATCGCCGGCAGGATGCGGTCGCGGTGCAGCCCGTTGGGATACAGCTCGTCGGGACGAAAGTTCGACGTGGTAACGATCGACACGCGGTTGGCGAACATCGCATCGAGCAGACGGTGCAGGATCATCGCGTCGGTCACATCGGCGACGTGGAACTCGTCGAAGCAGATCAGCCGGAAGCGTCGCGCGATGCGCTTGCCCAGTTCGTCCAGCGGGTTCTGCTGACCCTTCAGTTCCTGCAGTTCACGGTGCACCTCGCGCATGAACTCATGGAAGTGCAGCCGCGTCTTGCGGGTCAGCGGCACGGCCTGGAAGAAGCAATCCATCAGAAAGCTTTTTCCCCGGCCGACACCGCCATGCATGTACACGCCACGCGGGATCGGCGGGCGCACCAGCATCTTCGTCAGCGCATTGCTGCGCCGGGCCTTGTAGTCCGCCCACTCGGTCTCGCAACGTTCCAGCGCGTCGATCGCACGCAGCTGCGCCGGGTCGGCCTGGTAGCCGCGCTCGGCGAGCGTTGCTTCGTAGAGCTGGCGGACTCCCACGCTGTCAGAAGTTCAAGGTGCGCTTGTCGACCGCCAGTGCAGCTTCCTTGGTGGCTTCGCTCAGGGACGGGTGGGCATGGCAGATGCGCGCGATGTCTTCGGCAGAGGCCTTGAACTCCATCGCCACCACCGCTTCGGCGATCAGCTCCGAAGCAAACGGCCCGACGATGTGCACGCCGAGGATCTCGTCGGTCTTGGCGTCGGCGATGAACTTGACGAAGCCGGTGGTGTCGCCCAGCGCCCGTGCGCGGCCATTGGCCATGAACGGGAAGCTGCCGGTCTTGTAGGCCCGGCCCTCGGTCTTGAGCTGCGCCTCGGTCTGGCCGACCCAGGCGATCTCCGGCGAGGTGTAGATCACCCAGGGCACGGTGTTGAAGTTGACATGGCCGTGCTGACCCGCAATGCGCTCGGCCACCGCGACGCCCTCTTCTTCTGCCTTGTGCGCCAGCATCGGGCCGCGCACCACATCGCCCACCGCCCAGACGTTCGGCAGATTGGTCTTGCAGTCGCCGTCGACGACGATCGCACCGCGCTCGTCGAGCTTCAGGCCCACGGCCTCCGGGTTCAGGCCGATGGTGTTGGGCACGCGGCCGATCGAGACGATCAGGCGCTCGACGTTCAGCGAGACCGCTTCGCCCTTGGCATTGGTGTAGGCCACCGTCACGTCAGTCGCCGTGGTCTTGAC
This sequence comes from Aquabacterium sp., assembly GCF_035476535.1. GTDB lineage: Bacteria > Pseudomonadota > Gammaproteobacteria > Burkholderiales > Burkholderiaceae_C > Pseudaquabacterium. Next base: position 5,201 of record NZ_DATILJ010000285.1, read on the forward strand.
CTCGGTGATCTTGACGCCGAACTCGAACTTCAGGCCTTGTTTGACGAAGGCCTTCTGCGCTTCCTTGGCGACCTGCTCGTCGCAGGCGCCCAGGAAGCTGGGCAGTGCTTCGAGGATCGTCACCTGCGCGCCCAACCGGCGCCAGACCGAGCCCATTTCCAGGCCGATCACGCCCGAGCCGATGACGCCCAGCGTCTTGGGCACGCTGGGAATGCGCAGCGCACCGTCGTTCGACAGCAGGCGGTCTTCGTCAAAGGCCGCGCCCGGCAGCTGGCGCGCATTCGAACCGGTGGCCAGGATCACATGCTTGGCCACCAGCGACTCTTCGGCCGCGCCGGTCACCGTGATCTCGTAGGCTCCCTCGCCCGCTTTCGCGAACGAGCCGCGGCCATGGAAGAACGTGACCTTGTTCTTCTTGAACAAGTACAGGATGCCGTCGTTGTTCTGCTTGACGACGGTGTCCTTGCGCTTCGTCATCTGCGCGATGTCGATCTTCAGGTCCGACAGCGAGATGCCGTGATCAGCAAAGTGATGGCCGGCATGGTCGAAGTGCTCGGACGACTGCAACAGCGCCTTCGACGGGATGCAGCCGACGTTGGTGCAGGTGCCGCCCGGTGCCGGGCCGCCCTTGTCGTTCTTCCACTCGTCGATGCAGGCGACGTTGAAGCCCAACTGCGCCGCGCGGATCGCCGCGATATAGCCGCCGGGGCCGCCGCCAATCACGACGACATCGAATGATTTGCTCATTGCGCTGTCCTCAGATGTCGAACAGCAGGCGTGCCGGATCTTCCAGCGCGTCCTTCATCGCCACCAGCCCTAGCACGGCTTCGCGGCCGTCGATGATGCGGTGGTCGTAGCTCATCGCCAGGTAGTTGATCGGACGGATCACGATCTGGCCGTTCTCGACGACAGCGCGGTCCTTGGTGGCATGCACGCCCAGGATCGCCGACTGCGGCGGGTTGATGATCGGCGTCGACAGCATCGAGCCGAAGGTGCCGCCGTTGCTGATCGAGAAGGTGCCGCCGGTCAGCTCTTCGATGCCGAGCTTGCCGTCCTTGGCCTTCTGGCCGTACTCGGCGATCTTCTTCTCGATCTCGGCAAAGGTCATCTGGTCGGCGTTGCGCAGGATGGGCACCACCAGGCCACGGGGCGAACCCACCGCGATGCCGATGTCGAAGTAGCCGTGGTACAGGATGTCGTTGCCGTCGACGCTGGCGTTGAGCACCGGATAACGCTTGAGTGCAGCGACCGCGGCCTTGACGAAGAAGCTCATGAAGCCGAGCTTGATGCCATGCTCCTTCTCAAACTTGTCCTGGAACTTCTTGCGCATGTCCATCACCGGGGCCATGTTGACCTCGTTGAAGGTCGTCAGGATGGCGTTGGTGGACTGCGATTGCAGCAGGCGTTCGGCCACGCGTGCACGCAGACGCGACATCGGCACGCGTTGCTCGGGGCGCTCACCCAGGTTCGGGGCCACCGGTGCGGCCACCGCGGGCAGGCTGCGGGCCGCTGGCGGCGGGGCCATCGGGGCGGCGACGGGTGCGGCTGCCGGCTTCGCGGCGGCGCCGGCAGAGATGGCGCCGAGCACGTCGCCCTTAGTGACGCGCCCGTCCTTGCCGGTGCCGGCCACGGAACCCGCGGCCAGGCTGTTGTCGGCCATCAGCTTGGCGGCAGCCGGCATCGCGATGTCGCCTTTGCCGGTGCCAGCGGCAGGGACTGTGACTGCCACCGGCGTTGCGGCGACCGGCGCTGCGGCCGCCACGGCGCCGGCTGTCGCCGTCGTGTCGATCTTGGCAATGACCTGCTCGGCCACCACCGTGGCACCGTTGGCCACGACCAACTCGGTCAGCACACCGCCGGCGGGTGCCGGCACTTCCAGCACCACCTTGTCGGTCTCGATCTCGATCAGGATTTCGTCGATCGCCACCGCTTCACCGGGCTGCTTCTTCCACACCAGCAAGGTGGCTTCGGCCACCGATTCGGACAGCTGCGGAACTTTGACTTCTACGATTGCCATGTTGTGTCTCTATGGAGTGGAGCGCTTGCGCTCCGTAGCCGACGCGTTGACCGGCACCGCAGGTGTCCGGTCGAACGCGGCGAGATAGGACGGCGCCGAAGGCGTCCGGCCTATCCTCATTTGGTCAGGACGAAGCCCTTGAGCTTGCCGTAGGCCTGGTCCAGCAGCGCCTTCTGCTGCTCCTGGTGCAGGTGTGCGTACCCCACCGCCGGCGAGGCGGACGCGGGCCGGCCCGCATACCCCAGTTTCTGCCCTTCCTGCATGTTCTCGTGGATGTAGTGCTGCACGAAGAACCAGGCGCCCTGGTTCTGCGGCTCATCCTGGCACCACACCACTTCGCTGAGGTTGGGATAACGCTTGATTTCAGCGGCAAAGGCCTTGTGCGGGAACGGATAGAGCTGCTCGACGCGGATGATCGCCACGTCGCCGGCCTTCTTCTCGTCACGCTTCTTCACCAGGTCGTAGTACACCTTGCCCGAGCAGGCGATGATGCGCTTGACCTTGTCGGCACTGACTTCGGCGTTCTGCTCCGGGATCACCGTCTTGAATTCGCCCTTGGTGAATTCGGTCAGCGGCGAGGTCGCGTCCTTGTTCCGCAGCAATGACTTCGGCGTCATGATCACCAGCGGCTTGCGGAACATGCGCACCATCTGCCGGCGCAGCACATGGAAGATCTGGCTGGCCGAGGTCGGCTGCACGATCTGCATGTTGTTGTCAGCCGCCAGTTGCATGAAGCGCTCCAGCCGCGCCGAGCTGTGCTCCGGCCCCTGGCCTTCGTAGCCGTGCGGCAGCATCAGCGTGATGCCGTTGGCACGGCCCCATTTCACCTCGCCGGAGGCGATGAACTGGTCGATCACCACCTGCGCACCGTTGACGAAATCGCCGAACTGGGCTTCCCAGATCGTCAGCGTATTCGGCTCGGCGCTGGCGTAGCCGTATTCGAAACCGAGCACCGCCTCTTCGGACAGGATCGAATCGATCACGACGAAGGGCGCCTGGTTCTCGGCCACGTTCTCCAGCGGCGTGTAGATGCCAGTGTCCCACTTCTCGCGGTTCTGGTCATGCAGCACCGAATGACGGTGCACGAAGGTGCCGCGGCCACAGTCCTCGCCGGACAGGCGCACCGCGTAGCCCGAGGCCACCAGCGACGCAAAGGCCAGGTGCTCGCCCATGCCCCAGTCGACGTTCAACTCGCCGCGGCCCATCGCGGCACGGTCGGCAATCACCTTCTCGACCAGCGGATGCACCTTGAAGGTGGCCGGAATCGTCGTCAGCCGTTCGGCCAGGCGCTTGATCTCGGCCAGCGGCAGCGCGGTATCGGCTGCGTCGGTCCACTTGCGGCCCAGGAACGGCGCCCAGTCGACCGCGTACTTGCTCTTGAAGTTGGTCAGCACCGGGTCCATGGTGTGACGGCCCTCGTCGAACGCCGCACGCAGATTCTTTGACATCAGGTCCGGCCCATCGGCCGGCAGCACGCCTTGCGCCACCAGCTTTTCGCCGTACAGGCGGCGGGTGCCGGGGTGCTTGCTGATCACCTTGTACATCAGCGGCTGCGTCAGGCTGGGTGTGTCCTGCTCGTTGTGGCCCAGCTTGCGGAAGCAGATGATGTCGACGACGACATCCTTCTTGAACTGCTGCCGGTAGTCGAGCGCGATCTGCGTGCACAGCACCACGGCTTCCGGATCGTCGCCGTTGACGTGCAGCACCGGCGCTTCGATCATCTTGACGACGTCGGAGCAGTACAGCGTCGAGCGGCTGTCGCGCGGGTCGCTGGTGGTGAAGCCGATCTGGTTGTTGATGACGATGTGCACCGTGCCGCCGGTGTAGTAGCCGCGCGTCTGCGCCAACGCCAGCGTCTCCATCACCACGCCCTGGCCGGCGAAAGCGGCGTCGCCGTGCACCAGCACCGGCAGCACCTGCTCGCCGGTCTTGTCGCCGCGGCGGTCCATGCGGGCCTTGACCGAACCTTCGACCACCGGGTTGACGATCTCCAGGTGCGACGGATTGAAGGCCAGGCTCAGGTGCACCGCGCCGCCGGGCGTCGAGATGTCACTGGAGAAGCCCTGGTGGTACTTCACGTCGCCGGCCGGCAAGTGCTCGGGCGCAGTGTGTTCGAACTCGGCGAACAACTCCTTGGGCATCTTGCCCAGCGTGTTCACCAGCACGTTCAGCCGGCCGCGGTG
>NZ_DATILJ010000286.1:0-4279 GCF_035476535.1 Aquabacterium sp.
GGCCTTGATTCGACATCTTCATCACATGTCGTCGGGCCAGCGCAGGCCCCAGCGGTCGATGACCGCGCGCACCCTCGCATCGCCGTCGGGAACCAGCGTGTACAGATCGGCACGGCCCCAGCGCAGTGCGTCGAGGCAGCACAGTATGTCGTCGCTGATCGCGATGTCGACAGCGCGGAGTTCGAATGGATCCAGCGCGAAGGCCTGGCCGTTGTAGGTGGCCGCGATGAAGCGGGCGATGCGCGCGATCTGGCCGGAATCGCGGGTTTCGGCGAGCTGCAGCAGGCGGGCGAAGGCCTGAGCGCCCTTCCGCGTTGCATCGTCCGCGCGGGCTGCGAACACATCCATTCCATCGAGCGTTTCGGTTGACGTTTTCATCCCATAACCTCCATGCGCAGCGGCTGCAGCCGGCATCACACCGATCGTCCGGTCGGTGCGCGGCTGTGGTCGCGCTGGATTCGAGGCCGAATCCAGCGCGTGCGGCCTTCGGGCTCAGGCTTTGAGCTTGCGCATCTCCTCGGCCAGCATCCACAGCGCCCGGTTCAGGCTCACGCCACGGTCGATGCTGGCCACCGGCCGGGTCTGCAGCCGACGCCCCTGCGCGCTGCGGCCAGGCTGACCACCGCTGATCACGTTCTCCTGCACGCGCTGGAACGTCGTCCACAGGCTATGACCCAGGTCCTCGGGCCGGCGCGCTTCGATCAGCTGCTCGGCGGTGACCGGTGCGGGCAGGTGGCCACCGAGCTGCTCGACGGTGCGCTCTCCGAAGCGCAGCGCCAGGGCGGCCGTCGCAAAAGCGATCTCCTCCGGCGCTTGAAGCTGCAGCGCCTTCATCGCCTCGGTGTGCTCCTCCACCGCGTCGAATTCGTCGAGCACGCGGAAGGCGCCTTCGATGAGAGCGGGCCAAAGCGGGGGCTACGCTGCCTTGCGCATCAAGTACGCGTCCCACCGGGGATCGTGCTGCGGTTTGGGTGGCCGAAGTGGCACGGGTACGGCGCGTGGCCGCAACTCGCCGTTGATATCGTGCACCCGCACCTGGGCCAGCAGGTGTGCGCCATGGTCTGACCAGCGCATCTGGCGGTGCTTGGCCATTCGCAGGCTGACCACTTGGTTGACCGCCGACTCTGCGATGGAGCTGCTGATCGGAAGCCCCTTGTGATAGCGCCGAGCGTAGTTGACCAGACCGCGATTGTTGTGAATGTAGCCGGCGACGCCCTGAAGGTTCCACCACAGCGTCATGTCTTCGTAGCCGGGGCGCTGCGTCAGCGCAGCGTCCAAGGCCTTCAATCGCGCGACGGCCTTGTTGGCCTTGCCGTGCCACACCAGCCACTTGGCGTGTTCAATCTCGGTCTCAATCGCCACTCGCTCAAGGAAGTCGATCGCTTTGCAGCCGAATACCGAGCGTTGGGCTGCCTTGAACTTCATCGCGATATGGAACCAGTCCAAGATCTGGCAGATCGGCTGCGCGCATCCCTTCGCGGCCTTCTCGAACTCCCCCGCCCCGTCGGTCAGAATCGTCACGCGAGCAGCGGGGTCTACACCGCTGGCGGCCAGAAACTCGTCAAGACGGCCCGCTGCTGAAGCGACCTGGTTGTGCACGTAGGCATACACCCACGTGCTGCCACCTTCGAAGCAAGCACGCCCGGCAACGAGGTTTACGTGCCGCCCCTGCCGACGAGGTGGGTCGCAGTGCCTGAGCCATGCGGAGTCCACCGCCAGGGCTGTCAGCGACGGACGGGGCGTCGCGTCCTCCTCATCAGCGGCCGTCGCTGCAGCGGTGGCGATGGGAACGGCGCTGGATCCGCGCTCCAACGCAGCGCCCACCGCCCGAACACGTCGCTTCATGCCACTGACGGAGAGCGACTCATTGATGGGCAAGACCTCGGCCAGCAGCTTGCTTGCCGCTGCGAACGGCAGGTGGGCAGCCCACTTCACCTGAAGGTACTCGAGCTCCGGCGTCACCCTGCTCGGCACCAGCAGTGTCAACGGGCTGAACGAGGCCCCTGGACGCCTGTTTGCGCATGCACAGACGCGCACCCGTGGGCTGCTGACCGTCACGCGACCGAAGACCGTTCGCATTTGCCGCTGGTGCCACCCCTTGATACTCAGCCGGCGTTCACATTGCTCGCACACTGCATGCGCCGCGGCGATTCCCTGAGACTGCTGGTCGACAAAGTACTGTTGAGCGGCCGCCAGCAATCCCTTGCCCTCGGCCAGCGACAGCCCAAGTGGGCTCGTGGTCAACTCGCGATCAATGACAGCAAGGCGCACCGGCTCGGTTCCGCCCAGATCGTCCACAAGTCGAGCTTCGATGATCATCTGCATGGCAGGCCTCCGCAAGCGCATCGGTGTGCGCAGATTCTGATCTGCAACGGACCACCCGAGGTTTGCCCCCACTTTGGCCCGCTCTCCTTCACGGCAGGGCTTGGCGGGCGCCTGCACTGCGGCTCGGTCGTCAGCGCTTGGCGACCGGGCCCGCGCCGACCGCGATCGCCATGCGCACCAGGTGCGACAGCGAACTGGCCATCATCTTCTCCATGATGTGCGCGCGGTGCGTCTCGACGGTGCGGATCGACAGCCCCAGAGCGTCGGCGATCAGCTTGTTCGGCCGGCCGTCGACGATGCTGGCCATCACCTCCTTCTCGCGCTCGGTCAGGCTGCCGTGGCGGCGCTCGAGCACGCTGCGCTCGCCGGCATCGTCCTGATGCTGCGACGAGCGTTCGATTGCCTCATGCACGCGGTCCAGCAGCGCCTGATCGTGAAACGGCTTCTCGATGAAATCGAGCGCGCCCGCGCGCATCGCCCGCACGGCCATCTGGATGTCGCCGTGACCGCTCATGACAATGATCGGCAGCGTGAAGCCCGAGGCTGCCAGGCGCGACTGCAGGTCCAGCCCGTTCAGGCCCGGCAACCGCACGTCCAGCAGCAGGCAGCCCGGCCGGCCTGGCCGGTAATCGCTCAGGAACTGCTGCGCCGAACCGTACTGCGCGCTCGCCAGACCGACCGAGCGCAGCAGCATGGCAACTGCATCGCGCACGTCGGCCTCGTCGTCAACGATGTGGATCAATGGGTCGTTCATCCTCAGGTCCTTCGCCGAGAGTTTTCGCGATCAGTGTGGCATTGCCGGCAGGCTCAGGTGGAACAGCGCGCCGGGCGGTACCGCGCCGGGGTCATCGCTGTCGGCCAGCCACAACCGCCCCTGGTGGGCTTCGGCGATCGAACGGCTGATGGCCAGCCCGATGCCCATGCCGCCGGGCTTGTGCGACACGAAGGCATCGAAGATCGACGCCGCCACGTCGGCCGCCACGCCCGGGCCGCTGTCTTTGACCGATAGCAGCACGGCGCCCTCGTGCAAGCACGTGCGGATGCGCAGGATGCGCTCGGCACTGTCGGCCTGCTGCATCGCCTCGATGCCGTTGCGCACCAGGTTGAGCAGCACCTGCTCGATCTGGATGCAGTCCACATCGACCCGCGGCAGCACCTCGGCCAGTTCGGCCACCAACTGCACACCGCATTGCGTGGCATCGGCACGGGCCAGTCCGATCACCTCGCTGACGATGTAGTTCGGCTCCACCGGCAACGTGCGCACCTCGTCGCGCGCCAGGAAGCCGCGCAGGCGGCGAATGATCTCGCTGGCGCGCTCGGCCTGCGTCGCGATGCGGCCCAGGGTGTCGGACAGCTCGGCTGGCGCGGCCCCTGCGGCCAGCAACCGCTGGCTTGCCTGCGCGTAGGTGCGCACGGCAGTCAGCGGTTGGTTGATCTCGTGGGCGATCGCCGAGGCCATCTCGCCCATCGCGCTGAGCCGGCCGACGTGGGCCAGCTGTTGCAGGTGCTGGCGCCCCTGTTCCTCGGCGCGCAGCCGATCCGTAACATCACGCCCGACCGCCACCACCGCGACGAGCACGCCGGCGTCGTTCAGCCTGGCTTTTTGCGACCAGGCCAGGCAGCGCCAGCCCTCGGCGGTGGCCACGCGCTCCTCAAAGTGGCTTTCATGCGGCGGCACCTGCAGTGCACCCCAGGCGGCGGCAAAGCGCGGGTGGTCGTCGTCGGCCACCGGCGGCCGGTAGGTGCTGCCCAGCAACGCATCCTCGGCCACGCCGAACAGCCGGCAGAAGGACGGGCTGGCGAACAGCAGTCGCCGCTGCGCGTCGTACTGCACGATCACGTCGGTCTGGTGCTCCACCAGCAGCCGGTAGTTCGCTTCGCTGGCGCGCAGCACATCCTCGGCACGCTTGCGGCGCAGTTCGGCCGCGGCGCGGGAGACGAAGATCTGGAACAG
>NZ_DATILJ010000287.1:0-26532 GCF_035476535.1 Aquabacterium sp.
TGGCGCCGCTGCTGGCGCAGGACGTGGCGGCCGGCCGGCTGATGGTGCGTGACGAAGCGCACCGCAGCGTGGTCTCGGTGCCTGCCGAGGCCGTGTTCGAGGCCGGCTCGACGGCCGTGGCGGCCGGCGCCGCGCCGCTGATCGCACGCATCGGCGCCGCGCTGGCGGCCCACGAGGGCAAGGTGCTGGTGACCGGCCACACCGATGGCAGCGACCGGCGCAGCGCGCGCCTGCCCTCGGCATGGCACCAGTCCTACGAATGGGCCCGCGAGGCGGCCAATGCACTCGGCCGCGTGCTGCCGGCCGAGCGCCTGTCCGTCGAAGGGGCGGCCGATCTGGAACGGCCCGGCTCGACCCCGTCTTTGCCGCCGTCGCCACCCTTGCCGCGCCGGCGCATCGACATCGTGCTGTACCCCTGATGAAGCCGCTGCTGCCACGATTGCAGACCCTGGCCAACCTCGGCGGCGCGGCGCTGCTGGTGTGGCTGGCCGCGCCGCTGCTGGTCGTCGCCGGCCAGCATCCGTTCGACAGTCGGGCATCGCGCGCCTGGCTGCTGCTGGGCATCGCAGCGACCGCGCTGCTCCTGGCGGCCATGGCCAGGCTCGTGCGGCGGCGGCGCAATGCGCAGCTGTTTGCGCAGCTGCAGGCCGGCCACGAGGCTTCGCAGGCGCTGACCGAGCGCTTCGCGACGGCGATGCGCCTGCTGCGTTCGGGCATCGCCGTGCGCAAGACGGGCAGCGGCGTGGCCACGCGCTGGTGGCAGCGGCGGCGCCAGGTCTACCAGCTGCCGTGGTACCTGTTCATCGGCGCGCCGGGCGCCGGCAAAACCACCGCGCTGCTGCACTCGGGCTTGCGCTTTCCCTTGGCCGAGCAATTGGGCAGCGCGCCGGTCGCCGGCGTCGGCGGCACGCGGCAGTGCGATTGGTGGTTCACCGAACAGGCGGTGTTCATCGACACCGCCGGCCGCTTCACGACCCAGGACAGCCACGCCGGCAGCGACGCGCAGGAGTGGCGCCTGTTCCTGCGCCTGCTGCGCCGCTACCGCGCGCTGCAGCCGATCAACGGCGTGATCGTCACGGTCAGCGCGCCCGACCTGCTGCAAGGCAGCGCCGAGCTGGCCCACCAGGCCATCGCGGTCGACCGCCGGCTGCAGGAGCTGCGCAGCCAGCTCGGCCTGAGCTTCCCGGTCTATCTGCTGGTGACCAAGGTCGACCTGCTGGCCGGCTTTGTCGAATACTTCGGCGAGTTCGATACCGCGCAACGTGAGCAGCCCTGGGGCATTTGCTTCGACCTGCCCTCGGCCACCGACGGCAAGGCCTTGCCGGACGACATGGCCGCCCGCCTGGCCGAACTGCCGGCCCGCATCGCCGCGATGTGCCCGCAGCACCTGCAGGCTGAGCCGCTGTTGCAGCGCCGCGCCGCGATCTACCACTTCGCGGCGCAGGTCGAGGCGCTGCTGCCGGCGCTGGAAACCTTCGCGCAGCGGGCCTTCCGGGCCTGCCACACCGCGCCGCGCCAGCCGGTGCGCGGCATCCACCTCAGCAGCGGCACGCAGGAGGGCAACCCGATCGATCGGGTGCTCGGCGAGCTCAGCCGCAGTTATGGCTTCGCGCTGCAGCCGCCGCCGCCTGCGGCAGCCACCGGCAAGGCCTATTTCCTGGCCGCGCTGTTGCAGCGCCTGGTCATCGCCGAAGCACCGCTGGCCGGTCTGAACCTGCGCCGCCGGCAGCAGCGGCGATGGCTGGCGGCGATGGCCGGCAGCGCCTTGAGCGTGCTGATGCTGCTGGCCTGCGTGGGCTGGGTGATCAGCTACCGCAACAACCTGGGCTACGTGGAATCGGTTCGCCAGCGCGTGCAGAAAGTGGCCCGGCAGATCGAGCCGGCCCCAGCCGGCCGCATCGACCAGTTGCTGCCGCTGTACGCGCTGCTGAACCAGCTGGCGGCCAGCGGCTCGATCGACCCGGCCGAGGCGCCCTGGGGCCTGGGCTTCGGGCTGTTCCAGGGTCCGCGCCTGGCGCGCTCGGCCGAACAGACCTACCACCAGGTGCTCGACCGCAGTTTCGCGCCGCTGCTGGCCGAACGGCTGACGCAGGCGCTGCAGCAGGAGGCCGATCCGATAACGCGTTATGACGCGCTGCGCGTCGCGCTGATGCTGACGACACCGGGCCGACTGCAGCGCGGCGAAGTCAGGCGCTGGGCGGCGCAGGCCTTCAGCGCGGCGCCGGTGACCGGCAGCGCCGCCGGCGGCGCGAGCCCGGGCGCGGCCGAGCAGCAGGAGTGGCTGCGGCACCTCGATGCGCTGCTCGAACGCAATGCCGTGCTCGGCGTGCTGCAGCTCGACGGCGCTGCCGTGCGCACGGCCCGCGCCGCGCTGGCCGGCGTGCCCTTCGAGCAGCGCGTGCATGAGCGGCTGCTGCGCCGCGCCCGCGAGCGGCTCGGCGGCGAGCCCAGGCAGGCCGACCTGGCCGGTCCCGCGGCGGAACTGGCCTTTGCGCCGCCGGATGCCGTGTCCGGCCTGCCGGCCCTCCCGGCGGAGTTGACGCGCCATGCCTGGCGCGGGCTGATCGACCCGGCGCTCGAACCGACGATCGCCGAGCTGGCCGACGAGGCGCAGTGGGTGCTGGGCGACCTGTCGCCGGCGCTGCAACGCCTGCCGTCCGACCGCGCGGCACGCGACGCGGTGGCGCGCCAGGTCGGTGCGCGGCATGCCAGGGCGACGATCGCGCAATGGGACCGCTGGCTGGCCGCCCTGGCGCTGCAGCCGCCGGCGGACAGCGAGGCGCTGGCCCGGTTCACCGCCGGCCTCGCCGCAGCGCAGTCGCCGCTGAGAGGCCTGCTGCGCCGAATCACGAGCGAGTTCCCGGCTGCGGCGTCACGCTCGGCGCCAGCTGATCCGGCTGCGTCGCCGGCCCCCACTGCGGTCACCACGGCGACTGGGGCGACCGCACCGACCGCGTCCTCCGCCTCTGCGGCCACCGAGGTGCTCGACGCGGCACTGGCCGCGCACTTTGGCGCCTTGCGCAACTACGCCGCCGCATCCGGCGAGAAGGCGATCGACCGGCTGGTGGTGCCGCTGGCCGAGGCGCTGCAGGACGCCGCGGGCCGCCGTTCGGCTGAATCCGCGCTGGCGCTGCGCGCGGAAGCCGCCGTCGCGCCGGCGCCGCTGCGCGAGGTCTGGACCGGGCTGGCCGATGCGCTGGCGCTGCAGCAGCGCCGCACGCTCGAACGCCAGCTCGGCGGCGGGCTGGCCGAGCTGACGCAGGCCTGCCGCCGCATCATCGGCGAGCGTTTCCCGTTTGCGGCGGACGCCAAGCGCGACCTGCCGTTTGCCGACTTCGCGCGGCTGTTCGGCCCCCAGGGCTTGCTCGACGGCTTCTTCCGTGCGCACCTGGCCGGCCGGGTCGATACGCAGCGCCGCCCCTGGCGTGTCCTGGACGACACGACGACAACGGCCGCGGACAAGGCACGGGCCACGCTGCGCAGCTTCGAGATGGCCGAGGACATCCGCCGCCTGTTCTTCCAGCGCGGCGCGGCGCTGCCTCAACTGCGGCTGCAGCTGACGCCGGCGGCGATGGATGCCGAGCTGCTGATGTTCAGCGCCGACGTGGACGGTCAACTCCTGCGTTATGAAAACGGGCCGCGCCGCGCCAAGGACATCACGTGGCCCGGCCCCGCCGGCACGCAGCGCGTGGTGTTGCGCATCCTGCCGGCGGGCCCCGGCGGCGTCGGCGCTGAGGTGCACGAAGGTCCCTGGGCCCTGCTTCGGGTGTTGCAGCGCAGCGGCCTGCAGCGCGGCAGCGGCCCGGCAGCGGTGGCGCAGCTGCAGGTCGACGGCCGCAGCTTGCGCGTCGACATGAAGGCCGAAGGACCGGTCGCGGCCACGCTGCTGGGCGAGCTGAGCCGCTTCCGCTGCCCCGAGGGATGGTGAGGAGACATCGCAATGGACGACAGGCGATCACCGACCCTGCCTCAAGGGATCGGCTGGTACGGCAAGCTGCCCTGGGTCGGCGATTTCGTCGGCAGGGGCCTGCCTGGGCCGTGGGTGCGCACCTGGGATGCCTGGCTGCAGCGTTGCCTGCCCGCGGTGGAACAACGGCTCGGCCGCGCGCTGCTGCGCCAGCATGTGCGCGGCATGGCGACCTGGCAGTGGCTGCTGCCCGGCGCGGGCCGGGGCGAGCCGGCATGGTCGGGCGTCGTCGGTGGTTCGGCGGATCGTGTCGGCCGGGTCTTTCCGCTGCTGGTCGCCGAGGGCCTGGACGCCGGCGCGATCGATGCCGTGCCGCTGGCGCAATTACAGGCCCGTGCGCTGGCCATGAGCGACTGGCTTTATGACGCGATGGCGCTCGATTCGCTGGAGGCCTTCGAGCACAGCGCCAGCCACTGGGCGACGACGCCGTGGCCGCCGCTGGCCGCCGCAGCGCCGGAGCCGGCCTCGCCAACAGGCGCCGTGCCGCTGCGCGATGACACGGTCGCAGCCTTGCGCCGCGCATGGCCGCAGGCCGCGTCATTCTGGTGGTGCACCGAACCGGTGGCCGACATCCGCGCGCCGATGGTCGCGGCCTGGCCGCCGCACGACGGGCTGATGTTCACGCTGCTGGGCGTGCGGCCCTGACTGGGGGTACGGCCCTGACCGGGTGTGCGGCCATCAGACACGTGCCGGCTCAACGCTCGGGCGTGTGGCCGAGGATTGGGTCCCGCAGCGGCTCGTGCGCGGCGCGCACGGTCTCCAGCGCCGCCGCGGCTTCGCCGGGCGACGCCTGCGCTTCATAGGCCCGCACGAATTCGCGGCCGAAGGCGGCTTCCAGGGCCTCATCCAGGTTCTCGACCAGCCGCGCGTGGGTCTGGTGGTGCCGCCGCCACAGCTGCGCTTCGCGGAATGCCGGGACCCACCGGGCCAGCCCGCGCGGCGGATCGGCGGCCGCCTCGACGGCCTCCGGCCCGAGCCGCGAGATCATCTCGACCATCGCCGCCCGCATGCCGGCCATCATCGCCAGCTGGTGCACCTGCAGATCCTTCTGCGCGGCATGAACCGCCTCGACCGGGCCCAGGAAGCCGGGCCGGTCCTCCGGATCCAGCAGCAGTTTCAAGGCCTCGGTGGCATCGGGCGCGAACTTCAGCAGATTGTTCTCGCGCGCCGAGATGCCGGTGCCCTTGGTCCGCAGGTTGCGCTTGGTCACCGCGCGGCTGTGCAGCAGCCCCATCGTGCATTCGGTAGCAGCCCGCAGCAGCTGGCCGATGTGCGCCATCCAGGCCGGGCTCAGTGTCAGCGGCGTGCCGGTGGGCAGGCCGGCCCCCTGCAGGAACGCGCGCTGCAGCGCGGTGATGTCGGCGCTCGGTATCTCGGGGCTCGGCAGGTCCGGCGCCAGGCCGGCCGTGACCGGCGAATCGCGGCGCAGCAGCTGCGTGGCGGGCCAGGGCGGCTCGGCGCCGGCCGGCGTCGACGACGGCAACTCGGCGCGCTGCGGGCGGCCGGGCGGTCGTGGTGCCGCGCCATCGAGCGCCGGCAACGGTGATCGCGGCCCAAGCGGGTCGGGCACGGTGTCGAGGTCGAACCACTGGTCCAGGCGCGGCGGCCGCTCGAAGGGGGCCGTGCGCTGCGCTTCGGCAATCGTTGCGACGATGGTCGCATCGGCGGCTGCGGCGACCGATGCGGACAGCACGCGCGTCTCGAGAATCGCCTCGAAACCGCCGATCAGCAGGTGGTCGCCGCTGCGAACCAGGCACTCATGACCGGTCGGCAGAGGCTGCTCGTTGACCATCAATTCGGACGTCGTGCTGAGGCAGCGCAGCAGCGCCATGTCGCCGCCTTCGGGCTTGATCCAGGCATGGCGGCGCGACACCAGGCGCAAGGGATCGTCCAGCACGATGTCGCAATCAGGCGCGCGCCCGATGGTCGATCCGACCGGGTGGATAGCGTGCACGTCCGGGACGGCGGCAATGCCGTCCGGGCGCTGAAGAATGCGCAGGACGATCATCGGCACGGCGCAGCGCCTTCGCAACAGGGGGAAGCTCACTCTACCAGCGCCGGCCGGATGCGTCAGTTGCCGTCACAACCGGCAACGGCGCCTGGCCCGACAGAACGTTTGAACCGGAGTCCGAGCGGTTGCAACTCACGCACCGGGGCCTGTTGCCGCCCTTCAGGAGCTTCGAATGATGCGTTCGCTCGCCGCTGTGGCACTGATGGCACTGATGCAGGGAGGTGCCGTGGCGCAAATCACCTTGCCCGTGACGGAGATCACCTTGCACTACCGCGAAGGCCAGCGCGTCGATCCGCAGGAGGTGAAGCAGATCCTGTCCGGCGGCGGCGGCGCGCCGCGCACGCGCTCGATCCGCCTGCTCGGCGACGCGCCAGCCGCGGCGGCGACCGCGACCGCAGCACCCTCCGATGCCGCGGGACCGCGCGCGCTGTCGCTGCCGGTGAAGTTCGAGTTCGATTCGTTTGCCATCCTGCCGCAGGCACGCGAGCAGCTCGATGCGCTGGCCGAAGGCATCAAGCTGCTGCCGCCCGAGCAGCGCCTGGTGATCGAAGGGCATACCGATGCCGTCGGCAGCGAAGACTACAACCGGCAGCTTTCGCAGCGCCGTGCCGCAGCGGTCAAGCACTACCTGGTGCAGCAGCACGGCATCGACCCCCGGCGCATGCGCGACATGGGCGTCGGCGAACGCCAGCCGATCGATGGCCTGGACGCCAACGCGCCGGACAACCGCCGGGTGCAGTTCCGGGGCGGGTGAAGCGCGCCTGCGGCTCAGCGCCCTGCTTGCGCGGCGCGCCAGGCCAGCCCACGCGAGGTGCCGCCCGCTTCGGCGCCGCGCTGCGGCCGGTACTCGCAGCCCACCCAGCCCTGCCAGCCGCAGGACGCGGCCACCTCGTCGATCACCTCGAACAGGTAGGCGTGGTTCAACTCGCCGATATCGGGCTCGTGGCGCTGCGGCACGCCGGCGATCTGGAAGTGGCCGACACGGCCCGTTGGCAGGTACTGCCGGATCTTCATCGCCACGTCGCCTTCGACGATCTGGCAGTGGTACAGGTCCATCTGCACCTTCAGATTGGCCGCTCCAATGGCTTGCACGATGCGGTGGGCTTCGTCCTGCCGGTTCAGGAAGAAGCCGGGCACGTCGCGCGTGTTGATCGGCTCGATCAGCAGGTCTCGCCCACAGCTCGCCGCCTGGTGCGCCGCCCAGGCCAGGTTGGCTTCGTAGGTGGCCTGCAGCGCAGCCCGCTCGGCGCCGGCCGGGGCCAGGCCGGCCATCACATGGATGCGCGGGCAATCCAGCGCCTGGGCGTAGTGCAGCGCACGCTCGATGCCGGCGCGGAACTCCGCCTGGCGGCCAGGCAGGCAGGCCATGCCGCGCGCGCCGGCCTCCCAATCGCCCGGCGGTGCGTTGAACAGCACCTGCTGCAGGCCGTGATCGGCCAGACGCTGCGCCAGCACCGCCGGCTCATGCGCATAGGGAAACAGGAACTCGACAGCCTCGAAACCATCGCGCGCCGCGGCGGCGAAGCGGTCGAGGAAATCGAACTCCGGGTAGAGCATGCTCAGGTTGGCGGCAAAGCGCGGCATGGCGGTGTTCTCGGTTCGGGGTGGGGTGGGTGCGGTGGGGTCTACCAGCGGGCGCCGAAGTGAACCCGCAACTCGTCGATCTGCGTGTCCGACAGCGGCGCGGCCCGCGTCATCAGCCACAGGCGCGCCGTCTCTTCCAGCTCTTCCAGCACCGCACTGGCTTCGGCCAGCGAGCCGTGCCAGACGTTCGGGCCCAGCCGGTCCAGCATCACCGCGCGGATCGGCGTGCCGGCTTCGCGCATGCGCAGGATGTGCTGCGTGATCGCCTCCCCCAGCGCCGGATCGCCGGGCCGGTGGTACGGAATCAGCGGCACATGGCCGACCTTCATCACGAAGTACGGCGTGATCGGCGGCACGATGTCCTGCGCGCGCCAGACGCCTTGCAGCGTCAGCGCCACGAGGTGCGTGGAATGGGTGTGGATCACGCAGCGGGCCTCGGGCTCGCTGGCGTAGATGCGGCGGTGCAGCGCCAGTGTCTTGCTCGGCCGGTCGCCGGACAGCGGCAGGCCCTGGCCGTCGACACGGGCCAGCCGCGCCGGATCCAGCGTGCCCAGGCAGGCATCGGTGGGCGTGATCAGGAAACCGTCGTCCAGCCGCACGCTGATGTTGCCGGCGCTGGCATGCACATAGCCGCGCTCGAACAGCGAGCGGCCGATGCGGCAGATCTCGTCGCGCAGCGCGTCTTCGGTCATGGGGCCTCGAAGGTCTTGAGGAAAAAGTCTTCGCTGCCGAAGTTGCCCGACTTCAGGGCCAGGTGAATGCCAGGGCCGAGCGCGGTACGGGCCCAGGTCCACGGCACACCCGGATCGATCTGCGCGCCGATGGCCATCTGCCGAACGCCCAGCGCCTGCACCACCGCGCCCGAGGTCTCGCCGCCGGCCACCACCAGCCGGCGCACGCCGCGCCCGATCAGGCCGCTCGCTATGGCCGCTAGCGTTCGCTCGACCAGCGCACCCGCCTCGGCCACGCCCAGTTGGGCCTGCACGGCTTGCACGGCCTGCGATGCCGCCGTGGCGTAGACCAGCACCGGCCCGCCGGGCAGCAGCGGCTCGGCCCAGCACAAGGCACTGCCGACCACGTCGTCACCGGCGGCAACGGCCACCGGGTCGATGGCGAAAGCCGGCCGGCCCGCGCGCTTGAATGCCAGCACCTGGGCGTTGGTGGCCACCGAACAGCTGCCCGACACCACGGCGCCCAGGCCTTCGAAGGGCGGCAGCAGATCGCTGGCCTGCCCCGGCGCCAGTGCTCCGCTGGCCTGCCAGTTCTGCGGCAGCCCGATGGCGATGCCCGATCCGGCCGTGACCAGCGCCATGCCGCGCAGCGCTGGGCCGATGCGCATCAGGTCTTCGTTCGAGATCGCGTCCAGCACGGCGATCTGCACGCCTTCGGCCTGCAGGGCCTGCAGCCGCCGGGTTATCGCTTGCGGGCCTTGCGCCACCACCTCGTAGCTGACCAGGCCAACCTTGCGCGTCGTCTGCTGCTGCAGCACGCGCACCAGGTTGGCGTCAGTCATCGGCGTCAGCGGGTGGTTCTGCATGCCGCTTTCGTTCAGCAGCACATCGCCGGCGAACAGATGGCCCTTGAACACCGTGCGCTTGTTTTCAGGGAACGCCGGGCAGGCGATGGTGAAGCCCTGCCCTGCGCCGTGCAGCGCATCGAGCAGCGCATCGGTGACCGGGCCGATGTTGCCGGCCGGCGTGGAATCGAAGGTCGAGCAGTATTTGAAATACACCTGCTGCACGCCCTGCGCCTGCAGCCAGCGCAGCGCCGCCAGCGACTGCTGCACCGCATCGGCCGCCGGGACGGTGCGCGACTTCAGCGCCACCACCACGGCGTCGGCCTCGGCGTGCAAGGGCCCCTCGGGAACACCGATGGTCTGCAGCGTGCGCATGCCGGCGCGCACCAGGTTGTTGGCCAGGTCGGTGGCGCCGGTGAAGTCGTCGGCAATGCAGCCGAGCAAGAGCTTGTTCATCGCTTCAGGCTCCGCCTGTCCGGGCCGGCAGCGTGATGCCCGGGAAAATCTTGATCACCGCGCTGTCGTCTTCCTTCGCGTAGCCGGCGCTTGAGGCCTGCATGAACATCTGGTGCGCGGTGGCCGACAGCGGCAGCGGAAACTTGCTGGCGCGTGCGGTGTCCAGCACCAGCCCCAGGTCCTTGACGAAGATGTCCACCGCCGACAGCGGCGTGTAATCGCCGGCCAGCACATGGGCCATGCGGTTCTCGAACATCCAGCTGTTGCCGGCACTGTGGGTGATGACCTCGTACAGCGCCGCTGCGTCCACGCCCTCGCGCAGGCCCAGCGCCATGGCCTCGGCCGCGGCAGCGATGTGCACGCCCGCCAGCAACTGGTTGATGATCTTGACCTTGCTGCCGGTGCCGGCCGCGTCACCCAGGCGATAGACCTTGGCCGCCATCGCGTCGAGCACGCCGCCGGCCTTGGCGTAGGCCTCGGGGCGGCCCGAGGTCATCATCGTCATCTGGCCCGACGCCGCCTTGGCGGCGCCGCCGGAGATGGGCGCATCGAGGTACAACAGGCCCAAGGCGGCCAGGCGCTTTTCGAGCGCGATTGACCAGTTCGGGTCGACGGTGGAACACATCACGAACAGGCTGCCGGGCTTCATCGCCGACGCAGCGCCGGCCTCGCCGAACAGCACGCTCTCGGTCTGCGCTGCGTTGACGACCACGCTGACCACCACCTCGCACTGCGCCGCCAGCTCGGCCGGGCTGGCGCAGGCCACGCCGCCTTCGGCCGCGAAAGCCAGCGCGGCCTCGGCCCGCACGTCGCACACATGCACGGTGCAGCCCGCGCGGCGCAGCGACTGCGCCATGCCGCGGCCCATCGCGCCGAGGCCGATCACGCCGATGTTCTGTGTCATCGCAGCAAGCTCCTGGAGAGACCCATGAATTAGTTGACAGGTTGTCATACAACTTTAGGCGCAAGCAGGCCTGCCGCCACACCGGGATTACCCTGATCGATTCAGCGGCGCGCCCAGCTCGGCACGCAGGCGGCCGGCCAGCTGCCGCCCCTGCTCGGCCCAGAACACCGGATCGGCACGGCCGATGCGTTCGGCGGCATTCACCATGTGCGCTGCGCCGGCCATGCGCGCGGCCGGCACATCGCGCGCTTCGATGGCCTGCACGATGGCGGCATGCTCGTCGCGCACCTGCTGCGCCAGGTCGGCGCGCATCGCCTCGTTGGCGCGGGTCACCCGCGTGGCGTCGAGCAGGAAGTGGTTCAGGTAGCCCAGCGTGGCCAGCAGAAACGGATTGCGCGCCGCCGTCGCGATGGCCACGTGGAAGGCCACGTCCTCGGCCACGCCGTCACCGCCCGCCGCCACGGCCCGTTCCAGCGTGCGGATCGTGGACTGGATGTGCTTGACATCGGCGGCCGTGCGCCGCGCCGCCGCCAGCGCGGCCGACTCGGCCTCCAGCGCGCGCCGCACCTCGACCATCTGGATCACCGCGTCGACCGAACCGTCAGGCGCCAGCACCAGCGGTTCCTGCGCCGGCGCCGGGCTGCTGCGCACGAACGCACCGGCACCTTGGCGCGATTCGATCAGGCCCAGCATCTTCAGCCGCGACAAGGCCTCGCGCACCACCGTGCGGCTGACGCCGAAGCGCGTTCCCAGCGCACCTTCGGTCGGCAGGCGCTGACCCGCCGGCAGCTGGCCCTCCCGAATGCTCAGCATCAGCGCCTGCGCCAGTTGCTCGGACAGCGGCGCGCTCACGCGCAAGGCCGGCATGCGCTCCAGCGGAAAAGGACTGTCCATGTTGATCGGGGGATGCGCGGCGGTCTGCCTGGGCATCGGGAAGCTGTATGACAACAATATAACGCTGGCGTTCCCGGGGCGGCCGTGCGTGGGTCATCGCCTGTGCCCATCATCCTTCAGGGTTTATGCTCATCAATGCTTTTATGCATAAAGTGTATATTCGTGCCCATTCCCAACGGATGGCACCGACCGCATGCAACGCCGACACTTCTCCGCCGCCGCACTGGGAACCGCCCTGCTGCCGCAGGCACGCGCCCAGGCCTGGCCCGCGCGGCCGATCAAGGTGGTGCAGGGCTTTGCGGCAGGCGGCAATGCCGACACCATCGCGCGCGTGCTCGGCACCGAGCTGGGCAAGAGCCTGGGCCAGCCGCTGGTGGTGGAGGCTGTGGCGGGGGCCGGCGGCACGCTGGCCTCGGGCAGCGTCGCGCGCGCAGCGCCCGATGGCTACACGCTGTTGCTGGCCACCGGCGGCCACGCCGTGGCCGGTGCGCTGTACGACAAGCTGCCCTACCAGACCGTCAACAGCTTCCAGATGGTCTCGACGATCACCTTCTTCCCCTTCCTGATCGTCACGACCGCCGATTCGAAGCACCGCACGCTGCGCGATGTGCTTGCCGCCGCGCGCGCGGCACCGGGCGCGGTGGCCTACGGCACGGCCGGCGTCGGCTCCACCCACCACCTGGCGGGTGAACTGCTGGCCAGGATGGCCGGCGTCCAGCTGCTGCATGTGCCCTACCGCGGCGATTCGGCATCCGTCACCGCGCTGCTGGGCGGCGAGATGCCGTTCGTGATCGTGCCGCCGACGGCGGTGCTCGGCCAGCTGAAGGCCGGCAAGCTGCGTGGGCTGGCGGTCACTGGGCCGCAGCGCTGGCCCGGCCTGCCCGAAGTGCCCACCGTCGCCGAACAAGGCGTGGCCGGCTACGACGTGCGCTCGTGGGCCGGCTGGATGCTGCCGGCCGGCACGCCGCCTGCCATCGTCGAGCGGCTGCACGCCGAGACGCAGAAGGCGCTGCAGTTGCCGGCCGTGAAGTCCCGCCTCGAAGAAATGGGCGGCGAAGCCCGCGGCAGCACGCCGCAGGAAATGGCTGCCCTGGTCGGCGCGGAGGTGCAGAAATGGACCCAGGTCGTCGCCGACGCGAAGATCCCCCGCCTGTAACCCGAAGGAACTTTCCATGTCGCTGATCCAGATCCGCAAGCGCCTGCTGGCCGTCGAAACCATTCACCATGAAGGCGGCCCGCCGGCCGCCACACCGCTGCGCATGGCCGCGGCCATCGCCGTGGTGCACAACCCTTACGCCGGCCGCTACGAGCCCGATCTGCTGCCCTTCATGGCCGAGCTGCGTGCACTGGGCAGCGCACTGGCGCAGGAGCTGGTGGGCGTGCTCGGCAAGGACCGCGTCGAAGCCTATGGCAAGGCGGCGATCGTCGGCGTCAACGGCGAGCTGGAACACGGCGCGGTGTGGCACGAAGCCGGCGGCTGGGCCATGCGCGCGGCGCTGGGCGAGCCCAAGGCCATCGTGCCCGCGGCCAAGGCCGTGGCCTCGGCCGGCTACCGGCTGATGGTGCCCTTGCATTACATCCACGCCGCCTACGTGCGCAGCCATTTCAATGCGATGGAAGTCGGCGTGCAAGACGGCCCGCGGCCCGACGAGATCGCCTTTGCGCTGGTGATGGCCGATGGCGGCCGCATCCACGAGCGCCTGGGCGGCCTGCGCAAGGACCAGGTGGCCGTGCACGACGGCCAGCGCTGACCACGATGAAGGCCATCGTCATCCGCCAGCCCGGCGGCCTGGAAGCACTGGAACTGGCCGAGCTGCCGCGGCCCGAACCCGGGCCGGGCCAGGCGCGGGTGAAGGCCTGCGCCATCGGCGTCGGCCGGCCCGATGTGCTGATGCGCACCGGCCGCTACAAATGGATGCCGCCGCTGCCGGCGATTCCCGGCAATGAGCTGGCCGGCGTCGTCGATGCCCTCGGCCCCGGCGTTCACGGGCTGGCCGCGGGCCAGCGCGTGCTGCTGAGCTCGCGCGAGCTGCCGCAACGCGGCGGCGGCTACGCCGAATACGCCTGCGCGCCGGCCGAGGCGCTGTACCCGCTGCCGGACGCCATCAGCTTCGACGACGCGGTAAGCCTGCCTAACTTCCAATTGGCGCAGGCGTTGTTGTTCGGCTGCGGCGCGGCCGCGGCGGTGCGCTCGGTGCTGCTCACCGGCGCCGCCGGGGGCGTGGCTTCGGCGATGGTGCAGACGGCGCGCGGCCGCGGCCTGCAGGTCATCGCCACCGCCAACTCGCCGGACAAGCGCAAGTTCGTGCTGGAGAACGGCGCGCACGCAGCGCTGGACCCGCGGGCGCCCGACCTGCCGGCGCAGGTGATGGCGCTGACCGGCGGGCGCGGCGTCGATCTCGCGGTCGACGCCGTCGGCGCGGCGCTGTTCATCGACTGCCTGCGGTCGCTGGCGCCGCTGGGCCTGGCCGTCTCCTACAACATCGTTGCCGGCCCACCCAGCGCCGATGTGTTCGCCGAACTGCGCACGCTGCTCGGCCGCAGCCTGGCGGTGCGTGTGTTCTCGATGCACAGCTTCGACGCCGACACCACGCAGCGCCGCGCACTGATGCAGGCCGCGATCGACGCCATGGCCAGCGGTGCCGTGCGCGCACCGCGGGCCACGGTGCTGCCGCTGGACCAGGCCCGCCGCGCCCATGAACTGCTGGACGCGCCCGACACGGTGGGCAAACTGGTGCTGCACCCCTGAGCGCCCCAACCTGGAAACACCATGAACCCCGTCTGCATTCCGCAGCTTTCGCACTTCGGCATCTTCGTGCACGACATCGATGCGATGACGCGCTTCTACACCCAGGTCTTCGGCCTGCAGCTCACCGACCAGGGCGAAGGCCGCAACTTCAAGTTCCAGCTGAACTTCCTGAGCGGCTCGCCGACGCAGCACCACCAGCTGGTGCTGGCCAGCGGGCGTGCGGCGGATACACCGAGCACGGTGATGCAGATGTCGTTCAAGATCACCGCCATCGACGATCTGCGCCGTGTGCGCAGCAACGCGCTGGCCGGCGGCGCCACGCAGATGCGCGGCATGAACCACGGCAACGCGCTGTCGATCTACTTCCTGGATCCCGAGGGCAACACCATCGAGGTCTACCTCGACACGCCCTGGTACGTGCCGCAGCCGCATGGCGACCCACTGGACCTGGAGCAGTCCGACACCGAGATCTGGGCCGCGACCGAAGCCGCCTGCCGCGCCGACCCCGGTTTCGCGACGGTCGAAGACTGGGCGGCGCGCTTCGCGAGCACGACTGCGGACCTCACGGGCCGGCGCTGAGCCAGCAGATTGCCGAGCTCGAAGCCGCGCCGGCCGGCGCACCCGATGCCCCGCTTACAAGTCCAGCAGCAGCCGCGCACTCTTGGCGCGTGAACAGCACAGCAGCATCTGGTCGTTGGCGGCTTGCTCCTCGGGCGTGAGGTAGCTGTCGCGGTGGTCCGGCTGGCCTTCGAGCACGGGGGTCAGGCAGGTGCCGCACACGCCTTGCTCGCACGAGACCATCACGTCGATGCCGGCATCGCCCAGCGCCTTGACGATGGTGATGCCCTTGGGCACCGTGACCACGCGGCCCGAACGCTTGAGTTCGACCTCGAAGGCCGCGTCGGTGTCGACGTTGATCACTTCGCCGGCGAAGAATTCGCAGTGCAGGCGGGCCTCGGCCCAACCCTGCGCGCGCGCACTGGCCAGCACCGCTTCGATGAAGCCCTTGGGGCCGCAGACGTAGAGGTGGGTGTCGGCCGACACCGAGGCCAGCAGCGCGGCGATGTCCAGCCGCTGCGCTGGCGCTTCGTCGTCGAAATGTAATGACACCTGACTTGCAAACGGAGCGGCCGCGAGGCGATCCAGGAAGGCCGCGTGCGTGCGCGAACGAGTGCAGTAGTGCATCTCGAAATCGGCACCGGCGGCGCCCAGCGCCTCAGCCATGCAGAGGATCGGCGTCACGCCGATGCCGCCGGCCAGCAGCAGGCTGCGGCCAGCTCCGGCGACCAGCGGAAAGTGGTTCTTCGGCGCGCTGATCGTCAGCTGCTGGCCGGCCTGGATCTGCTCATGCATCGCGAGCGAGCCGCCGCGCGAGGCAGCGTCGCGCAGCACGCCGATCTGGTAGCGCTGCGTTTCATGCGGCGGGTTGCACAGCGAGTACTGGCGCGTCAGCCCGCCGGGCAGCTGCACGTCGATGTGCGCGCCGGCGGTGAACGGCGGCAGCGCCGCGCCATCGGCCGCGACGAGTTCGAAGACGCAGATGTCCTGCGCGGCGACGGCCTTGCGCGCGACGCGAACCGACAAGAAAGGGGTGTTCATGCAGGCCTCACGCTGTTGGGGGGGTCACCGGGATCCCTGCGCCGCCCGGCTGCATCGGCGCCCGCTCGGCTGCGATGACACGGTCCAGCACACGGCGCGACTGCACGCCGCCGGCATCGATGTTCAGCATCAGCAGTTTGCGCTCGGGCCAGCGCAGCAGGTTGGCCTGCTGCTGTTCGAGGATTTGCTGATCCTCGGAGAAGACCTTGCCCTGGCCTTCGCGCAGCTGCGCCGTCAGCGCCTGGTCTTCGGGTTTGAAGTTGCGGGCCATGCCCCAGAAGTACCAGTGCGAGCTGTCCGATTCCGGGGTGATGAAGTCGACCACGATGCTGGAGGCCTTGAACTCCGGCGGCGCGTCGTAGCCGCCCTTGCCGGCCAGCGCGACACCGACTTCGATCATCACGTGCGACGGCGGCGAGAAGTGGCAGATCTGCCAGCGGTCCACCGGCTGGTCGTCGGGCAGGCCGTTGCTGCGCAGCGCCATCTGCCAAAACGGCGGCGGCAGGATCCCGTTCATGAAGCGGCTGGTGATCACCTCGTCGCCCTCGGTGCGCGTGGCGCACGGCGTCTCGTCGATCTCGGGCTGGCCGATGCTGGTGGCGTGCACGTAGGTCTCGTGCGTCAGGTCCATCAGGTTGTCGATCATCAGCCGGTACTCGCACTGGATGTGGTACAGCCCGCCGCCGTAGGCCCAGGCCGGGTTCTCGGCCCAGGGCAGCGGGTGGATCTTGGCGGGATCCGCCAGGCCGGCCTCGCCCGGCCAGACCCAGATGAAACCGCAGCGCTCGACCACCGGGAAGCTGCGGATGGCCGGGAAACCGCGCACGCGCTGGCCCGGCATCGACACCGTCTTGCCGTCGCAGCCCATCTTCAGCCCGTGGTAGCCGCAGATCAGCTCGCCTTCGCAGACGCGGCCCAGCGACAGCGGCGCGCCGCGGTGCGGACAGAAGTCTTCCAGCGCCACCACCTGGCCACCGGCACCGCGGTAGAAGACCAGGCGTTCGTTGCAGATTGTGCGGCCCAAGGGCTTGTCGGCCACTTCATCGGGCGTGGCGGCCACATACCAGGTGTTTCGGGGGAACATCGTGTCTCCGGCTGATTAGATCCCATTGATGGGATCCAATGGTGCCTAAAATCGCCGATAAATGCAAGCACGGAGATTAAATTGGATCCAATCGACGGTTTTTTGCCCGGCACCACCAGCGTCGTGACCTCGCTGCGAAAACTCATCATGGACGGCCGCTATGCCGCCGGCGAGCGCCTGGCCGAGCTCTCGGTGGCCGAAGCGCTGGGCGTCTCGCGCACGCCGGTGCGGCTGGCCTTCCGCACGCTGGAACAGGAGGGGCTGCTGCAGAAAACCGGCAAGCGCGGCTTCGTCGTGCGGGAGTTCTCCGAGGCCGATGTGCTCTGCGGCATCGAGGTGCGCGGTGCACTGGAAGGCCTGGCGGCGCGGCGCCTGGCCGAACGCGGGCTGGACGCCGCCGTGCGCGCGGTGTTGCTCGGCTGCCTGGAAGAAGGAGAGCAGGTGCTGGCCGAGGCGCCGCTGAGCGAGGCCCACATCGAACGCTGGAGCCGGCTCAACGCGCGCTTCCACGACAGCATCGTGCACGCCACCGGCAGCCGGGTGATCGGCGACGCGATCACCCGCAACAACCACCTGCCCTTCGCCTCGGCAGATTCGATCACCATCGATCGCAACGCACTGGGCAAGGAGCTGGACAAGCTTCGCCTGGCGCAAGTCCACCACCGGCTGATCTTCGACGCGCTGGAACGCGGCGAGTCGGCTCGGGCCGAGATGCTGATGCGCGAGCACGCCTACATCGGCCTGCGCTACGCCGCGATGCTGGGCCTGGCGGCCACGTCAGCCGCGAGCTAGCGCTTTCCCCGCAGGGCGGCGCCGAGCCGCCAGCCCCCGCAATGAGAACCTCATCGTCGCCGACGTGCACGGCTGCGTGCGCAGCCGTGCACGTCGCTGCCTGGCTGCGGGCAATCACCAATGGGTAATTCTAGTTTTATGCATAAACTCATCTCTACGCATTAACAAGCGGTGTCCGGTTCATCCGGCGTCCGCACCACCCCGGAGACGACGATGAGCCGCAAACCCTGGATCCGTGCTTCGCTGGCCGCCATCACGGCGGCCGGCAGCTTCACGCTGGCGATGGCGCAGGAAGCGCCCAAGAGCATCCGCATCGGCTGGTCGCTGGCCAAGAGCGGCCCCAATGCGGCGCTGACGGACGTCACCATCCGCCCGAACTACGACATGTGGGTGAAGGAGGTCAACGCCGCCGGCGGCCTGATGCTCAAGGCCCACGGCAAGCGCGTGCCCATCGAGGTGGTGGAGTACGACGACCGCTCCAGCACGGAGGAAACGGTGCGTGCGGTGGAGCGCCTGATCACACAGGACAAGGTCGACTTCGTGCTACCGCCAGCCGGCACGGCCGCCAACATCGCGGCCGCCCCCACCTTCGCCAAGCACGGCCTGCCGCTGCTGGGCACCACCGTGCAGACCGAGCGCGCGCCTGAGCTCACCAAGCGCTGGCCCAACCTTTTCTTCCTGCTCGGCGACAACCGGCGCTATGCGGACGCGCTGATGAACCTGCTGGAGGCCGCGCGCAAGGCCGGACGCATCGGCGACAAGATCGCGATGATCCACGTGGCCGACGCCTTCGGTGTCGAGAACGCCTCGGCCGCGCGCAAGCAGGCGCTGGAGCACGGTTTCAAGCTCGTCGTCGACAAGAGCTACCCACCGGGCTCGCAGGACCTGTCGCCGTTGCTCAACGAGATCAAGGCCCAGGCGCCCGACGTTTTCATCGCCTTCTCCTACCCGCCGGACACCGTGCTGCTGAGCGACCAGGCCCGCGTGGCCGGCCTGAACACCAAGGTGTTCTTCACCGGCATCGGCACGCAGTTCCCGTTCTTCCGCGCCAAGTACGGCGCCGGCGCCGAAGGCCAGATGGGCTTCGGCGGCATCGACGGCGATTCACCGCGCATGAAGGACTACCTCGCGCGCTTCAAGGCGGCCAACGGCAAGGACGCGGAGAACTGGGCCAGCCCGGTCACCTACGCCTCGCTGCAGGTGCTGCAGCAGGCCATCGAGCGGGTGGGAACGACCGACCGCGAGGCCGTGCTGAAGGACATCAAGAGCGGCAGCTTCGACACCGTGCTGGGCACCATCCGCCTCGGCAACCCGGTGCTCAACGGCGCGACCTTCATGATCGGCCAGTGGCAGAACGGCGTGTTCCAGGGCATCGCCCCCGAGAGCAAGCCGGGCGCCAAGGCGCCGGTGATCCCCAAGCCGGCCTGGCAGTGACGGCACGGCGCGCACCACGGAACACATCACGGACCATGCCATGCTGATCGTCGAAGTTCTCGTCGGCGGGCTGACGCTCGGCGGCATCTACGCGCTGATCGCGCTGGGCCTCACGCTGCAGTACGGCGTGGCCCGCATCATGAACCTCGCCCACGGCGAGGTGATGATCGCCGCGTCCTTTGCCACCTATGCGCTGTTCGGCGCCGGCGTGCTGAACCCGCTGGCCGCCTTCGCGCTGGCGCTGCCGGTGGGCTTCGCGCTGCAGTGGCTGCTGTACCGCGGCCTGCTGGCGCCGCTGGTGCGGCGCGCGGCCACTCCGGCGGCGCTGGAGGTGGACAGCATCCTCGCCACCTTCGGCCTGCTGTTCGTCATTGAGGGCGTGCTGCTGGTGCTGTTCGGCGGCGGCTACCAGAGCTACGGCTTCCTGGCGCAGGGCGTCAGCGTGGGCGGCACGCCGGTGGCGGCCAACCGGCTGCTGGCGGCCGGTGTTGCTGCCGCGCTGTGCGTGGCGGTCTACGGCGGGCTGGCGTGGACACGCTGGGGCACGGCGATGCGGGCGATGGCCAATGCGCCGCGCTTCGCGCACCTGGTGGGCATCGATCCGCGGGCGATGGCGGCGCTGGCCTTCGCGCTGGGCGGTGCGCTGGTCATCGGCGCCGGCGTGCTGGTGAGCATGTTCCTGCCCTTCAGCACCTCACAAGGCGTGGCGTTCACGATGAAGGCACTGGTCATCGTCATCCTCGGCGGTGTCGGCAATGTGATGGGCTGCCTGGCCGCGGCCCTGCTGCTGGCTTTCGTCGAGACGCTGGTGGCCCGCTTCATCGACCCCGGGCTGACGCTGGCCGCCACCTTCCTGATCTTCCTGCTGGTGCTGCTGGTGCGGCCCCAGGGCCTGTTCGCTCGGCGGGTGGCACGATGATGAAACACACGATCGACACCCCCGCGCTTGCGGTGATGGCCGGCGTGGTGGTGATGGCGCTGCTGCCGCTGGCCCTGCGCAACGACTACCTGCTGTCCTACGGCATCAACCTGCTGCAGTTCGCGACCATGGCCACCGCCTGGGCGCTGTTCTCCGGCCCCACGCGCTACATCTCGCTGGCCACCACGGCGTTCTACGGCGTCGGCGCCTACACCGTGGCGGTGCTCGGCGAACTGATGCCCTGGCCGCTGGTGCTGACCGCGGCGCTGGGCATCGGCTCCTTGATCGCGCTGCTGGTCGGCCTGGCCACCTTGCGGCTGTCGGGCGTGTACTTCGTCGTGTTCACCTTCGGTCTGGCCGAGCTGATCAAGCAGCTGGTGGGCTGGTACGAGGTGAACATCACCAAGACGAGTGGCCGCTACGTGTTCCTGGACATCCCGCAGCTCGCCATCTACTGGCAACTGCTGGCGCTGCTGGCGCTCGCCCTGGCGGCCGGCTGGTGGATGCGCCGCTCGCGGCTGGGGCTGGCGCTGCGCGTGATCGGC
Source organism: Aquabacterium sp. (assembly GCF_035476535.1). Taxonomy (GTDB): domain Bacteria; phylum Pseudomonadota; class Gammaproteobacteria; order Burkholderiales; family Burkholderiaceae_C; genus Pseudaquabacterium. The sequence continues at coordinate 20,455 of NZ_DATILJ010000287.1, forward strand.
GAGGACGAGACGGCGGCCCGCCACCTGGGCATAGCCACCACGCGGACCAAGGTGCTGCTGTTCGTGCTGAGCGCGGGCTTCATGACGCTGGTGGGCGCGGTGATCGCACCGCGCTGGACCTACATCGATCCGGGCATCGTCTTCAATGCCAACGTGTCGTTCCAGGTGCTGATCATGGCCTTGCTCGGCGGCCCCGGGCACTGGCTGGGCCCGCTGGCCGGCGTGGTGCCGCTGACCGCGCTGTTCGAGCTGCTGTCGGTGCACTTCCCCAACTACTTTCCGGTGCTGCTGGGTGCCACCTTCCTGGTCATCGTCTTCGTGCTGCCGGGTGGCGTGGTGGCACTGCTCAAGCGTTGGACCTGGCGCCGGGCTGCCGGCAGCTTGAAGGAGGCACGTTCATGAGCGCGTTGTTGGAGGTCGAAGACCTGCAGAAATCCTTCGGCGGCCTGCGCGCCGTCAGCGGCCTGAGCTTCAGCGTCGCGCGTGGTGAAGTGCTGGGCTTGCTGGGCCCCAACGGTTCGGGCAAGACGACGGCGCTGAACCTGATCTCCGGCGCGCTGGCCGCCAGCGGCGGCCGCATCCACTTCGATGGCCGGCGCATCGACCGCCTGGCGCCGCACCACATCGCCCGCGCCGGCGTGGCGCGTACCTTCCAGCTGGTGCGCGTGCTGCCGGGCATGAGCTGCCTGGAAAACGTGCAGGTCGGCCTGGCCTTCCGTGCCAAGCCGGTGTTCGGCGCCGCGTCGGTGGCCGAGGCCATGGAACTGATCGAGCGGGTCGGCCTGGCGCCACGCGCCCACGTGCAGGCCGGCGAGCTGACCTACATCGACCAGAAGCGGCTGGAACTGGCTCGGGCGCTGGCCCTGAAGCCCCGGCTGCTGCTGCTGGACGAGTGGCTGGCCGGGCTCAACCCGACCGAACTGCAGCAGGGCATCACGCTGATCGCCGCGCTGCGATCGTCCGGCCTCACGGTCGTGCTCGTGGAGCATGTGATGGAAGCCGTGCGCGCGCTGTGCGACCGCTGCGTGGTGATGAGCACCGGCAGCGGCCTGGCCGCAGGCCCCACGGCCACGGTGCTGGCCGATCCGGCGGTGATCGATGTCTACCTGGGGCGTGCCCATGCTTGAAGTCAGCGCCCTCACGGTGGATTACGGCAAGCACCGCGCGCTCGACGCGGTGAACCTGACAGTGCGGCCTGCCGAACTGGTGGTGATGCTCGGCGCCAACGGTGCCGGCAAGTCCACGCTGCTGCGCGCTTTGGGCGGCATGCGCCAGCCCGGGCCCGGCGCCCGCGTCACGCTAGCCGGTCGCGACCTGCTGGCGATGCCGCCGCATCACTTGGTGAACGCCGGCCTGGCGCTGGTGCCCGAAGGACGCGGCCTCTTCGCCGACTTGAGCGTGCTGGAAAACCTGCGCCTCGGCGCCCTGCCCCCGCGCGCGCGCAGCGGCGAGAAGCGCAACCTCGAACGCGCGCTGCAGCTCTTTCCGCGGCTCGGTGAACGGCTGAAGCAGACGGTGGGCACGATGAGCGGCGGCGAGCAGCAGATGGTGGCGGTGGCCCGCGCGCTGATGTCCGAGCCCACGATGCTGCTGCTGGATGAGCCCTCGCTGGGCCTGAGCCCGCTGATGGCGCAGGAGTTGTTCCAGGCCGTGCGCCAGGTGAAGGCGCTCGGCGTGGGCATCCTGCTCGTCGAGCAGAACGCCCACCTGAGCCTGGCCATCGCCGACCGCGGCTACGTGATGGCCACCGGCCGCGTGGTCGGCGAAGGCAGCGCCGAGGCACTGCGGCAGGATCCGGCGGTGCAGCGTGCCTATCTGGGCGGCGGCTGAGCGCCGAAAGCTGCCACGTCTTCCATTTTTATGCATAAAATGCTTTTCATGCGTTAACACGCAAGCCATCCCGGTGCCGTCCCGGCGCCACTCAACTCGGAGCAAGTTCCATGAAACTCCTCACCTACCGAAGCGCCGGCCGCGAAGCCTGGGGTGCCGTCGTCGGCGACGGCGTGGTCGACCTGTCGACCTGGCGCGAGGGCGTGGCCACGCTGCGCGACTACATCGCCTGCGGCGCCTACCTCGAAGCAGCAGAGCACGTGAAGGGGCGCCCGATCGCCGCGAAGCTCAGCGAGATCGAGTACCTGCCGGTCATTCCGCAGGCGGAGAAGATCATCTGCGCCGTGCGCAACTACCTGGACCACCATAACGAGGCCCTCGCCGCGGGCCTGCAGCGCGAGCTGTCGGACTTCCCGCCGATCTTCCTGCGCGTGTGGCGGTCGCAGGTGGGCCATGACCAACCCGTCGTGCGGCCGCGTGTGTCCGAGACGCTGGACTGGGAAGGCGAACTGGCGGTGATCATCGGCCAGGGCGGGCGCGACATCGCCGAGGCCGATGCCTGGAAGCATATCGCCGGCTACAGCGTCTACAACGATGTCAGCGTGCGCGAATGGCAGTTCCACGCCAAGCAGATCGCCTCGGGCAAGAACTTCGAGAACACCGGTCCCTTCGGCCCGTGGATGGTCACCGCCGACGAGATCGAACCCGGCCGCAAGCTCAAGCTGGAGACGCGCCTGAATGGCGAGGTCGTGCAATCCAGCGACACCGGACACCTGATCTTCTCGATCCCGCGGCTGATCGCCTACTCCTCGACGATCTTCACGCTGGCACCGGGCGACGTGATCGTCACCGGCACGCCGGCGGGCGTCGGCTTCGGCCGCAAGCCGCCGCGCTACATGAAGCCGGGCGACACCATCGAGGTCGAGATCGAGGCCATCGGCGTGCTGCGCAACCCTGTCGTGCAGCAGGCCTGAGCCACCCGCCCCCCGACTGCCATGATGGCCACGATGACCACGACCACCCCGAGCGCCGCATGAGAGAAACCGATGTGATCATCGTGGGCCTGGGGCCCACCGGCGCCGCGCTGGCGGGCCTGCTGGGCCAGCGCGGGCTGCGCGTGGCGGTGTTCGACCGCCTGCCCGACCTGTTCCCGCTGCCACGCGCCGCGGGCCTGGACCACGAGGTGATGCGCATCGCGCAGGAACTGCAGGTGGCCGACCGGCTGGCGCCGCACATCGCACCGTACCGGCCGAGTGAGTACCGCGGCATGGACGGGCAGCTGATCAAGCGCCTGGACGCCGCGCCGCCACCGCACCGCCTGGGCTGGGCCCCGAACTACGTGTTCGAACAGCCGGCTTTCGAGCGCATCCTGCGCGACCGCCTGGCCGAGCTGCCGAACGTGCAGGTGGCCACCAGCGCCGACGTGCGCGAGGTCGGCCAGGACGGCGCCCAGGCCTGGGCCGACGTGGTGCTGCCCGGCGACGCTGATGTCACGCGTTATGTCGCGCCCTGGCTGATTGCCTGCGACGGCGGCTCCAGCCCGGTGCGCAAGCGGCTGGGCATCACGCTGGAAGACCTGGGTTTCGACGAGCCCTGGCTGGTGGTGGACGCCATCGTCTCCGATGCCAAGCTGGCCGAATTGCCGCAGACCCAGGTGCAGTACTGCGAGGCCGAGCGTCCCTGCACCTTTGTCACCGGCGTGGGTCGCCACCGGCGCTGGGAGATCATGCTGCTGCCCGGCGACAGCCTGTCGCCCGATTTCCCGCCCGAGCAGCTGTGGCCGCTACTGGAGCGCTGGCTGAAACCCGGCGAGGCCGAGATCTGGCGCGCCGCGGCCTACCGCTTTCACGGCCTGGTGGCCCATGAATGGCGGCGCGGCCGCATCCTGCTGGCCGGCGACGCTGCGCACATGACGCCGCCTTTCATGGCGCAAGGCATGGTGCAGGGTCTGCGCGACGCTTTGAACCTGGCCTGGAAGCTCGAGCGCGTGATCCGTGGCCGCTCCTCGCAGACGCTATTGGACAGCTACGCGCTGGAGCGCCGGCCGCATGTGGTGGCCACCACCCGCACCGCGCTGGAGCTGGGCCGCGTGATCTGCGAGCGCGACCCCCAGCGCGCCCGCGAGCGCGATGCGCGCCTGCTGGCCGAGCAAGGCGGCCAGGTCAGCACGCGCTACCGGCAGGACATGATCCCCGGGCTGGCCGATGGGCTGATCGAGCGCGACACACCCGGCGCCGGCACGCTGCTGCCGCAACCGCTGGTGCGTGCCGGTGAGCATTTCGTGCGGCTGGACGATCTGACCGGCCGCGGCGTGCGTCTCGTCGCGGCCGAGGCTTTGACTGCTACCGAACGCGACGTGCTGCTCGAGGCGCTGAAGCCGCTGGATGGCGTGCTGGTGCAGTTCGGGGCGTCGCAGGACGCCGTTCCCGGCCAGATGTCCCAAGACGCCGTTCCTGGCGTCGTGCACGCGGTGGAGGACATGCCGGTCCTGCTGTCCTGGCTGGCCCAGCTGGGCCGCCGTTTTGCCGTGGTCCGGCCGGATCATTGCGTGCACAGCACGGCGGCGTCGGTCGATGAGGCGCTGCAGTTGCTGGCGCGCGTTCGTGCCGGCCTGGTTTGAGGCCAAGGTCGCATCGGCCTGCTTTGCCGGTGGCGGTGAAATTTGCGTGGCACTGCGCCAGGGCACGGTGCCGGGATTCCGCCCCGGCGGGCGGGACCCGGCGCAGTGCCACGCAAGATCGCCGCCCTACAACAAAGCCAAAGCCAAAGCCCCAACGACCGATATCAACCAGCCGCGGCCATCTCGAACGCCGCTTCCACGTTGCGCAGCGTGCCGCGGATGTGCTCCGTCAGCAGCGCGCAGGCCGTGTCGGCATCCCGCCGCAGCGTCGCGTCCATCAGCTTCTTGTGTTCGTTCGACTTGCGGCGCGCGCTCTTGCGAAAGCGCGCCGAAAAGCGGCGGTAGCGCTCCGCCTGGTCGAACAGGCTGGCGCTCCACGCCAGTTGGCGCTGCGACGGGCAGGCGGCCAGCAGCGCGGCATGGAAGTCGCGGTGCAGGCCGCTCCATTCTTCGTCCAGCAGCACCGGGCCGTCCGGCAGGCGCGCCTCCACCTTATCCAGGCGATAAAAGGCGGCGACGATGGCGGCTTCCCAGGCGTCATCGCCCTGCGTGATGGCTTCCTGCAGCGCCGGCACGTCCAGCATCAGCCGCATGCGCGTGATGTCCTGCAGGTCTTCCGGCGACAGCGGCGCCACGCGGAAACCACGTCGCTCGTCGGCCCGCACCAACCCTTCCTGCGACAGCCGGCTCAAGGCCTCGCGCAGCGGGCTGCTTGAAAAACCGTAGGCGGCCTGCAGCTCTTCCACCTTGAGCTTGGCGCCGGCGGCATAGGTGCCGATCAGCACATCCTTGCGCAAGCGCTGGAAGGCTTGATCCACGAGTGGGGGGGCGTGCTCCTGCATGAAGGCCTTTCGTCGGTGCCTGGCATTCTATGCACAAAAGTGCCATCAGCCAAAGGAGGCTCGCGTCGCAGCGCCCGGGGCGGGCTGAATGCCGCTCAGTGCCTGCCGCTCAACGCCGCCCGGCGCCGACCAGCACGAACAGCATCGTCGCCGGCCGGTCCGTGCGGTTGCGCCAGGCGTGGCGGGTGCCGTTCTGCACCACCACGTCGTGCTGGCGCAAGATGACTTCCCGGCCATCGTCGAGTTCGAGCACGATCTCGCCGTCCAGCACGACGTCGTAGTCGATGCTGTTCGTGGTGTGCATGCCCGGGTGATCCATCTCGAAGGTCTCGGCCAGGCCCGGCGCATTGCGCGCGAACTCGGCGCCGAAGGCCGCACCATCGAACTCGGGCCGCATCATCACCGAGTCGGGCGGAAACTTCACCATCATCAACCGTGTCTCGCCGGGTCCCGGCACGAAGGACACCTGCGGTGAATCGTCCTTCGGCGTGCCCTGGCCGACGGCTGCGCCGGCCGGCGTGGACCAGATCAGCGCCGAGGCAAAGCCCGGCACGCTGGCGAACTCGGCGCTGCGCGGCGCCGGCGCGTCGGAGACGACGCCGGAACGCCCCTCGGGCCCGATGCCCGTGACCACTCGTCTGACTTGCATCGTCGGCTCCTTGTTCAGGGGTTGATCACGAAATTGCTGAAGCCGCCGTTGCGCTGGGCAATGCCCGAGATCGCTTCGTTGACCTGGTCCAGCGGGCTGCACACATGCTCGAACACCGACAGGTCCAGCGTGCCCGC